>CANFZC010000031.1 GCA_947451475.1 Flavobacteriaceae bacterium | reverse complement strand
CTCGAACCCTGGCGACAGTTACCCGTCGACAGATTAGCAATCTGCTCCGTTACCACTCCGGCACCTCTCCTATTATTATCAATCTGTAAAAGAACTTTCTCTTTAAGCGGTTGCAAATGTAATTTATCATTCTATAATTTACAACTATTTCATTTCTTTTTTTAGTATTTAAAACAAATAAAATCAAAAATAGTTCACTTTCAATGCAGTAGAATAGAATTCTAATGGTATTAATTTGAGAATAGAGAATTATTGCGGTTCAAATTCCATATTTTGTAATAAAAGTTTAGTTTTGCAATACAAACAAACATCTTTCATCATGAGTAAAAAAGTAGTTATCGTAGCAGCAGTTCGAACTCCTATCGGGAGCTTTATGGGGTCTTTATCAACCGTTACTGCGACGCAATTAGGAGCCACTGCCATCAAAGGCGCTTTAGATAAAATTAACCTTGACTATAATTTAGTTGACGAAGTCCTAATGGGTAATGTCGTTCAAGCCGGAGTCGGACAAGCGCCTGCTCGTCAAGCAGCACTGCATGCAGGATTGCCTACTAGTGTTATCGCTACTACCATTAACAAAGTATGTGCCTCGGGAATGAAAGCGGTTATGCAAGGAACCCAAGCCATCATGAACGGTGATGCCGAAATTATAGTAGCCGGCGGTATGGAAAACATGAGCTTAATTCCTCATTATGTTCACATGAGAAACGGAGTAAAATTCGGACCTACTTCTTTGATAGACGGTATGCAAAAAGACGGACTAAGTGATGCATACGACAATAATGCTATGGGAGTAAGCGCCGACTTGTGCGCAGCCGAATATAACATCACACGAGAGGAACAAGATGCCTTCGCTATTCAGTCCTATGAGCGCTCTGCCAAAGCATGGAGTGAAGGGAAATTTGATAACGAAGTGATTCCAGTGACCATTCCGCAAAGACGTGGTGAACCAGTAGTATTTGCCAAAGATGAAGAATATACTAATGTAAAATTAGATAAAATCCCTGCCCTTAACCCTGCTTTTACCAAAGAAGGAACCGTTACTGCCGCCAATGCTTCAACCATCAATGATGGAGCCGCTGCATTAGTATTAATGAGCGAAGAAAAAGCTTTAGCTATGGGATTAAAACCTTTAGCCTATATTAAATCCTACGCCGATGCGGCTCAAGAACCAAAATGGTTCACGACCGCTCCCTCTAAAGCGTTGCCAAAAGCCCTTGACAAAGTAGGTCTTACTGTTGCCGATGTGGATTATTTTGAATTCAACGAAGCCTTTTCTGTGGTAGGGCTAGCCAATGCCAAAATTTTAGGCCTAGACAATAATAAAGTAAACGTTAACGGTGGTGCCGTTTCCTTAGGACATCCACTAGGTTGTTCGGGCGCCCGTATCATCGTGACCCTGATCAATGTATTAGAACAAAACAACGCAAAAATAGGAGCTGCAGCCATCTGCAATGGTGGAGGTGGCGCTTCAGCCATTGTTATTGAAAGAGCATAATAATCGAGTATAAATTTTGAATTCCAACCCATTTAAAATTTATAAGTCATAATTTAAAATAATTCAAATGTTTGCCATTTGCAATCTTGCCATCATCCCGTTACGAGCGGAACCTAGTGACCGAAGCGAAATCGTTTCTCAGGTTTTGTTTGGCGAACATTTTGAAGTGCTTGAAACCCAAAACCAATGGGCAAAAATCAAAGTACAATTCGATCACTATGAAGGCTGGGTTGATGTCAAACAGTACCAAATCATTACCGAGAAGAATTTCACCGACTTGTCGAAAGATGCCATCATACTCAATGCCGATTTAGTAGAATACGTGACCAATGCCAAGAACATGTTGGTTCCTATTCCTCTAGGCGCTTCGCTTTCTTTTCTAAATCATAGTGAGATGAACACCGAAGGATTCGAATTTGAAGGACTGCGCATTAGTGGCGTCAAACCGAAAGCCGATTTAATTGCAACGGCCTACCTCTATCTGAACGCGCCCTATCTATGGGGTGGTAAAACACCCTTCGGCATCGACTGCTCCGGATTCACGCAAATGGTATACAAACTCAATGGATACAAATTACTGCGTGACGCTTCCCAACAAGCCTCCCAAGGGGAAGCGCTTAGCTTTATTGAAGAAAGCGAACCAGGTGACCTAGCGTTCTTCGATAACGAAGAGGGCAAAATAATACACGTGGGCATCATGATGGAAAACAATTACATCATACACGCCAGCGGCAGAGTGCGCATCGACCGCTTAGACCATCTCGGAATATATAATGCCGAACAAAATAGACATACACACCGCCTAAGGGTAATCAAGAAGATCATATAAACCGTCCACGTTAAAAAAACGAGACGGTTTTTTTTTAGTACTTTTAAAAACTAATTTTTAAAAATGAAAACCACAACCAAAATCGCCTTAGTACTGCTTTCATTTGTTTTTGTTAGCTGCATCAAATCAAAATCTGATGCAAACACGGATTCAAGATACCAACCCAAAGACTACGTCGAACTTAAACATCCCGAATGGAGTAAAAATGCCACCATTTACGAAGTTAATGTGCGCCAATTTACACCCGAAGGAACCTTCAAAGCCTTCGAAGCCCACTTGCCTCGAATCAAAAGCATGGGGATCGACATCATATGGCTTATGCCAATACACCCTATCGGTAAAGAAAAACGCAAAGGAACTCTGGGGAGCTATTATTCGGTAAAAGATTACTACGGCATCAACCCTGAATTCGGTACCAAAGCCGATTTCAAGCACCTGGTAGATAAAATCCACAGCATGGGAATGCATGTCATTGTGGACTGGGTAGCCAACCACTCCTCTTGGGATAATCAGTTGGCCAAAGACCACCCCGATTGGTACACCAAAACTGAAGAGGGAAACTTCCAACCTACTCCTTGGTACGACTGGGATGATGTGATTGATTTTGATTATGACCAACCTGGCTTAAGGAAATACATGACCGAGGCGCTAGTGTATTGGGTCAAAGATTTTAACATCGACGGGTACCGCTGTGATACCGCCGGATTCATTCCAACCGATTTTTGGGACAACGCCAGAGCCGAAATGGACGCCGTAAAACCCGTATTTATGCTGGGTGAATGGGAATCAAGAGACTTACACAAAAAAGCGTTTGACATGACTTATTCATGGACCTTGTGGGATAAAATGGCCGCCGTTACTCGTGATAAAAAAAGTATGGGTGGCCTAGTAGAGTACATGGCCCACGATGTAAGCACCTTCCCGCGCGATGGTTACCGAATGGTATTTACAGACAACCACGACATGAATTCTTGGAATGGCAATATGATCGCTAATTTTGGTGACGGACTCAAAGCTTCCATAGTCTTTTGCGGAACTGTAAATGGAATGCCGTTGGTTTATGGCGGACAAGAAGCCGGACTAGACCGTTCCCTAAAATTCTTCGATAAAGACCAAATCGATTGGAGCAAAATGCCCTACGAGTCCTTATTTAAAACACTTTTTGACCTAAAACACCGCAACCATGCCCTGTGGAATGGTAAAGAAGGAGGCGTAATGGTGCGCATCTATAACGACAAAATGGACCAAGTCATTTCCTTCTCTCGTACCAAAGACAAAGACAAAGACAAAGTCATTGCAGTGATTAACTATAGCGACAAACCAGCAACCGTCAAGCTGGATTCAAAATACGTAAAAGGAACCTATTCCGAACTATTCACTAAGGAAAAAATAGAACTGAAAGGTGACGATACCTTTGACCTCAAACCTTGGCAATACCTCGTGTTAGTAAAATAAAAAAAGCCCCGATTGAATCGGGGCTTTTTTTATATCGCTTGTAAAACTTCAACCAAATAATCGATCTCTTCTTTCGTATTATAATGACTAAAGGAAATCCGTAAACTAGGCTTTTTCAACAGCTCTTCCGTCAACATCTCCGCCAATACATGGGAAGGTTTCGCACTCCCACTCTGGCAAGCACTCCCTCGCGATACGGCTATACCTTTCATATCCAAACTAAACAAGAGCATCGGCGTCTTGCTTTCCGCTATAGGCAATACTACATTCAATATACTATAAAAAGTAGTTGCACCATTGATCAAAGCATCCGGAAACACTGCTTGTAACTGTTGCCAACAATAAACCTTTAAAGCTTCTACGTGAGCTCGGTCCGACTCCAATTCTGCATAGGATAATTCCAACGCCTTGGCCATTCCCGCAATTTGATGAACCGACTCGGTTCCGGCACGCCATCCCTTTTCCTGTTCCCCACCAAATAACAACGGTTGTAATACCAAACTCTTGCGCACATAAGCAAAACCTATTCCTTTCGGACCATGGAATTTATGAGCACTAGCGACGATAAAATCAATTGGCAATTCGTGTAGAGGTAACAAACATTTACCAACAGACTGAACGGTGTCACAATGAAACAAGGCTTTATTTTGCTGACACATAGTTCCAATGGTAACTATATCATGTAGCACTCCCGTTTCATTATTAACATGCATTAACGTAACTATAGTCTTAGCTTCTTGGGCCAATAAAGCATTCAACTCATTATAATTTAAACGTCCATCAGGAAAAACAGGAACGAAGTCCACAGCAATGCCAAACTCTTCTTGCAACGCTTTTACAGTGTACAAGGTGGCATGGTGTTCTACCTTTGACGTGATGATTCGTTTAACACCATAATCCTTCACAGCGCTCCGCAAGACCCAATTGGTCGCTTCAGTAGCACTAGAAGTAAATACAATTTCCGAAGCACTGCAATGCAATTCCCTTGCAATGGTTTTTCGAGCTGTTTCCATAACCGCTTTGGCACTGCGCCCTATGCTATGCGTTGAGGACGGATTACCATATTCGTTTTGCATCACACGAACCATTTCATCAATCACTTCTGGACGAATTGGTGTAGTAGCAGCATTATCGAGATAAACATTTTTCATGCTGCAAATATAAAAAGGAGAGTTCCTAATTAAATGATAAAAGCATAAATTTAATACTATAAAAAACTTATTTTTGCTAAAAATTTATACTCAGAATGAAACGAATTATAAGTATACTTACCCTATTATTCATTATTAATGCCTGTGATGACGGTAATGTAACCGTAGATGCCATCGACTTTTCAGAAGGAAATGTATTGAAATGCGGCCTCAAAGACGTACTCTACAAAGTCAAAGACAACCAAATGCTCTTTATAGAAATCCCGTCCTCTAATTTCACCTCAGAACCTACGCTTACAGGAGCCCCGTTAGAAGTGCCTATCACTGGTACCGTAAAAGTGGTTTACCGCAAATACAGCAGTAATGTTACTTCTGACAACCTTTGCCCTACCGTTCCCGACGGTATACCAAACCAAATCGAACAATGGGACGCTACTTCTGGAATTATTCAAATTACAGTAACCCCTATCTATACCGTTACAAATGCGGTGACCAATCAAACAAAGATCACTAGCTATAAATACTATATCACCCTTAAAAATACCACCTTCCTAAAACCAGACGGAAGCACACAATTATACGGCGACGGAAATGGAATGTTCGTTTTCGGAAACTATACCGTAACGGCCACTCCACCAGCACTTGGCTTTGACGAAGTAGTCGATAAAAGTAGTTGCGACAATCGCATTTTTAATTTCGGAACCAGTGAAGCCATGATTTTAGACGTAGGCGCTAATTTTCCAACTTTATTTGCCAATGAGGTCACAACAACTCCACGTACCGCACTGCTAAGCGACATCAATAAATTGTTCTACAAGCAATATGCAAATACGGTAACTGATGCCAATTTTTGCCCCACCTTAACAACCACCCCAGCAATCGTTAGCGATTGGTCAGGTGTGGATGGCGTGGAAGGTGTTAGCGGAACTATCGAAGTAAGTACAACCACCTTAGGTTCTGGCTTTCAGCATACCATACACTTTAAAAAAGTGTCACTAAAAAAAGGAAACAACACCTTCTACCTAGGAGACGACTATGTTTACGGCAGCTTTGTAACCAATCCATAATTAGTAATACAACATGCCTACAGACTGTATCAGTTATCAAAATTCAGGTTATTTCACTCCACTAATCAACGATTATCTGGACCAAAAACCCGAGCTGAAACCGCTGTACCATAGATTCCCGACGTTAGCCAATTTCAAAGAACAACTAGACGAAAAACAAGCAAATTACCCCGTCGAAAACAGAGCCGTTTTAGTAAAGGCACTGGAGCAGCAATATCTAAATTCAGCCGCTTCAGCAACGACTACTTTAAACATTGCTGCCTTAGCAAACCCAAACACTTTTACCATTACAACGGGACACCAACTGAACTTGTTCACTGGTCCTCTGTATTTTTTATACAAAATCATCAGCACAATCAACTTGTGTGACCAACTCAAAAACACCTACCCTGAATTCCATTTTGTACCCGTTTATTGGATGGCAACCGAAGACCACGATTTTGCCGAAATCAATTACTTCAACTTCAAAAACACTAAAGTAAAATGGAACAAAGACAGTCAGGGTCCCGTAGGTCGTTTAAGCACCGACGGACTAGAGGAAGTATACCATCTATTTGAAAAGGAACTAGGTCCAGGCGAAAATGCTACTAAACTTAAAGAATTATTCCATAACAGCTACCTTAAACACCATAATCTAGCCGACGCTACTCGCTATCTAGCAAACGAACTTTTTGGCGACAAAGGCTTGGTGATAGTAGACGGAGACCATAAAGAACTCAAGCAACTTTTCAGTCCTTATGTCAAAAAAGAACTGCTGGAACAGACTTCGTTTAAAAAGGTTAGCAGTACGAATACCCTAATAGAAAAACAATACGCTATTCAGGTCAATCCAAGACCCATAAATCTTTTTTATATTGAAGACCAACTCAGAGAAAGAATAGTTTTTGAAAACCAACAATACCATATAAACAACACCGAGCTGTGGTTTACCGAAAAGGAAATGATTCATTTACTGGAACAAGAACCAGAGAAATTCAGCCCCAATGTAATCCTGAGACCGCTCTACCAAGAAGTTATTTTACCAAATCTCTGCTATATAGGCGGTGGTGGTGAATTAGCCTACTGGCTACAACTTAAAGCTAATTTTGAAGCCAATCATACTGCCTTTCCAATCCTCCTATTGCGAAATTCTGCGCTCCTAGTAACCCAAAAACAAGCGGAGAAAGCAGACACACTCAATTTATCTTGGAACGATTTATTCAGCAACCAACAACTGTTATTTACGCGCAAGACGGCCGAACTATCCCAATTTGATTTGGATTTTACCCCGCAGAAAGAATTCCTAAAACAACAGTTTGCCCAACTAACCACTATAGCAACGCAAACCGATAAATCATTCCTAGGCGCTGTTAAAGCACAGGAAATTAAACAACTCAAAGGATTAGAGAATCTCGAAAAGAGACTCCTTAAAGCCGAAAAAAGAGTCTATACCGAAAAACTAGAGCGTATACTCCTACTCCAAAACGAATTATTCCCAAACCAATCCCTGCAAGAAC
The DNA here is from genome assembly GCA_947451475.1 of Flavobacteriaceae bacterium. Lineage (GTDB taxonomy): Bacteria > Bacteroidota > Bacteroidia > Flavobacteriales > Flavobacteriaceae > Flavobacterium. The sequence continues at coordinate 19,653 of CANFZC010000031.1, read as the reverse complement.
GGAAAGCCAACTTCTCCCAATTCTTCCTAGAGCATGGAGCCTCCCTTATCGATAGCATTAGAGGCGAACTAAATCCTCTGGATTCCAATTTTTCCATTATCACCCTATAACACTAACGATACTGCTGCTTTTCTTTGGAAAAATTATCTAAAATGATAATCAAACCGTTTTTTATAATCATTTAAAAACCTTAGTTTTGCACCCGAATTAAAATAAACAAACAAAATGGCAACGAATAGAACATTTACCATGATTAAACCAGATGGTGTTGAAAACGGACACATCGGTGGAATTTTAAATATGATTACTGAAGGTGGTTTCAGAATTGTAGCAATGAAATTAACACAATTAACTGTAGCTGATGCTCAAAAATTCTACGCAGTACACGCTGCTCGTCCCTTCTTTGGTGAGTTAGTAGAATTCATGACTCGTGGCCCTATCGTAGCGGCTATCTTAGAAAAAGAAAATGCGGTAGAAGACTTCAGAACATTAATTGGGGCTACAAACCCTGCTGATGCTGCCGAAGGTACTATCCGTCACAAATACGCAACTTCAATCGGAGAAAACGCCGTTCACGGTTCTGACTCTGATGAAAATGCAGCTATCGAAGGGGCGTTCCACTTCGCTGGAAGAGAACAATTCTAATAGCATACGCAAAATACTTCTTAAATCCCGCTTTAGTAAAGCGGGATTTTTTTTTAAAAGTATGTTAAGACATATCCTTACTCCTACTTTAATTCCTATTTTCGCTCCAAACAATCAAAAGAATAAACATGAAAAAACAATTTCTTATCGCGCTAGCAGTACTCTTTACAGCAGTAACCTTGGCACAAACAACTCCTGAAAAAAAAGAAAGTAAATTCGAATTTTTAATCGATGCTAAACTAGGATTCGCACGTTTAAGAAGCAATGATTTCGTTCCATTAAATGGAAATGTAAACGGCAGCGACTTGATGCTTGCCTATAAATTTGCGCCCAAATGGAGTATAGCAACAGGCGTGGGTTTCCTTCAATTCAGTGCCAATCCTACCATAGCTGGAACTTCTGCCAGCGTCACCAATAACTACCTGCAAATTCCGTTCCGAATCAATGGGGATTATAACATCTTTAACGGTAGCGAACCCAAAGACCCTAAAATATTCTTTAACCTATCAGCAGGCCTGTATGCCAACACCCTGCTCAAACAAGAAGTACAAACTATAACAGAAGTTTCCACAGCCAAAAACTTGGGCTGGAATTTCGGACTTACAACCAGTGTAGGAATCAAATTCTTAATAACAGATGCACTCAACTTAGGCCTTGGAGTACAAAGCCAAAATGAGATTACCAAAATGAAGAAAGACGGTGCCGAACAACGCATCGATCAAATGAATACCATGTACTTTAAAATAGGACTACTATTTTAAAGCCACCCAATCGAATCATAGGCAAACAAAAAACCCGCTTCAATTGAAACGGGTTTTTTGTTTTTTAAATCCTAAATCAGGCATACTACCGCTATTTAGCCAAGAAATCAACAACCTTGTTAAGATCCAATTCTTTACTAAAATCAATACTGTTTTCCTTTAAAAAGGTTTCAAGGGCATCTTTTCGCTCGGGAAACATCTTTAACAGCCCTTTTTTAGTAAGGGGAAACAATACGGTTCCCAAATCGCCATTTTTCAAATAATAAGCATCTTTGTCCGCTTTAAATCGTGCAGGCGTATCAGTATCATAAGATGTTTTAGCTTCTCTTGCTTTCTCTAAAATCACGTTTTGTTTCTTCAACAAGGCATATTTAGCGTTGGCATGCAACAATACCATATATCCAGTAACCGAATCATTATCCTTATTGACATAATCCATCAGCAAATAATTAACATTGTTGTTAACGAAAGTAATGTTGCCAAATGATTTATCCTTGTTTAATATTAGCGTGTCATTTTTGGTATTGATAAACTCAAATTGATCATGACAAGCATCATAACGCATCAAGGAAGTACCCACCACATTTTCAACTTTTGCCAATAAAAAAACTTTATAAATGTAAGGAGTGCCTAGCGTGGCTGCATTCTCTTTAATTACGTCCCTGTTCAAAGGAGATGACGCAATTGAATTAAAAAACATCCTGTTGTCCGGATTAATTTGACTGTTAGCAAAACTTGAGAACAACAGTACAGTAGCAATAATAATTTGTTTTTTCATAAGTTATGGTTTTTTTTATTGTAAACTAGTTAAACTCTGCTCTATAGTAGCAATCTTCGCCAGAGCATCGGCCTCTTTTTTTCGTTCGTTATCGATGACTTGTGGCGGCGCTCCCGCTACAAATTTCTCATTAGCCAATTTCCCGCGCACACTGCGAAGGAATCCTTGTGTATAGTTAAGCTCCTCAGTCAACTTGGCAATCTCAGCCGCTATATCGATATTCCCCGTCACCGGGATAAAGTATTCATTTGATTTAACGCGATAAGTCAGCGCCCCATCGATTTTGTCCGTGATATAATCCAGGCTGGATAGGTTACCCAACTTCACAATCACTGCATCAAAATAACCTGATACCTGCTCGTTATTAACCACTTTCAAAGCTACCGCATCCTTCATAGCAATATTCTTGTCCTTACGAATGGTTCGAACCCCCGCAATAACCTCCATGGCAAACTCAAAGTCAACAATCAATTGCGCATCAAAAGCGTCCAACTTGGGATATTCTGCCACAATCAACGCTTGCTCCGGACTGCGCTCCGCAATATACTGCCAAATCTCTTCGGTCAAGAACGGCATAAACGGATGCAATAATTTCAAGTTGGCTTCCAACATTTCAATCGCTTTATCAAAAGTAGCACGATCTATTGGCTGCTGATACCCCGGCTTAATCATTTCAAGGAACCACGAACAAAAATCATCCCAAACCAATTTATAAATACCCATCAAAGCATCAGATAAACGGTATTTTTCAAAATGGTCTTCTATCGTTACCAAGGTTTGCTGCAACTTGGCCTCATACCAAGCAATAGCGGCTTTGGAACTCTCAGGCTGTGCAATATCAGCTACTTCCCACCCTTTAATCAATCGAAAGGCATTCCATATTTTATTTCCAAAGGCTTTACCATTGTTGCACAACTCTTCGTCAAACATGATGTCATTTCCGGCCGAAGCACTCAACAACAAGCCTACGCGAACGCCATCGGCACCAAACTTCTCAATCAACTCCAAAGGCTCCGGTGAATTCCCCAACGATTTCGACATCTTACGTCGTTGCTTGTCGCGAACTAATCCGGTTAAATAGACATTGGTAAACGGTTTTTTACCCGTGTATTCATAGCCAGCGATGATCATTCGGGCTACCCAGAAGAATAAAATATCCGGACCGGTAACCAAATCATTAGTAGGATAATAATACTTGAAATCTTCATTCTCAGGATCCATAATCCCTCCAAATACAGCCATAGGCCATAACCAAGAAGAAAACCAGGTGTCCAGAGCATCAGCATCTTGCGTCAAATCGGCTAATGTTAAATTAGGATTCTGAGTGCGCGCTTGTGCCAAAACCAAAGCCTCGGCCATCGTTTCCGCTACCACAAAATCTTCTTTGCCATCGCCATAATAGTAAGCCGGAATCTGCTGCCCCCACCACAACTGACGAGAGATGTTCCAATCACGGATGTTTTCCAACCAATGACGGTAGGTATTATTAAAACGGGAAGGATATAATTTTACTTCTTCGGTTTCCAACACGGCTTTTATAGCGGGTTTAACCAGCTCTTCCATACTAAGAAACCATTGGTCAGATAAACGCGGTTCTATAACCGCTTTGGTGCGTTCTGAAGTACCTACTTTATTCAAGTGGTTCTCCGTTTTAACTAAAGCTCCTAAATCTTCCAGCTCTCGAGCAATTTCCTCGCGAACCACAAAACGGTCTTTGCCTTGGTAATGCAATCCAAAACTATTCAATGTAGCATCTTCATTAAAGATGTCGATAATTTCTAAATGATGCTTCTCGCCTAGCGTCTTGTCATTAACATCATGGGCTGGCGTTACTTTCAAACAACCAGTACCAAACTCCCTATCCACATACTCATCAAAGATGATAGGAATAAAGCGGTTGCAAATAGGTACTATCGCTTGCTTGCCTTTCAAATGCTGGTAACGCTCATCCTCAGGATGGATACAAATAGCCGTATCCCCCAAGATGGTTTCGGGACGCGTCGTAGCGATGGTAACAAACTCGTTACTGCCAACGATCTGATACTGCAAATGATACAACTTCCCTTGACGCTCTTCATAAATTACTTCTTCATCAGACAAAGTGGTCTTAGCCTCTGGGTCCCAATTCACCATACGGTAACCACGGTATATCATGCCCTTATTGTACAAATCCACAAAAGACCGAATTACTGAGGCCGACATATCAGGGTCCATCGTAAACTTAGTACGATCCCAATCACACGAACAACCCAATTGCTTCAATTGCTCCAAAATGGTACCGCCATATTTGTTAGTCCAATCCCAAGCGTGCTTCAAAAACTCCTCACGAGTCAAATCATTCTTGTTAATGCCCTCGCTTTTCAACTTGGCCACTACTTTAGCCTCAGTAGCAATGGAGGCATGGTCCGTTCCGGGTACCCAGCAGGCATTAAAACCTTTCAATCGGGCACGGCGAATCAAAACATCTTGTATGGTATTGTTCAACATATGCCCCATGTGCAGGACTCCGGTAACATTGGGTGGCGGAATGGTAATGGTATAAGGGGTTCTGTGGTCGGGTTTTGACTGAAAATAATTATTCTTCATCCAATAGTCGTACCACTTCTTTTCTACTTCTTTGGCATTAAACTGTGCAGGTATCATGAAATCTTTGATTTAAAATTTAAAAAATAACTTCCGTAGGTACAGAAGTTGTATCGTTACAAAAAATTAGGTAGTCCTTCCTGCCCAGGGGCAACAGGAACTACAATCACAAGCCATAGACTCGCTCACGGTAATCGGGCAATCGACGATAGGAGTACGATGAGGTCATTTTACTTTGGTACACTTTTTGTAATTTTACTTGCAAAAGTAATTAATAACTACTTTAGAAAAAATTAAGAGTTAAATTTTTGTGTATTAATTTAAACAGAGTATTTTTACTAACCAATTAAGGATTTCGAATCATGAAGAAATACATACTTATCGCACTAGTACTAATGAATGCTATGGCATTCGCCCAAAAAGGAGCCAAGATAGAATTCAAGGATAAAGACAATACCATCGATTATGGTACCGTAAACAAAGAAGACGATGACGGGGTTAGAGTTTTTGAGTTTACCAATACCGGTGACGAACCGTTAATCATTACCAATGTACAATCCAGCTGTGGCTGTACCGTGCCTTCCAAACCTACAGAGCCTATCGCTCCGGGTAAAACAGGAAAAATAGAAGTAAAATATAACATGCATACCGGTCCCATCCGCAAAACCATTACGGTAGAAAGCAATGCCGTGAACGTCGAGGAAGGCCGAGTAGCCATCAAAATAAAAGGAGAAGTAGTCGAAAAACCAGTCGTAAACCTCCTAGAGAAAAAGACCAACAGTCCCATGATGCAATAAACAAAAAACCCGCTCTAGCGGGTTTTTTGTTATAAGATACTTTTCAATTGAAACTTAAATTCCATAGGAACCCCATTCCGCTCAACTTCTATTTTAATAGTACGACCTTCTTCTGATTTCAACAAATCATTAATGCGCTCAATTGTCGTTTGATTAGCATACCGCCCATTGATCGTAACAATGCGATCTCCCTTTTTCAAACCGGCCAACTGCGCCGTAGATCCTTCTCGAACATTAGCAATGGTAAAGATGGGCTTCAAGACAAAACGATGTTGTAAACTAGCAAGCAACTTTTCTTCACCAGGGCTACTGTAAACCCTAATCCGATTAGTACCGCGATCGTCATGTTCTTGAGTCCACTCTAATCCTGCATGCTCCACTTCAATGCCGCTCATATTATAATTAAAAGGCTCGTCTATCGTTCGATTCTCCCTGCTGTACAATAACTGATTAGGATAATCAAAAACCAAGGTGAATCGAGCTAGTACGCCTCCTCCTATCGAACCCACTCTACCGGGAACAAAATTCACACTTTGTACCGAAACCGAATCGGGAAAGGTGCTAATGGGCTGATCAAACCTTTTATGGGCAAATTCAAACGAACGTACCCGCCCGCGCAAGCCAAAGATAGCACCGCTAAATCCCCTTCCCAAAAAATCATGCACCGTTTGTAGCGGTTTACTATACTCCTTAGAAGCATGCAAAAAAACCCATAAAGCATCACTGTTACCCGTATCAATTAAAAGCTTGGAATTCAAGGTCTTTTCATTCAAGGTAATAGCAGAAAAACAATAGGGTTTCTTTTCCTCTATCCGAATGGGATTAGCGACAAACTTGCGCTGCAACCGCTTGGCCAACTTTTCATTTCCCTCCGCATAAACGGTTACTTTCCGGCGTTCATAATTCAGTTCGACCTTGTGATTCTCAAAGAAATGATACCCTATAATACCATTCACGGGGATCCCAACCTGAGAAGAAATATTAAATCCTTCATCCAAAACCAAGTAGATTTCGTGGTTGTCATCAACATAGCCATTGACTTCCAAAGTGTTTTTCGAAGACTTATAAGCCACTATCGCTTCTTTACTCCCCAACCCCTTTAACTTGATTTGTTCGACTTGATGAAATTTGATTTGTTCGTCTTCATCCAAACTAAACAAGATGGTTTCTTCTACGCCCGTATCCAATAAAAAAGTAAGCTCCTCCCCATTAACCTTAATCGGGATAAAAACCAAATTGTTGACCAACTGAAACGGAATAACCACCTGCTGCTTGTGATGGCTAAAATGAAAATTAGACTGCCCCCACAGGCTTCCCATGAAAAAAAAGAGCAATCCAATACTATAGGCGATCCGCATTCTTACAGTTTTGCACTAAATTTAAGAATTTATCCGTTCCCTCCCCACTTTTTATAGCGTATAAAGTAAGACCAAGAATTGCATTCAAACTAAAAATTGTGCAAATTTGCAACTCAAAATTACTAATCATGCCAAAAATATCTCTTAAAGGGCAACAAATGCCCGAATCCCCTATTCGTAAATTAGTACCCTATGCCGAAATCGCCAAAAAGAAAGGCAATAAAGTATACCATTTGAATATCGGCCAACCCGATATCAAAACCCCAGAAGTAGCACTCAATGCCGTGAAGAACGCCAACATTGAAGTACTGGAATACAGCCACTCAGCGGGATTCGAAAGCTACAGAACCAAATTATCCGCCTACTATAAAAACCACGGCCTGCCGATTGAAGTGGCCGACATCATCATCACTACAGGTGGGTCTGAAGCCTTGCTTTTCGCTATGGGTAGTACCATGGATGTAGGGGACGAAATCATCATACCCGAACCGTTCTATGCCAATTACAACGGCTTTTCTACAGCTTCTGGTGTAACCGTAGTTCCGGTGATTTCAACACTAGACGAAGGTTTTGCCTTGCCTCCCATCGCTGCCTTTGAAAAACTAATCACACCAAGAACCAAAGCCATCCTAATTTGCAACCCAGGGAACCCTACAGGCTACCTGTACTCTCAAGAGGAAATCATGCAACTGGCCGCCCTAGTTAAAAAACACGACCTGTTCTTGATCGCCGACGAGGTGTACCGCGAATTCATCTACGACAAAAACGACCACCACCATTCGGTGATGAACGTAGCCGGACTAGAAGAGCACGCCATCATGATCGACTCGGTTTCCAAAAGATACAGCATGTGTGGCGCCCGTATTGGTTGCATCGTATCCAAAAATAAAGAAGTAATGGCCACTGCCATGAAATTTGCCCAAGCGCGTTTAAGTCCGCCTACCTATGCACAAATCGCCAGTGAAGCAGCCTTAGAAACACCACAAAGCTACTTCGATGACGTGATAGCCGAATACAAAGACCGCCGTGATACCTTAATAACCGAACTCCAAAAAATCGAAGGAGTAAAAGTAGCAACCCCAAAAGGAGCGTTCTACTGTATCGCCCAACTCCCAGTAGACAATGCCGATAACTTTGCGCAATGGCTCCTAGAATCCTACGACAACAACGGCGAAACCGTAATGGTCGCCCCAGCCGCAGGTTTCTACTCCAGCCCTAACGTCGGCCTAAACGAAGTCCGCATCGCCTACGTCCTCAAGAAAGACGACCTAGTACGCTCTGTAGCGATCCTAAAAGAAGCACTAAAAGCCTACAACCAAAAATAAAAAAACGCCTCACTATGTGAGGCGTTTTTTTATTGGTTATTTGGTTATTTGGAATTTGGAATTTCTATTATTGAAATTTACAAAAGTCTATTATCCCTGCTAGCAGGGATAGTGGACTTTTGTTTTACCTCCCAATCTCCAACGGCACCGAATACATCACCCGCACAGGCTTCCCACCCAGTTGACCCGGACTCCACTTCGGCAGTTCTTTCAAAATCCCAATCAACGCTTTCGTTTTTTCTAAATCGTTATTTCTTAGGATTTTGATTTCACTCAAGGTTCCATCTTTTTCAATCACAAAAGTGGCATACAACCTCCCCTTCACCTCCGAAGGAAATCCCGCTTTTACATACCGCTCATTAACCAGCGCATTCAAAGCTGCCACCCCGCCCGGAAACTCAGGCTTAACCTGCAACCCTGTCAAACTATAAATATTCGTATCCTCCATAGGCACGTCATTCTGGGCAAAACCACCATAACCACACACCAACACCAACAAAACAAGTAACTTCTTCATAATTTATCTCATATTTAATTTATAAAACTCCTCCCTTCACCCCATCCATCTATATTCTATATTCTATATTCTATTTTCTATATTCTATCATCTAAAAAAATACCCCCTGCGACTGAGACTGAGACTGAAAACTGAGACTGCGACTACATCTCCCCACCAGTTGGAATTTGGGATTTGGAATTTGGGATTTCAACTATTGGAATTTAACCCCTGCGACTTCCTCCCCATCACAACCGTATGCTCCTCACTAACCGTAGCCGACCTAGCATACTGCACTTTAACCACCTCTATGGCTTCAAAATGATGGGCAGCCAACTGCCGTTTGACTTCATCCAACTCATGGTAATAAAAGTAACAACGATCCCCACTACTACCCGCTTGAAAACCAGAATCCAGCGGATTCCCTTCTACAAAACTAAGGTACAGCAAACCTCCAGCAGCCAACAGTCGAGCACAATCCGCAACTAACTTATCACAATCCTCAGCAGACAAATAGGGCAAACAAAACCCACAAACGATGCCATCATAGCGATCGGTTAACTGGCTCATATCTCTGCTATCCATCACCGCAAACCGAGCGGTCGGATTGTTCTGCTGCGCCAAAGCCACCATATTAGGTGCAATGTCAATCCCAAATATAGCAAAATCCGGTCGGTGATTCAATAAGTACTTAGTAATATTCCCAGGCCCACAGCCTATTTCTAGGATACGAGCTCCTTGCTTATCCAGAGCATGACAGACCGCGTCATAAGTAGCATCATACAAGTCCAAGTCCATAAACTTATCTTGATACAACGCCGCTACCTTATTCCAGGTCTCAAAAGTTTCTTTATAGGGATCCATAGTGAAGTACTAAACTAAGTAATTATTATTCAAGTACCAAAAAGCTGACGGCTATCGGCGGTAGTGTTATCTTACTTGCAAAATAAACAGTAACATTCTTAAACGCTGATTTTCAAACATAAAAGATCAATTCTTATCGATCAGACTTTATTTATTTTATAAAAAGCTAAATCAGTAAAGAATTAGTAAAAAAAAACTCGCCAAACTGACATATAAATAACAACTAAATTTAATTTCAAATAAAAATATAATAAAAATCTTAAGACACATATTCAGTAAAATTCTTTGAAATACATTTTATTTCCGTTTAATTTTTTACTTAATTCTATAAAAAACGCTTTACTAAAGTTAAAACTTTTAAATTAAAAAAAAGTGCAAATCAGTAAGTATATGGAATTTAAAAAAAATATATTTTTGAGAAAACAACCTTAATTACTGCTTAAACAAAGTAGGTTACAACTTGATTTAAAGCAATTTAAACTATCAAAAAAAAGTAAAAATTTAATATTAAAAAAAATGAAAAAACTACTAATTCCTCTTTTATTCGTAATTACAGCATTTACTTTAACTTCATGTTCAAAAGACGATTCCAGCAGCAGTAACAACAATCAACAAACTATCCAATTAAAAATTGATGGGGTCGCTAAAACATTTACAGTAGAAGCGGCAATAATTAATAATGAAATTAATGTTGTAGGTACACTTTCAAACTCTTCTAATAAAGCCGCGTCTGAAACCTTTTCATTCAGTGCATATGAAAATTCAGTAGCCACAGAAATTTATAATTTTACTTATACCGCCAACGGAATTACTTACCAACAAGATGCGTCATTTACAAGTAATTTAACCTTACATAGCAACGGTAAATTAAAAGGTAACTTTAGTGGTGCTACCATTGAAAGTACTACTGGTGAGACTAAGTTATTTTCGGATGGAGTTATTGACATAACGTACGACACAGGAACACCAATTGCGAGCGACATTAGCGATGCGCTTCACATGAGTTTTAATACCCCTGATTGGAACCGATTCATCAATTGCGAATTACTAGACTTTACGCCTTGGCCTTTAGATTCCTATACAAATTATGTAGGTAGTACTTCTCAATCTACTAATCAATCATTTTATTTTTCTATGCCGGCAGATAGTTCAGCAATGAATTTAACTTCAAATTTAAAAAAATACGCTATACGCGACTATGCAGGTTATCTTCAAGGACCCTTCGAGTTTTCGCAAAAACTACCGCTTCAATCAGGAAGTTCCGCGCGCTTGATAAGTCAAGAAGGTTTGTCCGCTGCTAGTTATAATGAAGTGGCCGATATCAAATATGTAGGGAGTGAACCAAATTATGCCTTATTTAAAATTAAATGCAGATATAAAATGATGACCTATGAATTAAATAACCCATCCAACACAAAAGAGGTGACAGGTACATTTAATTTAAAAGTTAGGACTTCCAAAAATTAAGATAACAGGGTAACGGTTTAATTATTAATCCTTAACAAATGAAAGCAAGACTATTTACGTACTGGGTATTCTTTATAATTGGTTTCGGTGCTAATGCACAGTGGAACGAATTAGGCGGTAGCAACTCATCAACGTTCGATAATCAAGTAAAATCAATTTGTACCGATAACGATGGTAATATCTACGCTGCCGGTGTTTTCACCAATACAAGTGGTAAATATTACGTAGCAAAATGGAACGGTAGTACTTGGTCAGAATTAGGAGGAACTAATGCCTTAGGTGCTAATTATCATATTTTAGCCTTGTGCACAGATCCCAATGGCAATATATACGCTGCAGGGCGTTTTACCAATGGTCCAAATGGTATAACTGGTTCGCGGTATGTAGCCAAATGGAATGGCAATAGTTGGTCTGAATTGGTTGGTTTGGATACAATTTTTGACATTAATTGTTTATGCAGTGATTCAAATGGCAATATTTACGCTGCGGGCGATTTTAGCAGCAGCACGGGACATCACTATGTAGCGAAATGGAATGGTACGAGTTGGAGTGCTTTGGGAGGTTTTGAGAGTTTAGGAGCAAACTCATACATCTACGCCTTATATTGCGATAAAACAAATAACGACATTTACGTTGGTGGACAATTTAGCAACAATTTTGGTAAAAAATATGTTGCTAAATGGAATGGAATTAATTGGAGTGAACTTGGCGGAGCCAATAGTTTGGGAGCAAATGAAGTTATTGAATCCATTACCGGTGATAATTATGGAAATATTTATGCCGCGGGATTTTTTACAAACGGTCCCGATATTAATACTTCAAAAAGGTATGTTGCGGTATGGGACGGCAATTCTTGGAGTGAATTAGGAGGTTATAACAGCTTATCTGCAAATTTTGATATTAGATCTTTATGCGTGGACCCCTTTGGATCTGTTTATGCCGCGGGGGAATTTACTAATGGAATCAACGCTTCTTATGGGAACAAATACGTTGCGAAATGGGATGGATTTACTTGGTCTGAGGTAGGTGGTCTAAATAATTTAGGAGCTAATGACTGGATTAATTCAATTTGTTCAGACATATACGGCAACCTGTTTGCTGCTGGTGGCTTTTATAACAATCAAAGTCATCAATATGTAGCAAAATACAATAGTGCAACCACATTGCAACAAATTAGTCTGGTAGGAACAGCTACGGAGGCAAATAATTTCACAACAAATCACATGATGATTCCGGTTACCGGCGAATTTTACACCATTGAAAATATTTTTTTATCAACAGCCGGAGCCTCACCATCAGAACCAGGAAGAGTACGATTCAAATCAATAACAAACCCATCAAATAACTGGGGAAGTGATGGTTTTCCATCCGGTGTAGGATATCAAAATGGACCCGATATAACAGTAAATGTGTCGGGCTATTATTCAGTATATTTTAACCCTACAACTGGGGACTTTTCTTTCAGCCTAAATAGTTCAAGTCTTCCTACAATTTCACTCATTGGTGCTTCCAATGGCACAGGATGGGGGCCTATCAGTTTAGATACAACTGATGGTAAATCCTATACTAAAAATTATGTACCATTTGAAAATGGAGAAGCCAAATTTTATAAAGATTATGAAATTCAATTTTTGGATCCCTACGATTTAGGAGATACTCAATTTCCTTCGGGAATTGCAACGCATGGTGGAGGCAATATTCCGATTACTGCAGGACAATATAACATAGAATTTAATAGACCAACAGGACAGTACCACTTTAATAATTCGCCACCGGATGGAGAATTATTGATTACTTCAAATACAAACGGAATAAATACATCCAATTTACCGCAATCGGTTACTTTTACATTTTCCCTAAATAACTTAGGACGGTTGAATAACCTTTTAGCATTAGATACTAATATTTATTTTGATGAAGCAGTATTTGATCTTAATACAGCAACGGTAGATTATACTAATTCCATTTTTGGACTAATTGAAACCGATTGTTTTGCATTTAATAACGCTTCATCTTCATCCCTTTATTTTGTTAACTTTTTTAGATATCCTTCGATTCCTATTGCAGGAGATGGCTTATTGTTTAAAATAACAGTAAATACCAAACCTGCAATTCCAAATATTTCCAGTACTTCTGTAGTTGCTAATGTTGTAAATGGTTTGACCTCAGATTTTGGCGGGGTAAATATTCCAAATGCAGGTATTATAAATCTGAACGTAAATAATGGTTTAGGGGTAACCGATTTTTCAAATGAAGCTATTGTCTTGTATCCGAATCCAACTACGGATATTTTGAATATAGATTTTACAAAAAAGGAGCTATTCAAAAATGGATATACACTACAAATCTATAATGCTTTAGGACAATTAATAAATAACATGCCCCTTAACAGCGATTCATCTCAAATATCCACAAAAAAATGGGGTAGCTCAGGCATCTATTATATAAAAATAACGAACGACTCAAACACTTGTGTATTAACTAAAAAAATAGTGCTACAATAAAAATTCCATTAATTCAATGGATTGAAACAAGGCCAATATCAAACTAACACTGCCATAAAGGCATACTGCCCCAGAAGACCCGAGCTTATTCACAAACATTGGATCTTCACGCTACCGTAACACCAACAGTTCCCAACCTGTCAGCCTCTAGTAACCTGACAGGTTTAATCCTAAAACTAGCCTAAAAAACCCGCTACTTCTAACGTACTGCCAACTAATTCCAAACTCATATAATTGTTTTTTTATGGGAATTGAACATTGGAATTTAACTCAGCCACCTTCCTTCAATCCGTACTTATTTCTGTTTCCTAAACAAGCTCAAAATAACATACAAAACCAAACAATAAACCAAGCTATACGGAATGGCAACCAGGGGAGCAAAAGTAGAACTGCTGTCTGAACTTACCTTCTGTAAAGCCTCTTTTTGTGCGTCTGTAATTTCACTACCAGTAAACATTCCATCATGATTTAAATCAAAGGAATCAAGTTTACTACGAAGAGTAATGTTATTTATAATTACTATAGCGATGATTGAAAAATAGAAGAAAAGGGAAGCAATCAGCACTATCCTACTAGTGTTGATAGTCCCTTTTGATTTATAATATCTAATTAATAAATAGATAAATAGTATTTGTGAAACTAGTAAGAGTAGTATTTTCTCCATTTATAGTTTGATTTGATTTATAGCTCCCCTCCCTTCAGCAGCGAGCTTAGTAACGATATATTTTTTGCTTGTCTCGTCCCAAGACGAGATTAAAGATAAAAATTCTTGGGAGACGTGAAAGTTAACTTACTATAACATTTGTAAGCTGCGTGCTGGTAGGTTGCGTGATTTGCTACCATACGAAGTTTTTATGATGCTTTAATAAAATAGGTCCTTAATTTATTAATTAAGATATTTTGCCGTGTAAAATTCTTTTCATTCATTATGGAATTAAATAAATCAAATAATTCCGATTGAGACAATAATATCGGTTCAATCCCAAATTTATGCAATTTATTATTTAGCTTACAAATATGAATAGTATATGAACCTTTAGGAGATAAATCTATATAAATATCTTCACACTTAAAAATATGATCTTCATAGACGTCAAAATGAGGGTGATAAATCAAAAATGCATCTGATGATCTTGGATAATTAGTTGGCTTGCTTCTTTTTACTACGTTGTCCTCTACGATTTTATTTTTCTTTATTTCATTACAATCTGCGCAAATCACACATAAATTTTTTGGCTCAAAAATAAATTTCAATGGAGCTAAACTTTTTGGAACAATATGTTCTACATGACAATTATTTGCTGATTGAAGTGAAACATCTTTTTTACAATAAGAACATTGTTTAACCAAATCTCGATAATAATCTCGGGTAAATTTCCTAAGTTCTAATAAATCTTCATTTGACCAATCACTAAATTTGAAAGTACTATCGGATAATTTGTAATTTATTATTTTTTTGAGTTTGATAGAAAAATTGATAGGTTTATTTATATCTGCCATTTCTATTCCTTTAAATCTTCAATTAATCTGTAAAGACTTATTATTGGATCATTATCGCTTAAATACTTTATCTGAGACTTAATTATGTTAAAATTATTAATATCCTCTTCATCAAATTTTTTATACTTTCCTACTTTAGATATTATTGAAATAGCGATTCTGCTTAAATACTCATTTTTAAAACCTGGAGATTTAAAAATGTTAGCCAATTGGAAATCAACAGAGTTATTAATAAAAAGTTTTGCATTGTTTATTTCGGCATCCTCCATTGAAACGATAAAGCAATTTCGCTCACCGAGATTTGAAATTATTTGAGGAGAATGTGTTGCTATTATAAAATGACAGTTATTGAATTTACTAAATGTCTGTATTAAAATCTGTATGTATCTTTCTTGCCATTCTGGATGCAAACAAATTTCAGGCTCATCAATACAAATTAATGAATTGTGAGTAATTCTACTAGCAATGCCCAATATACTCAAAATAACACTTTGTTCTCCCGAACTTGATTGTTTTATGGAATTGACACCTCCGCGATCTTTCTTTATTAATCCAACATCCCTAAGTTTTAATATTCCTGAATTAAGAAGAAAAATAATTTGACTACTATATAATTGAGTGTCATTACTTTCGATGTTAACTCCATTTCGATTAATTGTTATATGAATAATTTTGTTCGATTTAAATTCATATTTATTAATAATATCTAGTAAAATCGATCTTAAATAATCAAGTTTTCCAAACTCAATTTCATCGTTCTCATCATGAAAAAAACGTCTATTTATATTTCTAGTAGAATATTTACTTATCCGAAAAAAGTTTTTAAAATTGAAGCTTTCAGATAACAAATCTTCTATTGCGGATTTCGTCAAATTAAATTGAAATTTTGCAGCGATTTCATCTTTAAAACCTAAATAATTCAATACTTCGGAAAGGTTAGACCAATGGCTAGGATTGTTATATAAACTTTCAATTAAAGAAGATATTATTTTGGACATATATGACAATCCAAAGTTCATACTTGAAATATCCCTTAATCCCAAATATGTATAATTATTTACATCATTAATTTTTATTGTAAGTGGAAATTTGTCAAATGGACTTGAAGATACCGCAATGATATTAGTCGGTAAAATATCATATAGAAGTTCGCTAGAAGCAAAGCTTCTAAATCCTAATTCATTGTTATCATAAAATTTATCGTGATAATTTATTGTCAGCAATGAGACAATTGAACTAAGCATAGTACTTTTTCCCGTTCCATTTTTTCCAACAATAATCGTGAAAATATTTTCATCATCTATTCTATCATCTCTCTTAATGAGATCATAAGTTCTATTATTAAATCTTATCTTTTCAATCATAATTTGATCTATTGTATAATGTTCTCAAAAATTGTGTAAATGTGCCACGGCTTAGTGAATTTGCGACAATTAATAAAAAATATGTCATGCGAAAAACTAAAAACCGCCAGGTTTTCGGCATCGCAAATTGCAGCTATTACGCAATACCTCTTTATTAGACTGTGCCTTTAGCATACACTTATGAAATCGGAAAACATTTCTGTAAATTCATATCTCTCAGTTCCGTTATAATATGTTTCCACTTCTCTAATTAGTGCAGCGGTCATGTTTGGCCAAAATCTATCTAGTACTGCATCTTTTTTAGTAATTGTTGCATTACTGATTAATAGTTTGGCATCATCTGTTTCTGAATATACGAGTGGATTTCCAGTTGCCAAACCGAGAACTGATAAATGTATATAGTTTTCTGGTTCACGTTTTCTTGTAACATAAGCCTTAATGCCTATAGCTTGAAGTTCTGATACCGCTGCTGTATTAATCGCTTGTTCAGGAGTTCCTATGTCAGAATCTAAAAGTATACACCAAGGAATATTAAATTGTTCTGCTAATTGTAAAGTTCGCCAATGTTTTAAATTGCCGCAACCACCGATAGGAACAATTGCAATCTCTTTTTCTGAAAATGTATGAGTAATTAAATTAGCATCTTTCAGAACTTGTGAAGTATGATTGACAAAACTAACATCGGATTTTCCTTCGACCAAAAGCAGAGCTTTTGCAGTTTTTGAAATTGGGTCAGGAAGCAAACCTAATGTGTCAGCAATTTTCTGAAAAACTTCATCTGTTCCCAATTCTATTGTTCGGGTAGCTACTAATTTATTTATAAATCGCAAACTCGGTAAAGGTAAAAGTCCTGCTAATGCAGGTGTGTGAGTTGTTAATATAATTTGTGTTCTAGGAGCATTTGAAAGTTCTATGAAAGCTCTGATTAGCATTTCTTGATGATTGGGATGTTGTGATGTTTCGGGTTCTTCAAAAGCATATATAATTCTGTCTCCAACATTTCCAAGCCTTCTTTTTTCAGCTTCTGCTCTAAAAAAGTTCAAAAGTATTAGTCGTCTGACACCACTTCCGCGTTTATTGATTGGAATGTCATCTTCAGACTTAATAGTTAATTTAAATTGAGTGTCAAATTTTGGGTCAGTTCTAAATTCAGGTATAAGTTCTTCAGCTAAATCTGGCGCCATTTCTTTTAATTTTGCTAAAGTACGATTGGCGGTTTCTATAGCCTTATTTCTAACTTGAGTTTTAATATACTCTAACTCTACTTCTAATTCCTGTAACGCTTGTTGTACAGCAATTTTCATTGGATCAGTAACTTCTTTGTCTTCGTCATTACTTTGTCTGTCTGATTGAAATAGCGCATAGATTGGCAGATAGTTTTCTATTGCATTATAAACTTTCTTTGAATCTTCTTTGTCTATTAGCAATTCGGTAGGAACTAAATTTAACGTTCCAATATGCTGCCAGATCGCTTCTCGAATTGACGAGTTAACATTTCTATTATAAGTATTTGCAACAATTCCCAGGTCATCAGCTCTTTGTCTTAATTCAGCACGTTTTAGATCCATCAAATCATTTGCTTTTGCAGCTGAAGGATGATTACAAACTATGAAGATTTTTTCTTTTGGTTTAGCGGCAGTTGCTGGAAATACTTTTTTAATTTCTAATTTATTTGAAGCATTTAACAAATATTCAGCAGCTAAAGTAGTTGGTGCGGCAGCGTCAATAACTATTTCTGCTGGAAAATCATTAAAAACGCATGATATTTCAATATGATTATTGTCTGCATTTATACTTAAATCTTCTCTCTCGCAAACTACAATTTTATTATTAAAAAAAATTTCAAGAGCTTCTAAAATAGTAGATTTTCCTGCATCATTTTTTCCAATAAATGCAGTTAGATTTGAAATTGGGATTGTAATTTCTTGAGCATAACCTCGAAAATTTTTCAGTTTAAGCGATTCTAAATTCATAGTTAAGTTTGTTGTTGGTTTCTACAGAATTTCCCAAGGCATTGCCTATAACTTAAATATAGTCGCAACCATCTAGCGCCTATACAAGTCTACCCTCCCCAAATATAACGACAAACAGTCAAAAACTCTATAAACGGTATATTCAAAACAGATAAAAGACAAATAAAATAGATGAAATGCAAAATAATAAGAAAGTAAAACAAGCCTTACCAACATCTTGCCCCCCCTTTTCAAACCCTCTAGAGTTTACTCAGAGTTTATATAGAGTGTACTTAAAGCCTACTATACCTTTAGGTAGACTTTACTGTTCCTTTAGTGCAGCAGTTTCCAACCTGTCAGGTTTTGGTAACCTGACAGGTTTAATCCCAACAAAACCCCTCGACCTCTTTACTCAATGCTTCCACCTGCAACGGCCCACTGCTTACTAGATTTATTCCACTTCGTTCCATCAGTCGTCTCGTCTTACGACGAGCCTCGTGTCCGCCTCCGCGGGAAAGACAAAGATTCTTAGAAAATGTCTACTGCAATTACAAACCCAACCTTAAACCTTAAACTTTAAACCTTAAACTCGAAACGATAATAAAAAAAGCCACTCATTGAGTGGCTTTTTTTATTATCGTTTCATGGCAAAATGCGCTTTAAACTGTTTCGGTGTAACACCCTCTTGATAATCAACCGTAAACCAGTAATCATCGGATGGCATTAAGTGACCGTTGTAAGTACCATCCCAACCTTCAGTCGTCGGACTTAACTGTTTCAATAGTTTTCCAGCGCGGTCAAAGATGTAAATCTTCGCATACGGTTGGTTTACTAGGCCGTGGATGTTCCAACTGTCGTGGATACCATCATAGTTCGGAGTAAAGTAATGAGGATAGTCAATGGTTTCTACATTCTCGATGATTTGTACCCCACAAGAATAACCATCAGGGCTTAACGTATCCCATACATAGATGGTATGTGTTCCTATAGAGACGTTTTCGAAGATTGGATTCATTTGTCGTGGTCCATCGTCTAAGCTGTATTGGTATAATCCATAACCGTCATTGGTTACTGTAATCACTTGGTTCTCGGCAAAGGCATTAGTAACCGTATAACTCAAGTTAGCCGCTTGACCTGATTTGATCACATCAAACGTAGACGCCGGAGTGATGACTGAAGTACAGCCTAACATCGGTGGGTTAACACTTACCGCCTCTACCGTGTACACTACATGGGTAGCAGTAGTAGCGATATCGGTG
>CANFZC010000030.1 GCA_947451475.1 Flavobacteriaceae bacterium | reverse complement strand
TGAACCTTTTGCAATAGACAAAAATTGCCTAAATTCAATGTTCCCATCTCTTTCAAATCCTTCTGCAATATTATCCATTACAGAACCAGAAGAAGCTTTAATCTGTTCTTTAAACTTATAATCGGATTGCAAACCAGTTTCTTTAGAAATTATATAAATTTCTTTTGCTAGGTTTCTAGCTTCCTGCCATATTTCTAAATCTTCGAATTTTAATATTGTTGCCATAATAACTTAATCCTTTACTATAACTTTAACCATTAAATCATAAGGTGAGGTATAACAAAATAAACCTGAAACCTGAAACTTGAAACCTGAAACCTGAAACCTGAAACTTGAAACTTGAAACCTGAAACAAACTTTTAATTAATTTCAGCCTTAATCCAATCGTATCCTTTTTCTTCCAGCTCGTAGGCCAATTCTTTGCCTCCCGACTTTACAATTTTTCCATCCATCAGTACATGAACAAAATCAGGGATGATATAGTCTAATAATCTTTGATAGTGGGTGATAACTAACACGGCATTATTTTCATTTTTAAGCTTGTTTACGCCATTGGCCACAATTCTTAAGGCGTCGATATCCAAGCCTGAATCGGTTTCGTCTAGAATCGCTATTTTGGGTTCTAACATTGCCATTTGGAAGATCTCATTACGCTTCTTCTCTCCTCCCGAAAAACCTTCGTTTAATGAACGAGACAAGAACTTACGGTCCATCTCCAATAACTCCGATTTCTCTCGAATCATTTTCAACATTTCATTGGCGGGCATTTCGTCTTGCTTATTAGCCTTACGCTTTTCATTAATAGCCGTTTTAATAAAGTTGGTTACTGAAACCCCCGGAATTTCAACGGGATATTGAAACGATAAGAAAACGCCTTTGTGGGCGCGCTCTTCTGGAGCCATTTCTGATATGTCCTCTCCTTCCAACAGTATTTCTCCTTGCGTCACGGTATAATTTTCATTTCCTGCAATAATGGAGGAAAGTGTACTTTTACCTGCACCGTTAGGTCCCATAATAGCATGGACTTCTCCGGCTTTTACCTCAAGGTTTATCCCTTTTAATATGTCTTTGTCTTCTACTGAAGCGTGTAAATTCTTAATCTTAAGCATTTGTTTAAGGTTTAAAGTTTAAAGTTTAAAGTTATTTGAACTTCGTTCCTTTAAAATCGTTGTTATTTAAATAAGTTATAAAATTATTGATTTTGCCACTTAAATTTTCATATTCCAAAACCAACCTATTTAACTGTTCTTCATCAATATATTCATTATCAAAAACTCTATAAATTTGTGACCGTGCCTCTCCTGCCGACCCTTTTGCAACTGATAAGAATTGCCTAAATTCCATATTCCCATTTCTTTCAAAGCCTTCAGCTATGTTATCCATAACTGAACCGGAAGAATCTTTTATTTGATCTTTCAATCGGTAATCAGTTGACAATGCTGTTGATTTAGAAATCATTATTATTTCCTTTGAAAGCTTTCGAGCTTCTTGCCATATTTCTAAATCTTCAAATTTTTTAATCGTTGCCATATTATTTCAATTTTTTAAGCGAATGGAATAAAGTAACTATTAACCAACTTTAAACCTTAAACTTTAAACCTTAAACTAATTTTACCCGACGCTTCCTTCTAACGAAATCTCTAATAATTTCTGTGCTTCTACCGCAAACTCCATCGGTAACTTGTTTAATACTTCTTTACTGAAACCATTAACGATTAATGCAATAGCTTTCTCTGTTGGTATCCCTCTTTGGTTACAATAAAAAACTTGATCTTCTCCAATTTTGGATGTGGTGGCCTCGTGTTCTATTTTGGCTGATGAATTTTTACTTTCGATATAGGGAAACGTATGAGCTCCACAATTATTACCCATCAATAAGGAATCACATTGAGAGAAATTACGAGCATTATCCGCATTAGCGCTAATTCGTACTAACCCTCTATAGCTGTTTTGAGATTTCCCTGCTGAAATTCCTTTAGAAATAATAGTTGACTTGGTGTTTTTACCCAAGTGTACCATCTTAGTACCCGTATCGGCTTGTTGGTAATTGTTCGTAACCGCAATCGAATAGAATTCGCCTATTGAATTGTCTCCCTTCAAAACCACAGATGGGTATTTCCAGGTTACAGCCGAACCCGTCTCTACTTGTGTCCATGATATTTTGGCATTCTTCTCGCAAATCCCTCTTTTGGTTACAAAATTAAAGACGCCTCCTTTGCCTTCTTTGTTTCCTGGATACCAGTTTTGTACCGTAGAATATTTAATTTCAGCGTCTTCCATGGCAATCAATTCTACTACCGCAGCATGCAATTGGTTTTCATCTCTACTAGGTGCCGTACATCCTTCCAAATAAGAAACATAACTGCCTTCATCAGCGATCAATAGGGTGCGTTCAAATTGTCCAGTCCCCGCTTGATTGATACGGAAGTAGGTTGATAACTCCATCGGACATCTAACTCCCTTCGGAATGTAACAAAACGAACCGTCTGAAAATACAGCCGAATTCAAGGCCGCATAAAAATTATCTTTTTGAGGTACAACCGTACCCAAATATTTTTGTACTAATTCAGGATATTCCCGGATAGCCTCTGAAATACTCATGAATATAATTCCCTTTTCTGCCAAGGTTTTCTTGAACGTAGTCGCTACCGAAACCGAGTCTACCACGATGTCCATCGCCACATTATTCAATTTCTTCTGCTCATCAACGGAAATGCCCAGCTTTTTATACATCGCTAGCAATTCTGGATCTACATCGTCTAAGGTTTTGTTAGGATCGGCTTTTTTGGGTGCCGAATAATACGATATGGCTTGAAAATCAGGTTTATCATAACGAACGTTTGCCCACTCTGGCTCGACCATCTCTTGCCATGCTCTGAAGGCTTCTATTCGCCAATCGGTCATCCATTTCGGTTCTTCCTTTTTCAAAGAGATCGCGCGAACAATGTCTTCATTCAAACCAATAGGAAAAGTCTCCGAGTCTAAGTCAGTATAGAATCCATATTCGTATTCTTTGTTTTCGAGTTCAACTTTTAAATCTTCTTCGGTGTATTTGCTCATTGTTTTGTGTTAAAAGTTTGAAAGGCCTATAAGTCATTAGACTTTATGACTTTCGACATTAGACTAAAGTGAAAATGATTCTCCGCAACCGCAAGTTCTGCTGGCATTCGGATTGTTAAACACAAATCCTTTTCCGTTTAATCCACCCGAAAATTCTAAAACAGTGCCGGCTAAGTATAAAAATGATTTCTTTTCAACGGCTATTTTCACGTGGTTGTCTTCAAAAACTTTGTCGTTTTCACCCAATGCTTTATCAAACTTCAATTCATAAGACAAGCCAGAGCATCCGCCACTTTTTACACCCACACGAACGTAATCGTTAGCCGCATCAAAACCGTCTTCTTGCATCATATCAATGATTTTCTTACTCGCTGTATCAGATACTTTAATCATAGCTTATTTTGATTTTGTCTAAATAAAGGGCAAAGTTAAGACAAATATCTTTTTTTCCCACATTCATTGGCATTTTTATAACTAATCAACCCATAGAAAAAACCAATCTTGAGGTAAAAACCAATCTACTTTGGTTCTGCTATAGTTTCTAAGTAGTATATTCCCATTTTACGGCTAGGATATAGCATAGATATAGCATGGATATAGCATGGATATAGCATGCTCAACTTTACTATAACCTTACTTAATCACTGCTCAAATAAACCTTTACGTAGCCTTTAATTGGAAATTAAGTTTCCACTATCCTTTATTTTACTAGAAATTGTATTTTTACCAAAAATGAGTAACATGAAAATTTACCCTATTGAAGCCGGTAACTTCAAATTAGACGGCGGAGCCATGTTTGGTGTCGTCCCAAAAACCATCTGGAACAAGACCAATCCTGCCGACGAAAATAACCTCATCGATATAGCTGCACGTTGCCTACTCCTTGAAGAAGGTAACCGATTAATTTTAATCGATACCGGTATGGGTACTAAACAATCTGATAAATTCTTTGGCTATTATTCTTTGTGGGGAACCCACTCATTAGATGGCTCATTAGCTCAATACGGTTTCCATCGCGACGACATTACCGATGTTTTCATGACCCACCTTCACTTTGATCATTGTGGCGGAAGCGTCAATTGGAATGCGGCCAAAACAGGTTATGAAGTGGCCTTCAAAAATGCCAAATTTTGGACCAATGAAAATCATTGGGATTGGGCCACTAAGCCCAACCCTAGAGAAAAAGCGTCCTTCTTAACCGAAAACATACTGCCAATGCAGGAAAGTGGGCAACTTAATTTCATCGCTAAACCCGAAGGCGATTTCCAAGCAAAATCCGAATTGGACTTTGGCATCTTCTTTGTCGACGGTCATACCGAAAAAATGATGATGCCTCATATTCAATACCAAGACAAAACCATCGTATTTTGTGCTGATTTAATCCCGACAGCCGGACACTTACCCTTACCTTACGTAATGGGATACGACACCCGACCTTTGTTAACGCTACCAGAAAAAGCTAAGTTTCTCCATCAAGCAGTAGAAAACAACTACTATTTGTGGTTAGAGCATGATGCCCATAACCAAATCATCACCGTAGAAAATACGGAGAAAGGAATACGTTTAAAAGAAATATTCCGCTGTGAAGATATCTTAACGTAGTGTTAATCATAGAAATCCCTTTAACAATTCCCTTTATTTTTATACCCATTCTTTAAAATCCACATCAAATGAAATTAATTAAAATAGCTGTATTATCCTTGTTTTCATTAGCAATGACAGCGCAAACGCTTGATAAATCATTAGCCAAAAAAACACCACTTACCGAAAGTGATTTACAACGCTGGAGCCATTTAGATCTTATCAAAGATTCGATTCCAGGAATGAGTGTTGATAAAGCCTATGCTGAATTATTAAAAAATAAAAAAAGCACTAAAGTTATCGTGGGGGTAATCGACTCAGGAGTCGATATCAATCATGATGATTTAAAATCAGTGATTTGGACTAATAAAAAAGAAATTCCAGGTAATGGCATTGATGATGATAAAAACGGTTATATCGACGACGTTCACGGTTGGAATTTCCTGGGAGAATCCAATAACGAAAACCTAGAATTGGTGCGCATCATCAAAAAGGTCGATGACGGTTCTGAAATGTACAAAGCCGCACTAGCCGACTATGAAAAGAAGAATGATAAAATGGGTAAAGAAAAGTTTCAAGTAGACTTCATTGTAGCAGCCGATAAAAACGTTCGTGAGTATTTGAAAAAAGACGATTACACTGCCGAAGACGTAAACGGTATCAATACTACCGACAAAAAAATATACCAAAGTAAAATGGTCATGTTATCGATGATTGAACAAGCTGGTTCAGGCTTCCGCGATGAAATAAACGACTACAAAGAGTACATCTACGATCAAGCCAACTTTAATTTAAACAAAGAATTTGATGGTAGAAAACCAGTAGGAGATAATCCTGATGACTTCACCGATAAAAAATATGGAAACAACGTAGTGTATTCCAAAGACCGCAAAGACTCCCTACACGGAACGCACGTGGCCGGTATCATCGCCCAAGTAAGAGGAAATGGCATTGGAGGTGATGGTGTAGCCAATAATGTGGAAATTCTGCCCGTTAGAGCGGTACCTAATGGGGACGAATACGACAAAGACATTGCTTTAGCGATCCGTTATGCCGTAGATAATGGTGCCAAAGTCATTAACGGTAGCTTCGGAAAAGACTATTCGCCTCACAAAGAATGGGTTTGGGATGCCATGAAATATGCCGAAAGTAAAGATGTTTTATTAGTTTTTGCCGCTGGTAATGATGGGAAAGACATTGATGTTGAACCTAGTTTCCCTGCCGACACCAAAGATAAAAAAACTGAAATCACAAAAAATGTTTTAACCATAGGGGCCTTAGACAATGCTTTTGGTGAAAATATGATAGCCGATTTTTCTAACTTCGGTCAAAAAAATGTAGACATCTTCTCTCCAGGCGTGAAAATATATGCTACGGTTCCAGACAATAAATTCAAATATGAACAAGGAACTTCTATGGCATCTCCTAATGTGGCCGGTGTTGCTGCCTTAATACGATCTTATTATCCCAAATTAAAGGCGGCTCAAGTAAAACAAATCATCATGCAATCTGGTACGCCCGTTAGTTTTGATGTAGTTGTGGGGAAAACCGCCGAGAAAATGCCTTTCTCTAAAACCTGTGTTTCTGGGAAAATTGTTAATGCTTACAACGCTTTAAAAATGGCGGATAAGCTATCTAAAAAAACCAAAAAGAGTCCGAAATTATAATCCCAAACAGGAAGGTGCGCCTTCCTGTTTTTATTTAGTAGTACATGAAAAACTACCTTTTATATAGCTTTCTAGTTATTAGCATATCGGGGGCCTTCGCCCAATCCAATAGGTATTGGCAACAACATGTAGATTACAAAATGGATGTAACTATGAATGTCAAAAACTACCAGTACAAAGGCAATCAAGAACTGGTGTATACCAACAATTCCCCCGACACCTTGCGTAGGGTGTTTTACCACCTATACAACAATGCATTCCAACCCGGTAGCGAGATGGATGCCCGTTTGCAAAACATTGCCGACCCCGACAGTCGGATGGTCAACAAAATCAAAAATGCCGACGGTAAAGAGGTCAAAGAAAGCCGTATCGCTTCGTTAAAACCAAATGAAATTGGGTATTTAAAAATATCCAACTTCAAGCAAGATGGCCGTTCTGCTGTTGCCAAAGAAGTAGGGACCGTACTAGAAGTTGATTTGGCCCAACCCCTATTACCCGGTAAATCTACCGTTTTTACGCTTGATTTTGACGGACAAGTACCGGTGCAAATTCGCCGTTCAGGACGCAATAATAAAGAGGGCGTAGAATTGTCTATGGCACAATGGTATCCTAAAATGGCGGAGTTTGATTTTGAAGGATGGCACGCCGATCCTTATATCGCAAGAGAGTTCCATGGGGTATGGGGTAATTTTGATGTGAACATCACTATTGACAAAGAGTATACGCTAGGCGGCAGTGGATACCTCCAAAACAAAAACGAAATCGGACACGGTTATGAAGATACTGGAGTAGTCGTAGCACTTCCCAAGAAACCAAAAACACTCACTTGGCATTTTATCGCACCCAACGTACACGACTTTACTTGGGCTGCCGATAAAAACTATATCCATGATGTAGTGCCGACTACCTTTGGAACTACCTTACATTTTCTTTATAAAAACAATCCAGACCTTATCGAGAATTGGAAATATGCCGAACCTAAAACGGTACAATTGATGCAGTATTACAATACAATTATCGGCAAATACCCTTACGATCAATACTCTGTGATTCAAGGGGGTGATGGCGGCATGGAATATGCCATGTGTACCCTTATTTTAGGTGAAGGCAAAAAAGAAGGCTTGGTGGGATTAATAGCCCACGAAATGGGCCATTCTTGGTTTCAGCATGTTTTAGCTTCCAATGAAAGTAAAAACTTCTGGATGGATGAAGGATTCACTTCGTTCCTAGAGGACTCAGGGATGAACGAACTTGCCGTTACTAAAGCTGATAATCCCTATGAAGGAGCTTATAAAAGTTATTCCATGATGGCCAATTCTGGCAAAGAACAACCGATGTCAACCCACGCTGACCGATTTGATTTAAACCAAATTTATAGCATAAGTGCCTATAGCAAAGGCGAAGTGTTTCTTAGCCAACTCATCTATTTAATAGGGAAAGAAAACCTAATGAAAACACTCAAACGCTATTATTCCGAATTCAAATTCAAACACCCTACTCCTAATGACATCACGCGAACAGCAGAGCGGGTATCGGGAGCCAATTTAGGATGGTATCTAACCGATTGGACCCAAACCACCAATACCATTGATTATGGTGTAAAAAGTGTAGAAAGCGCTACTGATGGTGTCCAAAAAACCGGGGTGACTTTAGAAAGAATTGGTAGAACCCCAATGCCAATGGATGTCTTAGTAGAATATACAGATGGTAGCCAAGAAAGTTTCTATATTCCACTACGCATGATGAGTTATGAAAAAGAAAACCCAACAGTTGCGACCAAAAGAACCACTTTGGCCGATTGGGCTTGGGCCTATCCAACCTATTTCTTCGAAATTCCAAAAGGCAAAAATTTGATAAAAAAAATAACCCTAGACCCAAGCGGTCTTATGGCTGATGTGAAACGAGACAATAATGTTTTTATAACAAAATAATGAAAAAGGCAATCTACTAGGTTGCCCTTTTTATTTGGAATAGAATTTGTAGTTTTACAACAAATATTATCCATTATGAAGCACCTTAAAATACTATTTCTTTTGCTTGCTATAGGCTTTGGTATTCAAAACAACTATGGGCAACCCATCCGATTTAAAACCAGTAGTGTAAGTTTTACTGATAAGAAAACAGACGATACTTGGAATGATTGGTCTGATTTTGTAACCGCTAATGTTGTGGTAACCCTTGATGCCAAGAAAGATTTAATAACTATAAATTCTTCAGAAGTTCAAGCATTTAAAATTAAAGCTTACGGAGAAATAGAAGACAATGACGAGGTAAACATCGTTCCTTTTGAATGTGTAGACAATAAGTTTTCTAAATGTAAAATTTTCATCATCACTAAGAAAAAGGAAAATAACCGTATGCAGATCTATATCAATTACAACGAAGTAAAATTTGTTTACAACATCTACAACGACAAATAGTACATGGATAATTCCTATCCTACAGCCGAGAAACTCAAAAGCAAAAAAATAATAGACCGTTTGTTTACTGAAGGAAAATCAGTAAGCAAGTACCCTTTGCGTTTGGTCTATTTCCCTTTTGAATATGATGATAAGGTGCCGCTGAAGATAGGAGTCTCTGTTTCAAAAAAGTATTTTAAACTGGCGGTAGATCGCAATTATTACAAACGGGTACTACGAGAATGTTACCGTTTGAACAAAGCCCTTTTAACCGAGCATTTAGAAGGCAAATATTGTTGTATGTTTTTCTACCAAACTAAAGAAAAACTCTCTTATGCCGAAATCAATGAAAAAACGGTGCAGCTGTTTGAGAAATTCATTAAAACACTGCAAGAAGAAAAAAAATGTTAACTGAAAACCGAATACCACTCGTTTGCAGTAAATTAGACCACGACTTAACTAGATAAATAAAAGAGCTATGTTCTCCAAAATAAAAAAACGATATTGTATTGCCCTCATATTGAGTGTTTTTCTCTTTATAGGCGTAAGTTTTAAAGATGATTTGTTTGAAATTTCTAAACAAATAGAAATCTTTACCACGGTTTACAAAACCATCAATCAAAATTATGTAGAAGAAACCAATCCGTCGGAACTGATGGATAAGGCCATTAAGAGTATGTTGGCTGATTTAGACCCTTACACCAATTACTTCAACGAACAAGATGTCATTAAGTTCAAGATAAATAATACTGGAGAGTACACGGGTATTGGTGCTTTGATTACCCGAAAAGAAGATAAACTGATTATTAAAGAGCCCTACAAAGGATACCCTGCAGATAAAGCCGGATTAAAAGCTGGGGATGAAATCATCCAAATAGGAGATGTTCTTTTGGCCGACTTTAAAGACGATGCTTCCCAATTAATGAAAGGAGCCAAGAACACCAAAATTGACATCAAGTATTTGCGTCAAGGCAAGCCAATGAGTACCCAATTAATATTGGACGAAGTAGATGTAAAAGCGGTTCCTTTTTATGGGAAAATAGATGACAAAACAGGATATATAGTGTTGTCTCAGTTTAATGCCAAAGCTTCTTCTGAAACAAAAGAAGCTCTTGAAAAACTAAAAGAACAAGGCGCGACCCAAATTGTTTTGGATTTACGAGGCAACCCGGGCGGACTTTTGAATGAAGCGGTAAATATCTGTGGATTATTTGTCCCGAAAGGAGAAACCATCGTAACCACTAAATCTAAAAACACCAAATTCAATAATACCAATAAAACATCTCGTGAGCCCATAGATACAGAAATCCCATTGACCATTATAGTCGATGGTAAGAGTGCTTCGGCATCAGAAATAGTTTCTGGGGCTTTGCAGGATTTAGATCGTGCGGTAATTATTGGCAGTAGAAGCTACGGGAAAGGATTGGTACAAAGACCCTTTGATATGGTCTACAATACCCAAGTAAAGGTTACCATTGCCAAATACTACACACCATCAGGAAGATGTATTCAAGCTTTGGATTATGCGCACAAAGATACTAGCGGAAAAGCAATACGTACGGATGCTAAAAATTATAATGCTTTCAAAACCAAAAAAGGAAGAACCGTTTATGATGGTGGAGGTATACTACCGGATGTGGTTTTAGAAAACACTAAAACGAGCGCTATAGCTGAAGCTTTACAAAAGAATGATGCTATCTTCAATTATGCAACTTACTACTATTACAAAAATCCGAACCTTGGAGATAAAATTCCTAGCATCACTGATGCGGACATAGCCGACTTTAAAGCCTTTATCAAAAAGGAAAAGATTGCCTTCGATACGGAGACCGAAGTGGCTTTGAAAAACACTTTAGAAAAAGCCAAAAAGGAAAATATTGATGCTGCTATTACCTCTGAATACCAGCAATTAGTGACAGCATTAGAAAAAAGTGAAGAAACTTTAATTGATAAAAACAAAACTGAAATAAAAAATTTACTTTTGGACGAAATTATCAAACGCTATCAGTATAAAGAAGGTTTGTATCAATATTACATTAAAAACAATTTTGAAATTAAAAAGGCTGTGGACGTTTTAAATGACAAGGCAGGCTATAACAAGATTCTAAAAATATAATATGAAGTTTTTAAAATATTTGCCCTTATTGTTTTTCGGTTTATTGCACGCACAAGAAGAAGTTGTTCATTCTGTATATTTTGATTTCGACAAATTTGCTTTGAATGAGAAACAAGTCAACGAAGCCATTGATTTTATCAAAAAAACCGATTCTACACGAATTGAATCCATTCAGATTTACGGTTACACGGATGATGTAGGTAAAGATGCTTATAATTACAAACTGTCTACTAAACGAGCTGCAGCTATTCAAAACAAGTTTATTGAAAACGGTATCAAAAGTAAAATTATTGTAACTATAGAAGGGAAAGGACGTATTTTAATAGATGATGATATCGTTGAAAACCTTCCAGAAAAACGATCTAAAAACCGTCGGGTGGATGTGGTTTTGAATTTAAAACCATTGCCTAAAATAGAAATACCTGGTTTTTTTAATACGATTCAGAAACATCATATTGTAGGGGATCATATTTATCTTGACAATGTATTATTTGAGCGAGGGAGTAGTAAGTTGACTTTCAAAACTAAAACAGAGCTGGATAAAATAGCACGATTATTAGTAAAGTATAAAAATCTTGAATTTGAAGTACAAGGCCATGTATGTTGCACACCGCCCTACCAAAAAGAAGCTATTGACATGGATACCAAAAAGCGTCAATTGTCGACCAATAGAGCGCAATCTGTGTACAAATATTTGATTTTCAAGAAGATTGCTAAAGAGCGTATGACCTTTAAAGGCTATGGCAATACCGTCCCTCTAGGAAAAGGTTCAGAATATGATCGTAGAGTGGAATTGGTTATTTCAAAAATCTAATTATTCTTTTTTCATTTCGATGTGCGGTATCTCATCTTCTAGATACATTTCACTTGTTTGAACAAACCCATGACTTTCGTAGAAATTCTTTAAATACAATTGGGCTGAAATGGTAATATTGGTTTCGTTGAGTTCGGTTTTCATGAAATGGATGGCTTCCTTCATTAAAAGATGTCCGAGTTGTTTTGCTCTGTGGCTTGGCTTAACTACCACCCTTCCAATAGACGCTTGTTTGAAATAATCGTTGGGTTTGAATAAACGAGCATACGCCACAATTAAGTCATTATCTAGACCGATTAAGTGTAATGCCTTACTGTCTTTCCCATCAATGTCCTGATAAACGCAATTTTGCTCCACCACAAAGACCTCACTGCGCAATTGTAATAAATCATATATCTCAACTGCAGAAAGTGTCTCAAATCGCCTTATTTTCCATTCTAAGCTCATGTTCCTATTTTTTAATTTTTATTGATTTGATAATCGCTTCTAATTCGAACATCAGGTCTCTTTTTTCTTTGGAGGGGGCATAACAGAATCCTTCTAAGACTAAGATGCGACTATGGGCTTTATCGAATAGACAATAGTTTATAAACGGTCCAGACATGAAATCGTTTTTCATTTGCCAGGTGCCTTTGGTTTCAAAGGTTTTATTTCCGTTGAATACTATTTTGGAAAAATAAGGGGAATAAGCTTCTTCGGTAACCATTATCGTTCCTTTATCAGAGCCGTGGATGTAGCGTTGACCGATAGAGTCACGAGTTTGAATAATATCTTTAACGGCAAATTTGGGTCGGATACTTTTCCAAGGAATTTCATAGATAATAATACTGGTATTACCTCCTGTGATTTCGCTTTTTAGCCAAATGAATTTATGCCGTCGCATCACATATTCATATTTCTTTGGGATTATTAAATCAACCCCAAACTTTTTTTGGATCTTCTTCGTATTTAAAAGCGAGTCTTTTAGCGTTTTTTGTTCTTGAGCAATTTCGGTATTGCGCATTTTTTGAATTATGGCAGGGGTGTTTTTTTCTAACAGTTGGAGTATTTCAAAAGCTGTTCTTCCTGAGATATGGATGGCATTTTGAGGGGTAGCAAATTCATCTTCTTTGATTTCAAACTTGTTTTCAGTATCTTTTTTGATAATGATGATGTTGCGGCTGTTGGTTGAATAGCCTTCGAAGAGCTTTACGGGATATTGATTGATGCTGAAAAGTGGTTCTTCTTGGGGTAGGCCCAAGACTGGGGATGCAAATTTATTTCGGATGCTGTCTCCTACTTCGCCACTCCAAAGTTGGTCATCAATGATTACGGAAATAGTATTTATGGCGGCGGCGGACTCGTCGGGGAACTTATCGTTTTTGAATGAGCAGGAGCACATTACAAACGAAAGGGAAAGCCATAAAAAAAGGGTTTTATTCATAAGATAAATAAAACCCAAATTTATATAAGATTTTCGGATTAACCGTTAATTTTTAACTTCATGCCTGGTTTTAAACTTTCGTTTTTAATACCATTCCATTTTTTGATGTCGGAAATGGTTACGCCAGGGTATTTTTTAGCGATGCTGAATAAAGAGTCCCCTTTTTTGACGTAATATAATTTTACTTCGTCTCTTTCTTTAGCGGCTATACTTTCTTTTTTGGAAATCTTAGGTTCGTTGAGTGCCACTTCTTTTTTGGAAACAATTAGGGAAGTACCTACTTTGATGTTGTTATCGCTAAGATTGTTCCATTCTTTTAGATCATCGATGGCGGTATTGTATTTCTTGGCGATGCTTGCCATGTTGTCTCCCTTTTTTACTTTGTATTCAACTATTTTAGTTTCCGTTTTAGGCTCTTCAACTTTAGCTTTTTCATCGTTATTGGCTAACGCTAATTTGGAACCCAGTTGCACATTGATGTCTTCAAGGTTATTCCATTTTTTTAAATCTTCAAGACTAACATTGAATTTTTTAGCGATGCTAAAAAGGTTATCTCCTTTTTGAACCTGGTAGTAATCGTTTGGATTTTGTGTTGCGTTTGTATTGGTATCATTAGACGCTAAACTTGTTTCGGTTTTGGCCTCTAGTGGTTGTTTTCCTTTAACTTCCTTTCTAACGATAGTAACAACTTTTTCGTTTTTGATGATTTTTAAACTGGCTCCCGAGGCAATGTTGTTGCCTTTGATGTGATTCCATTTTTTAACATCAGCTACTGATACGCCGTATTTATCGGAGATTTCACCTAGGTTATCCCCTTTTTTGACTTTGTGGTATTTGATCACATCTTTATACGAAACAACTTTTTCCTCTTTGAAAACTTTGATTGTATTTGTGGCCAATGCTGTTGATTCTTTTACTGCAATAGAATCTGGTTTCACTACTTTTTTATCTTTAACCGCTATTGCTTCTATGGTATAGATCTTTAATTTCTTTCCAACGGGAGCTTTACTGCTTCTTAAATGATTCCACTTTTTTAAGTCGGACATAGCAACGCCGTATTTATCGGAGATTTCGCTTAGGCTGTCCCCGCGTCTTACCCGATGAAATTTCACTCTAGTTTTAGAAGTGCTAACCGAGTCTCTTGAGGCCAACATACTTTCGTATGGTCGTTCTCTTCTGCTTTCTTCGTATTGAACGTAAGCGTATATTTTATCTTCATTAGAAGTAAATACGGCAACTTTATCAATTGGCAATCTTAGGTAATGATCTTCACCGGTAATGAAAGGCACCACTTCTCTTTTGTAGGATGGGTTTAAGAACTGAAGTTCTGCTACGGGAACATCTAACAATTGAGAGATTTGTTTGAAGGTCATGGTGTTTTTAATCATTATCGTATCGGTTGCGAAATGATTGGCGATGGCTCTATCTGGTTTGATACCATGTTCTTTGTGGTATTCAAAGATGTACATGGTCGCTAAGAAGGCTGGTAAGTAACCTTGCGTTTCTTTGGGTAAATATTTTCTAATATTCCAGTAGTTTTGTTGGCCCCCTGATCTTCTTATGGCTTTGGCCACATTACCTGGACCAGAGTTATAGGAAGCTAACACCAAATCCCAATCGCCAAAGATGTTGTACATGTTGGTCATGTATTGGGTGGCTGCATTACTCGCTTTTAGGGGGTCGTTTCTATCATCAACATAGGTGTTGATGTTTAGGTTGTATTGTTTACCGGTTTGGTACATGAACTGCCATAAACCAGTGGCGCCTACTCTTGATACGGCTCTTGGGTTTAACGCGGATTCCACTACGGCTAAATATTTTATTTCTAGTGGAATATTTTGTGATGCTAGAGATTCTTCAAACATTGGGAAATAGAATTGTGAGATTCCCATTAAGCGTTCGAATGATTTTTTTCTATATTTTAAAAAGGATTTGATGACATTTTCTAGCCCTTGATTGTATTCGATATTGAAGGGCGATTTCTCGTCCATTTTCTTTAGCCTTTCTTTTAGCAGGGCTGTTGGCAATTCGTAATCTACTTTTTCATCAACGTTGATGTTTTTGATGTCCAGTGTTAGTTCGTTGTATAGATCCAAACTTGCTAATTCTTTCATCCAAAGACTATCGATGCAGGAAGCAATTTTGTCGTGTACGAAAGAGGCTTTGATTGAGTCTAAGACCTGTTTGTTGGTTAAATCTTTTTTAAACGGCGCAATGCTTAGATCGTCTTGGGCAAAAATTGCCGAGGAGACTAAGATCAGTGCTAGCGTTACTATTTTTTTACAATTCATATACTGAGGTGTCAATGGTATTTATCAAATTTGTGGGGTGTAAACCCTGTATATTTACAACGTAAATACTTGTATTTTATTGTGTTGCTTCTTTACTTAATCTAAAATGGCCGCAATTCCGGGTAAGGTTCTTCCTTCTAGCATTTCTAGCATGGCTCCGCCTCCAGTTGACACGTAGCTCATTTTATCTTCAAGTCCAAATTGTTTTACTGCTGCTACTGAGTCCCCTCCACCTACTAGGGAGAAGGCTCCATTTTCAGTAGCTTCAGCTATATAATTCCCTAGGGTAATGGTTCCTTTTGCGAAGGACTCCATTTCGAAAACCCCAAGGGGACCGTTCCACAGTATGGTTTTGGAAGCCATAATCACTTCCTTGAAATTTGCCAGAGATTTAGGTCCGGCATCCAATCCTTGCCATCCGTCAGGGATTTCGCGTACGTCAACTATTTGGGTATGGGCATCGTTTGCAAACGCATCGGCTGCTACTACATCAACAGGGATGTGAATGTGAACATTTTTTTGTTTGGCTAGATGCAAAATTTCTAAGGCAAGTTCTAGCTTATCATCTTCACAAATAGAATCTCCTACTTTACCTCCTAGCGCTTTGATAAAGGTGAAGGTCATTCCGCCACCGATGATCATGTGGTCAACTTTGTCTAAAATATTTTCAATTACGGTAATTTTGGAGGACACTTTTGAACCCCCTAGAATTGCCGTTACTGGTTTTACTGAATTGTTTAATACGCGGTTTAAGCTTTCAATTTCTTTGGCTAATAAGAGTCCGAAACATTTGTGTTCAGGAAAAAATTGGGCTATGATCGTTGTAGAGGCATGTGCTCTGTGTGCGGTACCAAAGGCATCGTTTACATAGATGTCCCCTAATGACGCTAATTCTTTAGCAAAATCCACATCCCCTGCTTCTTCTTCTTTATAAAAACGTAAGTTTTCTAGCAGCAATACATCGCCTTGTTTTAGATTATGGGCGGCATTTTGTGCTGTATCCCCTATACAATCGGCAGCAAATTGAACGTTAACTCCTAAAATTTCCGAGCATTTTGCAACGATATGGCGTAATGAAAACTGATCTTCCTTTCCTTTTGGTCTGCCTAAATGTGACATTAGAATAACACTACCTCCCTGCGCAAGTATTGCATCAATGGTTGGCTTTGCGGCTTCAATTCTAGTAGCATCTGTAACGTTAAAATGCTCATCAAGAGGCACATTAAAATCCACACGAATGATTGCTTTTTTGGCGTTGAAATTAAAATCCTTAAGTGTTTTCATAAAGTAGCTATGTAGGTTTAAATTAGTGCAAAGATAACAAAAATTAATTTTATCGGTCTTTTTTGTGCTTTTATCGATGATTTTTAAGGCAACCTTAAGGTATACTCCCTTAATTTTCAATCCATTACTAATGTAGATACTTCCCATCGATTACTAAACTATAACTAAAAAGAAGTGGTACATCTAAAAATGTCTCTGTTGTGCAAGTTTAATAAAACCTACTGATTTTCTATACTGTAAAGGTAGTTTAGTAAACTATACCATGCTATATCCATGCTATATCCATGCTATATCCATACTATATCCATGCTATAACTTACAATGAAAACTACCTTAAAAGAATCTAATCATACGCATTTTAGGGCTAGGTGTCAACGGGTTTCCTTTAGCTGAAAAATTCTGTTATATTTGCTGTATGCAGTTTTCATACCTACTAGGACAAGATTATATTAAAAACCATTTGGTTAGCAGTGCTTTATCGGGCCGGATTCCGCATGCCCAATTGTTTGTTGGACCTGAGGGCAGTGGAACTTTGGCAATGGCTATAGCGTATGCACAGTTTATTTTGTGCCAGAATGAGGGGAAAGAAAACCAGGGGGGTAATGAGAGTTGTAATATAAAATTTGGCACTTTGACCCATCCTGATTTGCATTTTGTGTATCCGAATGTGGCTAATGACGAGGTGAAAACTAAGCCTAAGAGTGGGGATTTTATAATGGAGTGGCGTGATTTTGTTTTGGGTAATCCGTATGGCAGTTTGTTTGATTGGCATAAACATTTAGGAGTCCAAAACAAGCAGGGCATGATTCGGGTAGAAGATGCAACCGATATTTTAAAAGCTTTGGCCTTGAAATCGTATGAAGGAGGGTATAAGATCATGATTGTTTGGATGGTTGAAAAAATGAATCTTGACGCGTCTAATAAGCTTTTGAAATTATTGGAAGAGCCGCCTGAGAAAACCTTATTTATTTTGATTTCTGAAAATGAAGAGGACATTATACAGACCATCCGCTCACGATGTCAAGTAGTACAATTTGGTGCACTACCCGAAGCGGTAATTGCCGATTCTTTGATAAAAAACTATTTTTTGGAAGGTGCATCCGCTCAAAAAGTGGCGCATCAAGCGCAGGGTAATTATAATAAGGCTTTGCATATATTGAATAATGACGATAGCGATTTGCCCTTTGAAAAATGGTTTGTCGACTGGGTTAGAGCAGCTTTTAGGGCGAAAGGAAATGCGGCAGCAATTCAGGATTTAATTAGTTGGAGTGAGGAGATTGCTGGACTTGGTAGAGAAGGGCAGAAGCAGTTTTTAAACTACTGCATAGTGATGTTTCGCCAGGCTTTGTTATTGAATTATCAAACCCATAAATTGGTTTATTTGGAGCCTACGGTAGATAAATTTAGTTTAGAAAAATTTGCTCCGTTTGTAAATGGCAGCAATATAGGGCCGATATTTAATGAATTATCGGATGCGATCTATCATATAGAACGGAATGGAAATCCGAAGATAATAATGACCGATTTATCGATAAAATTGACTCGATTGATCCATAAAAATGATTAGAATATGAATAATACAGCTTCATTATTAGTTTTGCTTTTTTTGGCGGTTACCTATGTACAATCGGCCTATGACAAACTATTTGCTTGGAAAGAAAATGTGAGTTGGTTACAAGAACACTTTGCCAAGACGATTTTAAAGAATTATGTACCGTACTCTTTGGTTATATTAGTGGTTTTTGAACTGATTACCAGTGTGTTGACCTTAGCTGGATGTGTTGAGTTACTGTTAACTGGGGGGAAAGCCTTTGGTTTATATGGTGCTGTTTTTTCTTGTATTTGTTTGCTACTAATGTTAGTAGGACAACGCTTGGCCAAGGATTATGAGGGCGCTAAGACCATTGCTATTTACTATGTTCCTTCGGTATTAGCGGTATGGTGGCTAAGTTAGGTGCGTTAGAACTAACCGAAAATAAAAAAGCCGCGAGAGATTCGCGGCTTTTTATATGGATCCTCTTCGGGGATTATTTTTTGTCGGCTTCTTTATCCTCCTTTTTATCGTTTGCTTTGTATTTATCGTTTATTACTTTGATTAGCTCTTTAGTGATATCGTAATTATCTTTGGCATATAGGATGGATTGTGCGTCACCAGTACCATAGATGTAGTCGTACCCTTTATCTTTTCCGTATGCTTTAATTACTTTTTTATAGGAAATGACTAAGCTATCCATTTCTACACCACTTTCTTGTTGTAATTGTTGCAGCATCGCTTGTTGGGCATAACTTAACTTTTGTTCTCTTTCCTGCAATTCGGCCCCTTTTTGTTGCGCCCAAACTTGTCCGTTTTTGGCTGCATTATCTTTAAAACTTGCTGCTTCTTGTTTGAATCGATTCACTTCGGCCTCTAATTGACTACCCATCACTTTAGATTTGTCTTTGTATTTGGCTTCAATGTCTTTGGCTTCAGTAGATTCTTCCATCAATTTGGCCGTATCAATGTAGGCGGTTTTAAATTCTTTGCTAGCAGTGGTTGTTTTATTGCAAGCTACTACAGCAATTGCTAATGCTAAAAGGATGATTGTTTTTTTACACATGATTATAAAATTGTTATATTGATATTGGTGACTTTAATTTTTAATTAATTATATAAAAATTACCTACGGCTTCAAAAGTATAAAATTTATGTTCCTAATAGTATAAATTTCACTCTATAATAAATAATTATTGCATAAAATTTAATGATAGGAAATGATTATTATATTTGGCTATAAATAAAGCCATTTGCGCCACTTTCTTGTTTTGGACAACTTACTAGATGCTCAGCTTCGTTTAATTAAGGCGGCATGCTTTTAAATGCATTTTAGCTGTTTTTTATCACGTAAATGTGCGAGGAATACTCTTTTGTTTTGTTTCCACTAAGATTAGACTTCCACCCCACGAAAAAGGCTCTGAAGAAATTCATTTTACCTGTTTTGTATTTTTCGGAAAGGAGGCTTACGTAAAAGCTATCAAATTTCATGGGTAGTACTTCTACTAGTTGGAGTTGCTTTTCAGCGAATAATTTTTGGATACTGTTTTTTGAGAAATGCCAAAGGTGCCTTGGGGTATCATAGGCAGCCCAATGTTTGCCATAATATTCGGCGTCAAAAGCCTTAAAATTGGGTACGGCGATGATGATGGTTCCGTTTTGTTTCACTATTCTCTTTAATTCGGCTAGGTATTCGTCTAAATTTGGTACGTGTTCTAACACGTGCCACATGGTAATTACATCAAAAGAATGGTCTTGTAAATCAGCCAGGCTTTCAGCAAAAGTCACCCCTTTAGCTAGCGCACTATTCTTGGCTTTTGTGCTAGGTTCGATACCCGTAGTATTCCAACCATCCTTCTGTGCTACCACTAAAAAATCACCGGTTCCTGCTCCAATATCCAAAAGAGTTCCTTTGGCAGCTTGCGCATTAACCAATTTCACTTTGTTTTTAAGCGCGATACTTTTTATGAATTGGTAGGCTCTTTCAAAGAGAGACCTTTTGCCATCCGTATGAGAAATATAATCGGCGCTTTCGTAATAGCTTGGTAATTTATCTAGACTGGGTTTTGGAAAGGTTAATAACATATCGTATTCGGGATTGTGGTGCAATTCGAATACTTCATTAGAAACGGAATAATCTTTTACTTTTTTAAAAAAAATATTGTTTTGAAAACTCATATAAAGGCTGTATTGATAAGGCTTGACAAACTTAGTTTCACGTGGAACACCAAGTATAAGGAATTAGGATATTTGATTAACTATTCATTTAAAACTCAAAAATAAACCAGGCTATCGTCCCATATAAATTAATAAAACCGATACGTCTGAAGGAGAAACACCACTTATTCTAGAAGCTTGCGAGATGGTTACTGGTCTGATAGCGCTTAATTTCTGTTTGGCTTCAATAGACATGGATTTTATTTTATGATAATCAAAATTATCTGGGATCTTAATATCTTCTAATCGGATTAGTTTTTCGGCATTATTTCTTTCTTTTTCGATATAGCCTGAATATTTGACTTGGATTTCGGCTTGTTCTATAATTTCTTTGTCTAATTCGTTATCTTGAATGTATTGTTGGACTTTTTCAAATTTAAGAATATCATCCAGGTCGATTTGTGGACGCGAGAAGACTTTGAACATTTTATCAGATTGTACCATAGGGGAACTCTCCTTTTCAATAAGTATGGGATTGGCTTCTTCTTGTGTAACACTTGTTTCCTTAAAGAAGGCGACCATTTTTTCGCTTTCATTGAATTTGTGTTCCATTCGAACTAATCGTTTGGTAGAGGCGAGTCCGATTTCATGTGACTTGGCCGTCAACCTAAAATCTGCATTATCTTGACGTAGCAACGTTCGATACTCTGCACGAGAAGTAAACATGCGGTAAGGCTCTTCGGTGCCTTTCGTGATTAAGTCGTCTATTAAGACGCCTATATAGGCTTCGTCTCTGCGTAAAATCAACGGCTGCTCTTCTTTTACTTTTAGCGCCGCATTTATTCCGGCCATCAATCCTTGCGAAGCAGCTTCTTCATAACCCGTAGTTCCATTAATTTGACCTGCAAAATACAATCCCTCTACTAATTTAGTTTCTAAGGTGTGTTTTAACTGGGTTGGCGGAAAGTAATCGTATTCTATAGCATAGCCTGGACGAAAGAATTTAACCTTTTCGAAACCTTCGACGGAACGTAGTGCTTTAAATTGTATGTCTTCGGGCAAGGAAGTAGAAAACCCATTAACATACACTTCCACCGTATCCCATCCTTCTGGTTCAACGAATAATTGGTGACGGTCCTTATCAGCAAACCTATTTATTTTGTCTTCTATCGAAGGACAGTAACGAGGTCCTAAACTTTTAATGCGTCCGTTAAACATAGGTGACCTATCAAATCCTTCACGCAGTATGTTGTGCACTTCATTTGACGTATAGGTCATGTGACACAATCTTTGGTGCGTTAACGGTTTGGTTTCATCCGAATACGAGAATTTATCTGGGACTACATCACCTGCTTCTTCCCTCATTTTAGTATAATCTAACGAGCGACCATCCACTCTGGGAGGTGTACCCGTCTTCATACGACCGGCTTCAAATCCAGCCTTAATCAAATCGTCTGTAATACCGTAGGCAGCGCTTTCCCCTGCTCTACCGCCTCCGAATTGCTTCTCGCCAATATGAATTAGTCCGTTAAGAAACGTACCATTGGTCAAGACCACTGTTTTGGCCTTAATTTCGATTCCGAGTGAAGTCACCACCCCTTCAATCTTATTGTTTTTGATCAACAGTCCTTTTACCATTTCTTGGTAAAAATCCAGATTGGGGGTCCGTTCCAACATCAAACGCCATTCCTCAGAGAACCTCATACGGTCAGACTGCACCCTCGGGGACCACATCGCGGGCCCTTTGGATTTGTTAAGCATTTTGAATTGTACAGCTGTTTTGTCTGACACTATACCAGAGTATCCGCCAAGCGCATCAATTTCGCGAACAATTTGCCCTTTGGCAATACCTCCCATGGCAGGATTGCATGACATTTGGGCAATATTTTGAAGGCTCATGGTCACCAACAAGGTCGAGCAACCCATATTGGCTGACGCGGCTGCCGCTTCACAACCGGCATGCCCTGCACCCACAACTATAGTATCGTATTTTTCTCCGAACATTAGGTATTATGTTTCACGTGGAACAATTGCATTTTTTCCTCTTCTTTGGCACGCATCACAAGCTCATCTTCTTCACATTTGTCTTTGTATCCACAATAATGCAAGACACCATGAACCAACACTCTCCTTAATTCCTCTTCAAAAGTAACAGCAAAATCTAAGGCGTTTTCACGAACTCTCTCTACAGAAATGAAAATATCTCCGTGTAATTCGTTTCCTATAGAATAATCAAAACTGATAACATCGGTTAAAGTATCGTGATCTAGATATTGTTGATTGATCTCCACTAAATAATCATCATCACAAAAGATATAATTGATCTCTCCTTCCTTCTTTCCTTCAGACGCGATAACCTTTGAAAGCCAGCTTTCATGTGCATCCTCACTATCTAAAAGAAACTCTGTTTCGTAATTAAAACTAATCATTGGTTTTAAAGTATTCTTGAACCTTTTGGTTAAAATTGGAGCGCAAAGGTAAACTTTGTCTATTTAATATTTCAATACTATTTAAATATTCTTGCAGTTTGGTAGGCAAGGCATTAACGTTATTATTAAATTCCTTTTTATTAGTTTCAGATTGTCGTTTTTTATCTTCTCCTTGTTGTTGGACTGCTTTTTGCAATTTAAGCAACTCGTATTTAACATTTAAAATCTTTTGCATGGTTTCGTTATTGAATCCTTTATTAAGCAATTGCTTTTCAATTTGTTTCATTTGCTCTAAAGCGTTCTGACCATTACCACCTACTCCCTGCTTATTAAGTTCTTTTTCAAGTGCTTCCCGTAGCTGTTGTTGTTCTTTATAGATTTCCATAATGGCTTTGGCATCCCCTTCGCCATCCTTTCCATTTTCGCCGTCTTTATTTCCTTGAGAACTGCCATTACCACCGCCTTGTCCGTTCTTTCCGCTTTTACCATCCTTACCACTACCTTCCTTTCCGTCCTTACCTGGCTTATTACCCTCCTTGCCACCATCGGATTGACCCTCTTTGCCGTCCTTCCCTTCGCCTGGTTTATCCCCGGGCTTGTCTCCAGGTTTGTCCCCCTTCTTCATGCCTTTTTTCATTTTCTCTCCTAGTTCGTCTTGCTTCTTAATAATATCCGGTAACTGCATACCAGCACCTTGACCTTTACCAGGTTTAGGTTTGCCAGCGCCTTGACCTTGCATTTGCATAGCATTTTGCATCCCGTTAAGGATATCGGCTAACATATCGGCCAACTTATTAGCTGCTGCTACGGCATACTGTTGGTGAGAATTTCCCATAGGCACATTAGCATCCGCTAAAAACTCAATGCTTTTGTCGACATTATATTGCACGTTCCCTATTTCCTTGGTAATGTCTTCTGCAATTTTAGGATTACGCAATGACATAGCGAAAAGACTATCGTCTACATGTTTGAATTGC
Organism: Flavobacteriaceae bacterium; assembly: GCA_947451475.1. Lineage (GTDB taxonomy): Bacteria > Bacteroidota > Bacteroidia > Flavobacteriales > Flavobacteriaceae > Flavobacterium. The sequence continues at coordinate 3,628 of CANFZC010000030.1, read as the reverse complement.
TGTTTTAAATCCTGTTGAATTTTAAGGTTTTTATTAAACGAGGGTGCTCCACGTTTCAGGTTTTTAAATTGTTTCATTACGTCCTCCTGAGAAAATGAATAAGCCAAAAGGTTGTCCAAAATTTGACGTAACATGGCCACATCTTCTTCCATTTGCTCCATTTCTCCAGAGTCCATTTGTTCGGCCATTTGTTGGCTCATTTGCTTCATCTTTTTGGAAGCGCTTTTTTGTTTAGGTTTAGCTTTATCCTTTTGTTGCTTTTGCAATTGCTCTTTAGCATTTTTAAGATCCTCGTCTATACTTTTTTCTTTCTCTTCCGATTTAGGTAAATCCATAGGAGCTTTTAATTCCTTATTTTCTTTATCTAACTCCTTAAGTTCTTCCTGAATTTTGTCAAATTCCTTATTAATTTCGTCTTGCTTATCTGCGCTATTTTCCTCTGACTTATCGGCTAATTTATCTTGCTTTTCGGCTAACTTATCTAATTTGTCAGCTAATTGCTCCGCTTTTTTCTCTACGTAATACCGTTTCGTTAATTCCACCAATTGCTCTAAGCTCTTTGTTTGATTTTTGCTCGCTTGCTGGAATTTCTCCATTTTTTCGAACAATTCCTCTTTACTTATTTTATCGTTCAGTTTTTTGAGTTCGTCTAACAGCTTTTGGTTCTTCTCAAGGTCTTCTTTTGTTTTTTCTAAACGGTCTTGCAGTTGCTCTTTCTTTTCGTCTTTCTTCTCCGCTTTGAATTTATCTAGATTGTCCTTCATTTTCTCTGAGAACTCCTTCATTAATTCGTCTTGCTTTTTTTGGCGCTGAATAAAATCTTCTACTTTCTGTTGGTCTTTATATTCTAAATTATCCTTCTCTTTACCCATTTTTTGTAGCTTATCCATTTCGGACAACTGTTTGTCTTGTGCTTTTAGCGATTTGGACAAGGAATTGATATTTTCATTTTGTTGTTTAAGCATCTCGTCTTGCTTTTCGGTTTCGGTAGCAATTCTATTACTGAACACGGAAGACTTGGTGCTTTTATAATTATGAAGGGCATCATTATCAAACACTTCGAAATAGTACTCATAGGACACCCCTTCTTCTACTGGAAGGTTACTAGGGAACGAAAATACAAACTGATCATAAACGTCTTTTTTAACCGCTATAGGAGCTCTTTTAGCGGCGTTGAGCTTGTCTTTAGGATAATATATAATCAATAGCTTAGACAGGCCGTAATCATCAGAGAGCTGGCCTAAAACGAAATTCTTATTTACTTTTAAACTGTCTGGGGCATTATTTACTGTGATGGCCGGGAATTGGTCTTTGATTACCGAAATTTGATAGTTTAGTTTCTCGTAGTTTTGAACTTTGGCATTTGAAGTTAAGATTTGGTAATCCACATTTTGCAGTATGCTTTTAGACAGCGAGAATAGATTGTTTTCCTTGCTAAAAGTGAAATGATTGTTATCGTTTACCCAATCCACCTTTTGCGTTGCAAGCGTATTCATTTTCCACGTTACACGCGTACCTTCTGGAATGATGGCGTTGCCCGTTCCTTTAATCACTTCGGATTTCTTGTTTAGGTAGCCTGGGAAGTTTAGTACCATTTCGAAATTAGCAATCGAAGGGACGGTTACTACTTTCAGCTCAAAATCGTGGGAAGAAACCTCATTCGCTTCTAGGTGAAATTCTAGGTCTTCGGCAGGCTTTGGAATCACAAATTCAAATTCACCTGCTTTATTTGATTCCATGAAATAACTTTCATCTCCAATATAAATCATGGCATTCTCGGGGGTTACATTCCCAACCGTTTTGACTTTTAGCAGAAAATCTTTGTTTTGTTCCGTCTGCAAATTAGTATTCAACACTACGAATTCGAAAGGAGCAGGAGGTAAAAATTGTTGTTTAAAATGCACCACCCGGTTTAAACTTTGCGAAAGGATATCCCCTTTTCCTGAAATTAGAAAAAACAGGAAGAACAGTATGGGGATGATGGCAAGCGGTAAATATTTTTTGTTTTTAGTAACGTTGATAGCGTTGCTGAACGGTATGGGTTGTAAAGTGTTGGCTTTTTGATCAATCGAGGCCGACAGCAATTCTGATTTGTTTGGGTCTTGGGTTAATTGAAGGAAGTTCGTTAGCTTATCCCCTACTTCGCTGAAATGACTACCGATAATGATGGAAGCCTCTTTATAGTCTATCCCTTTTTGGAGTTTGAAAAGTTTGAATATGGGAAACAAGATGAAGCGGAACAGTAGAAAAAACTCCACCGCCATAAAGACTATAAACAAAAGGGTTCTTGCTGTGGGTTTTAACCAAAGGAAGTACTCAATGAAAAGTGTGAAAATGAAGTATAGGAGTCCAAGACCGACAAAGAAAATAGCGCCTTTGACTAATTCGTTGGTATAAAACTTTTTAATAAAGCTTTCTAACTTTTGATAAATAACAGTTGAATTCTCCAATTTTTACAATTCTTTTTTATAACCGATAAATGTACAATTTTTACTGAATACCTAAGCGTTAAAAAAATGCCAATGAAAATTCAATGGAAACTGCCTAATTAAATTTTATCTTTGCCTCAAATTTTACTAAAATGTCAAGACCCGTTAGAGTTCGTTTTGCCCCAAGTCCGACAGGACCGTTACACATTGGTGGTGTACGTACCGCCCTATTTAATTATTTATTTGCGAAGAAACACAATGGTGTTTTTTACTTGCGTATAGAAGATACCGATCAAAATCGATTTGTTCCAGGAGCTGAAGCCTACATCATGGAAGCTTTGGAATGGTTAGGTATATCCCCTAGTGAGACCGTTGGAAAAAATGAGCGCTTTGGCCCTTACCGTCAAAGTGAGCGAAAAGCGATGTATAAACAATATGCAGATCAATTGGTAAATACGGGTTGGGCTTATTATGCTTTTGACACGGCAGAAGCTTTGGATGCTCATCGAAAGCAACATGAAGCCGAGGGAAAGACCTTTATTTACAATTGGCATAACCGTGAAAAATTGGATACTTCTTTGGTCCATTCTAAAGAAGTAATTGAAAAAAGAATTGCGGCAGGTGAAGATTATGTAATTCGTTTTAAAACGCCGGTTAATGAAACCTTGCATTTGCAGGATATCATCCGTGGAGATGTAAAGTTTGAGACCAATTTATTGGATGATAAAGTACTGTTTAAATCGGATGGAATGCCTACCTATCACTTGGCTAATATCGTGGACGATCACTTGATGGAGACTTCGCATGTGATACGAGGAGAAGAATGGTTGCCTAGTATGCCTTTACATTGCTTATTGTATAAAGCTTTTGGGTGGGATGCACCAGAATTTGCGCATTTGCCCTTGATTTTGAAACCAATTGGCAACGGAAAATTATCGAAACGAGATGGTGACAAGATGGGATTTCCAGTGTTTCCATTGGAATGGAAGAATGAGGAAGGGATTTCTTCTGGCTATCGAGAAAAAGGATTTTTCCCGGAGGCGGTGATTAACTTTTTGGCCTTATTGGGTTGGAATGATGGTACCGATCAGGAATTGTTTTCTTTGGAAGAGTTGGTTTCTAAATTTGACTTGAACCGAGTACATAAGTCGGGTGCTAAATTTGATCCCGAGAAGAACAAATGGTTTAACCATCAGTAT
>CANFZC010000029.1 GCA_947451475.1 Flavobacteriaceae bacterium | reverse complement strand
GCAGTTCAGGAAATTGCCGATGCATTAGAAGGAACAGATAAGATTGTACTAGTAAAAAATCCTGTTAATCCTGATCTGGCACTTTGGATTGGGGGGGTGGAACGTCTATTTAACGCAGGAATAAAAAAACTGGGAGTTATTCACAGAGGATTTTCCACTTATGAAAAAACCAAATATAGAAATATTCCAGAGTGGCAATTAGCCATTGAGCTGCAAAGTCGTTTCCCTAATTTGCCTTTACTATGTGATCCTTCGCATATTACCGGTAAAAGAGGAATGATTCAAGAAGTTTCTCAACAAGCTTTAGATTTAAATTACGACGGATTGATAATTGAAACCCATAATGACCCTGAAAATGCGTGGAGTGATGCTGCGCAACAAATTACACCTTCAGCGTTAAAAAAGTTGTTTGCCGACTTAAAAGTTAAAAAAATATCCACCGAAGAAGACGATTACAATACCGAAATGATTAAACTTCGCGCTAGTATTGATATTGCGGATGGTAAGCTTTTGGAGATTCTTGGAAACCGAATGAAGGTCGCAGAACAAATAGGAGCCCTTAAAAAGTCTAAGAATGTAGCGGTATTGCAAAATAAACGGTGGAATGAAATTCTAGGAAAAATGATTCTAGACGGTGAAGAAAAGGGATTGAGTGAAGAATTCATTCTAAAACTTTTCAAAGCGATACACCAAGAGAGTATCAGCCATCAAGAAAAAATTATTAATGGTTAATTAGCAACTTTAAAAAATGAATGACCTTCTAATTTACAGTGGTTTTTTTTGTATCATTGCACCAACAATAAAAATAATCTATTATTAATTTCAAAATGTTCAAAATGAAAAAAATCGTTTTATTACTAGTGTTTGCACTTGGATTTAATGTTGCAAATGCTCAAATAGACAAAATCTACAAACACAACGGTGAAACTGTAGAAGGTAAAGTTATCCGTCTTGATGAATATACCATTACATTTAAATATGATGGTGAAGATGCAGAAAATACCATTGGTAAATATGCTGTTGAGAAAATCATCTATGGAAAAACAAAAAGACAAGAAGATATTACTGAGAAAATTGTTATCAACGGCGAAGATGACTGGGAAAAAGTAGTTATTCTTGAAGACAAAGGATATATTGCTGGTTTGAAAAAGGTGGGTGAAGTTCGCGGTAAAACAGGTTTGATTAATTTTCAAACAGGTAATACAGGAGATAAAAAAGCGCAAAAAAAATTAAAAATGGATGCTGCTAAACAAGGTTGTCCTTTTGTTTTGTTAACTGCTGACAAGACAACTGTAGGAGCGAGTTCTAATTCACTAGGTGGCTCTCAAGCAATCAAGACAGGTGTAGGATACAAATACTAATAAATTATTTTTATTAGGTCAATAAAGTTGTCAGTAATGGCAACTTTTTTTTATTCCTATAAATCTAAAATCTAAAATAGTATCTTTGCTGCATGACTGGACTAGTATATAAATCTACCGGAAGTTCTTATACTGTAAAAACCATAGACCATCAGGTTTTTGAATGCCGTATCAAAGGAAAGTTTCGGATGAAAGGCATCAAAAGCACCAATCCAATAGCGGTGGGGGATGTGGTAGATTTTGAATTAGATAACACTACTGATGAAGTAATAGGTCAAATTCATAACATCCACGATCGAAAGAATTATATCGTTAGAAAGTCGGTTAACCTTTCAAAACAAACACATATCATTGCCTCCAATATTGATATGGTCTTTCTCTTAATCACCATAAATAATCCACCCACAACCACTAGTTTTATAGACCGTTTTTTGGTAACTGCTGAAGCTTATGGAATAGAGGCGGTTTTGGTATTTAATAAGATTGATACTTTTGATGAGGCAATGATAGATGAACAATTATATTTGCAATACATCTATAGTGAAATTGGTTATAAATGCATACGAATATCGGCCAAAGAACATAAAGGTATAGATCAATTAAAAAACATGATGGTAGGTAAAGTATGCATGTTCTCGGGTCATTCTGGAGTCGGAAAATCTACTTTGGTTAATGCGTTGGAACCTAACCTGAACTTGAAAACCAAAACCATTTCAGAGCAAAGTAAACAAGGGCAACATACTACAACATTTGCCGAAATGTATGACTTGACATTTGATGCCAAAATAATTGATACTCCTGGAATAAAAGGTTTTGGAATTGTAGATATGGAACCCTCAGAGGTAAGTGATTATTTTCCTGAGTTTTTCAAACTGAAAGACGAATGCAAGTTTAACAATTGCTTGCACAAAGACGAACCTAATTGTGCCGTAAAGTCAGCGCTAGAACAAGATAAAATTGCCTGGTCACGATACAACAGTTATCTAAAAATATTAGAAGGCGATGACGAACATTACCGAGCCGATATTTACAACGATGATCGTATCGCTAGTGATCAAACTAGGAAATAGTCGATTATCGAAGGTCAATAATAAAAGACGTTCGACTTTTAACTTTAAGACTAAACTTATGAAAGCGGTTATTCAACGAGTATCTTCTACTTCTGTAATCATTGATGCTAAAATTGTAGCCAATATTGAAAAAGGTTTATTAGTCCTAGTAGGTATAGAAGAAGCCGATACTAAGGATGATATTGAGTGGCTTTCGGCCAAAATAGCCAACCTAAGAATCTTTGGGGACGATAATGGGGTTATGAATTTATCCTTAAAAGAAATGGGAGGTGATATGATAATAGTAAGTCAATTTACCCTGCATGCCGCTACCAAAAAAGGCAACCGCCCTTCCTACATCAAAGCCGCAAAACCAGTAGTTGCGATTCCCTTATATGAAGCATTCATTGCCCAGATGGAACAAGAATTAGGGAAGAAAGTTCAAACCGGAAAGTTTGGAGCCGACATGAAAGTAGCACTCATTAATGACGGTCCTGTAACCATACTTGTTGATACTAAAAATAAAGAATAAGATTACTAATAAATATATAAATTTTATATATTTGAGAAAATTTAGTAATCATGAAGCTAAACCTATTGCCTCTATTATTCGTCCTGTGTTCTTTTTCGCTTTTGGGACAAAACGCTAATTATGCGGTTGCAGCTATTCCAGACAGTTTAAAGCAAAATGCTAATGCAGTAGTGAGATTGAGCCAAAGAGATATTACAATTTCTTCTCAAAAAAACATGACTGTAAAAGAGTTTACGGCAATAACTGTTTTGAATGAACTGGGATTACAGGATTTGGAACTCTCTGAAAATTATGATAAAAACACAAAAATTTCTAAAATAGAGGCTACCGTTTATGATGCGTTTGGTACAGAAACCAAAAAGTACAAACGGAAAGATTTTAGAGATGTAAGTGTGGCTGACGGTTTTTCAATATTTAATGACAATCGTGCATTATATCTTGATTATACCCCTATTGCATATCCGTTTACCATGGTTTTTGAACGAGAAACAGAAACCTCAAATACCGCATTCATTCCAAATTGGAGCCCCGTGGGAGGATATTTAATAAGTACCGAAAAGTCCATAATATCCATTAATTATAAGAAAGAACTACAGCTCAAAAAGGTAGAATCCAATTTTTCTACCTCTTTACCTATTAAAAAAGTCGAGTCGCCCAACACAGTGCAGTATACCGCAGATAATATTGTGGCCAAAAAAAGAGAAGAATTGAGCCCAAATTTTTCTGAAATATTTCCAATTGTATATTTTGCTCTTGAGAACTTTTCGTTAGAAAGTGTTGAAGGTACTGCTTCTAATTGGTCTGAATTTGGTAAGTGGATGTATAACGCTCTTTTGGCGGATACGGAGGAATTACCAGAGGAAACAGTAGGAAAAATAAAGAAATTGATTGGGGATGAGAAAAATCCGGTTGAAATTGCTAAAATAATATATAAGTATGTTCAGGACAAAACCCGTTATGTCAGTGTTCAAGTGGGTATTGGTGGGTGGAAACCAATGTTGGCGAAAGATGTCGATAAATTAGGGTACGGAGATTGTAAAGCCTTGTCAAATTATACACGTTGTTTATTAAAGTCAGTTGGTGTTCCGTCGTACTACACTGTTGTTTATGCTGGATCAGGAAGAAGAAATATTCAAAAAGACATAGCCTCAATACAAGGAAACCATATTATTTTGACTTTGCCAACAGAGAAGGGACTACAATGGCTTGAATGTACTAGCCAAATAAAACCATTCGGCTTTCAAGGCGATTTTACGGATGATCGAAATGTGTTGCTGGTTAAACCAGAGGGAGGAGAAATAGTTAAAACAAAAACTTTTACGGAAATCGAAACAAATAAATTCACAAAAGGTAATTATGAGATAACGACTGATGGTCAATTTATTGGAAAAGTAAAAATGATCTCGAAAGGAATTGAATATGATAGGGAATATGGGAAAGAACGTATGAGCAGAGAAGAGCAGATTAAAAGGTATAAGGAAGAATTTGATAATATTAACAACTTAAATATTAAACAAATTTCATTAAACAACAATAAAAACAACGTTGAGTTTAGTGAAGAACTAGAATTAGAAGCGGAAGGGTATGCTCAAAAATCAGGAGAAAATAAATTAATGTTTGCCTTGAATGCTTTTGATCAAAATTCCTTCGTCCCCAAAAAATATAGAACACGACAATTTCCGCTTCAAGTTGAAAGGGGTTATACGAATGAAGACGAAATTGAAGTTTCTATTCCAAATGGTTATGTAGTAGAAGCAAAGCCCAATGGAATAGAACTAAACACAGAATATGGAAGTTATAAAATTGAATTTACTGTAGTAAGTCCAACCAAAATTTATTGCAAACGTAAACTCATAATAAAAAAGGGACTTTATGATAAAAGCAAATATGAAGAGTACCGAAAGTTCAGAGAAACGATAGCCAAAAACGATAATTCAAAAATAGTCATTTCAAAAGTTTAAACTATGAAGAAAATAGTTATTGCCGCCATTTTAGTATTGATACATTTTCAATTATTTTCCCAAAATCAAGACTTAGGAAAAGTTACCATAGAAGAACTGAAAGAAAAAGTTTGTCCCACAGACACTTCTGCAGTTGCAGCCTATTTGTTTAATGTTGGTAAGACCTATTTTGAATATTCTCATGATGATGGCTTTGAGATAGTAACCGAATATAGTGCCAAAATTAAAATTTATAAAAAAGAGGGTTATTCATTTGCAAATCAATCGTTGAAATATTACAATAACTCAGGGACCTTTGAAAAAGTAAATTTTTCAAAGGCCGTAACCTATAATTTGGTAAATGGAAAAATTGAAAAATCAAAACTAAACGGTGAAGGAGAGTTTGATGAAAAAGAAAATAAATATTGGTCGAAAAAAAAAATAACATTGCCTAATGTAAAGGTCGGCTCTATTATTGAATTCAAAGCAGAAGTAAGGTCTCCTTTTACAGATAATTTTCCAGAATGGGAATTCCAAAAGAGTATTCCTGTAAAATATTCAACATATTCTACTTTTATTCCAGAGTACTTTATTTATAATACTCATATAAAAGGATTTTATAATCCAGTAACTACAAAAGATGGGAAATCAAGAAAAATAGAGGATTCTTATATTCAAAACGCGCAACCTGGTATTAATGCCGGAGGTGCAGAACGGATTAATTCATCTCTTGAATTTCGTGAAGATATAACTAAATATGTTTTAGAAAATGTACCTGCTTTAAAAGAAGAAGCGTTTGTAAATAACATGGATAACTATAAAGCTTCTCTTTTACACGAATTAGCGGCGACTCGATATCCAAACAGACCTTATGAAAACTTTACTACCGATTGGGAATCTGTTGTAAAAAAGGTCTATGAAAATCAAAGTTTTGGGGAAGAGTTAAAAAAGTCTGGATATTTTGAAAAAGATCTAGATGTTTTATTAACTGGAATAACCAGTAATCAAGACAGAATGAAGATGATTTTTGATTATGTTAAATCTAGAATGAACTGGAATGAATTTGGAGGTATTTATTGTGACGATGGAGTAAAAGAAGCTTATAAAGATAAAAAAGGAAATATCGCCGAAATCAATTTGATGCTAACGGCTATGCTGCGTTATGCAGGGATCGAAGCTAATCCAGTTTTGGTTAGTACTAGATCTAATGGTATTTCTTTATACCCAAGTGAGTCATCCTATAATTACGTGATCGTCGGTGTTGAATTAGAAAATCAAATGATTTTATTAGATGCAACAAATAAATATTCACTTCCCAATATTTTACCCATTAGAGATTTAAATTGGTTTGGTAGAATCATTCGAAAGAATGGTAGTTCCGCTGTTATTGATTTAATGCCAAAGTTAAACTCAAAGGAAATTGTTAATATTATGGCAAGCGTGAACGAACAAGGAGAAGTTTCAGGTAAAATAAGGAATCAAAAGTTTGATTATAAAGCGCTGGTTTTCAGGGTTAATTATGCCGGAATTACCAATGATAGTCATGTTGAAAAATTAGAAAAACGTTATCACGGTATAGGAGTTGGTGATTACGAAGTTCAAAACAGTAGTGATTTAGAGAAACCAATAGTAGAAAACTATTCTTTTACTACAACAAATGAGGTTGAAATCATTGGTGATAAGATGTATGTTTCCCCATTCCTGTTTTTTACCTTAACGGAGAATCCATTTAAACAAGAAAAAAGGGAGTATCCTATTGATTTTGTCTATCCAAACCAAATGAAGTTTAATATTAGTATCAATTTTCCAGAGGGTTACACTGTAGAAACACTTCCTCAGTCAAGAGCAGTCGCTATGCCAGAAAACATGGGCAGTTTTAAATACAGCATATCTAATAATGGCAATCAAATTCAATTATTGTACACGGCCGATATGAACCAAGCTATTATTGGTTCAGAAGATTATGAAATTTTGAAAAATTACTACAAAGAGATGATTCTTAAACAAACAGAAAAAATTGTGCTTAAAAAAGGATAAGATGCTACAAAGAATTTTGCTATTTTTTATTTTTTTGAATCCCTTTTTTGTAGCTCAGTCTCAAAAAATTGAATTAGATCATGTGACCAAAAACGAGTTGCAAGAAGCAAAGTATCCTTCTGATTCTTCAGCTACAGCTGCTTTTCTTTTTAAAAAGGCCAAAACAACTTTTAAGTATATAGAAAAGCAAGGTTTTGTGTCGTATACAGACATACAAATCAAATTGAAAATATACAAAAAGGAAGGGCTGACGTGGGCCAATTTTAAGATTCCATTCTACATAGGCTATAAAACATTAAATGATGAAATGGTTGATTTAATTAGCGCAATTACATACAATGTAGAAAATGAAAAAATAGTCAAAACGAAAGTAACTAGCGAAGGAAAATTTAAAGAGCAAATCAATGAATATTGGGGTTCAAAATCAATAACTTTTCCCAATGTAAAAGTGGGTTCGATCATTGAACTTAGGTATGTTTTGAAAACAGAGAATCTTTCCACGCTCCCAGAATTCCAATTTCAATATGAAATCCCAGTAAAAGAGGTAGAATATACTACTGAAATTCCCGAATTTTACTTGTATAAAGGTATTCAAAAGGGAAATGTAGAAGTAAATAAAGAGGAAGTGATAGAGAATACAAGTCAATCTTTTAGTAGTCAGTACAATCAAACAAAATCATTAAGTTACAGACAAATCAAAACGACTTATAAAGTAAAAAATGTTCCTTCGATAAAAGTAGAGCCTTATGTAAATAATATTGAAAATTATTATGGCATGTTGGCTCATGAGCTTCAAACGATACGAATGCCTGACGAACCACCAAAACAAATCGCGAAAACATGGGATGATGTTGCTAAATCGATATATGACGAGAAAGATTTTGGTGGAGAACTTAATAAAAACAAATATTTTTTAGAGGCAGTAAATGTCCTAATTGGGAATACTACTACCATAGAAGAAAGAGCAAAAAAAATATTTTATTTTGTTAAAAGCAGCATGAATTGGAATGGTAAATTTGGTTATTTTCCAAAACAAGGGGTAGAAGTTGCCTATAGTGATAAAGTAGGAAATGTGGCTGAAATTAATTTGATTTTAGTAGCCATGCTGCGAATGGGAGGTTTAGAAGCTGATCCAGTACTCCTCAGCACCCGAGAGAATGGCTTGGCACTGTTTCCCAACAGAACGCTTTTGAATTATGTGATTGCAGCCGTGAAATTGGAGGATAGAATGGTTCTATTAGATGCTACCGATAAATATTCTGAATTTAATGTGCTGCCAATTCGGGATTTAAATTGGTATGGAAGATTGATAAAACGGGATGGCAGTTCAGAAGAACTTGATTTAATGCCAAAGGGCAGTTCCATTGAAGTGCTGAATATGATGGCTTCCATAAATGTAAGGGGTGAAGTAACAGGGAAAATTAGAGACCAATACTTTGATTATAAAGCATTAGAATTTAGAGAAAAATACAACGGTGTTTCTAAAGAAAGTTATATTGAAAATCTTGAAAAAAAGAATAATGGTTTGCAATTGCAAGACTATGAGGTGGCAAATAATACTGATTTGTTAAAACCAATAGTGGAGAATTATTCTTTTACAGATACAAATTCAATAGAAATTATTGGAGATAAAATGTATTTGTATCCATTGCTTTTCTTTACGACTACAGAAAATCCATTTAAGCAAGAAGATAGAGAATTCCCTATAGATTTCAGGTATCCCTTTCAGAAAAAATACAACATTTCCTTATCACTTCCAGACGGCTATTCCATAGAAACATTACCTTTGTCTAAAGCAACTGCAATGCCCGAAAACAGAGGGACTTTTAAATATTCAATCTCAGGAGTTGGAAACCAAATTCAATTGCTGTTTAGTACTGAAATGAATCAAGTAGTTTTTGAAGCAGATTATTATAAAATATTGCAGAACTTCTTCAAAGAAATGATCAATAAAGAGACGGAAAGAATTGTATTAAAAAAGAATTAGCATGAACTTAAAACACTCCCAACTAGAAGTAGACAATTGGATTAAAAACCACGGTGTTCGCTATTTTAACGAACTTACAAATATGGCCCAACTTACAGAAGAGGTAGGGGAAGTAGCTCGTATTATTGCAAGACGCTACGGTGAACAATCCGAAAAAGAAAGCGATAAAAATAAGGATCTTGGAGAAGAATTAGCAGACGTTGTATTTGTAGTCCTATGCTTGGCCAATCAAACCGGTATCGATTTGCAAGCCGCTTTCGATAAAAAAATGGACCTAAAAACCAATCGCGACCACGACCGCCATCACAATAACGAGAAACTGAAATAGTACTAATGATAATTTTCTCTGTGTATCTTTGTGTTTCTCTGTGAATCTCTGTGAAACAATTAAAATGAATTTACTTCTAAAACATTCTAACATTCAATCTGATGCCTCCATCAAATTAACAGGAAGTAAATCAGAAACCAATAGGTTGCTACTGCTTCAAGCAGTCTATCCCAATCTTACTTTGGGAAACACTTCTAATTCTGACGATTCAGAAGTGATGCTAAAGGCATTAGAGACAAAGAAAGAAGTGATTGACATTCACCACGCTGGCACCGCTATGCGTTTTCTAACAGCCTATTTCGCTATAAAAGAGGATAGAGAAGTAGTACTTACCGGCTCCTCTCGTATGAAAGAAAGACCCATCGCTGTGTTAGTAGATGCCTTAAAACAATTGGGAGCCTCCATTACGTATGAAGAGATTGAAGGTTATCCACCCATCAGAATAAAAGGAAAGAAACTATCACTAAACAAGGTTTCCTTAGCAGCCAATATAAGCAGCCAATACATTTCAGCGCTGTTGTTAGTTGCGCCAAAATTGGAGAACGGTTTAGAATTAACCTTAGAAGGAAAAATTACCTCGGTCCCCTATATTAAAATGACACTGGCATTACTAAATGAAATCGGCGTACAGACTACTTTTATTGATAATTCTATTACGGTAAATCAAAAATCTTCAATCGTTAATCAAAAAGCAACAATCGAAAGCGATTGGTCTTCGGCATCCTATTTTTATTCCATTATCGCTTTGTCTGAAATAGGAACAGAAATCACTCTTTCTAGCTTCAAAGAAAATAGCCTGCAAGGTGATAGTGTTTTAGTAACAATTTATAAAGAATTTGGAGTGGAAACCATTTTTCAAGACAATTCAATTCGATTAAGAAAAGTCAACCATGCACCATTAGCCATTCATCATTTACAATTAAACAACGCTCCCGATATTGCCCAAACCATTGCCGTAACTTGCTTCGGATTAGGAATCGGTTGCCAGTTAACTGGGCTGCACACCTTAAAAATAAAAGAGACTGACCGACTTTTAGCCCTGCAAATTGAATTGCAAAAACTAGGTGCATCTGTCAGGATTACTGAGGATAGCTTATCGCTAGAACCAAGTTCGATCATAAATAAGCTGTGTACTATCAATACCTATCAAGACCACCGTATGGCAATGGCTTTTGCACCTTTAGCACTAAAAACCTCCATTGGTATTCAAGAGGCAGAGGTGGTATCAAAATCATATCCTGCTTTTTGGGATGATTTGAAACGTATCGGATTTCATTTTTCTGAAATATAAATCCCTTCACAGCTAACAAAAGCAGTGCCTCAGCAACTTAATAAAAAATAAACTCCTTTTTACTTGACAACGCCTATCTCACGATAGTATATTTGCAGGCTATTAAATTTTATGGGATTAACTCATAATTTCTAATGTATAACTTATAACTTTTTCAAATGAAATTATCTCATTTCCAGTTTAATCTTCCAACCGAATTATTGGCAGAATTCCCCGCAGAAAACAGAGACGAATCAAGATTGATGGTCGTTGACAGAAAGAACAAAACCATAGAACATAAATTGTTTAAAGACATCATCAATTATTTTGACGATGGAGATGTAATGATTTTAAACAATACCAAAGTCTTTCCTGCTCGTATGTATGGGAACAAAGAGAAAACAGGTGCTCGTATTGAAGTTTTCTTATTAAGAGAATTAAACGCGGAGCAACGTTTATGGGATGTTTTAGTAGACCCTGCTCGTAAAATCAGAATTGGAAATAAATTATATTTCGGCGAAGACGATTCATTAGTAGCCGAAGTAATAGACAACACTACCTCAAGAGGAAGAACCTTGCGTTTTTTATATGATGGTTCCTATAACGAATTCAGAAGAAAATTAACGGAACTGGGAGAAACCCCTATTCCTAAATACATCAACCGTGAAGTAACCGAAGAAGATGCAGAACGTTACCAAACGATTTATGCAAAAGAGGAAGGTGCTGTTGCAGCCCCGACTGCTGGTTTACATTTCTCAAAACACCTTTTAAAACGTTTAGAAATTAAGGGAGTAAATTTTGCTGAAGTTACATTACACGTGGGCTTAGGAACATTCAATCCCGTGGAAGTTGAGGATTTATCAAAGCATAAAATGGATTCAGAAGAATTAATCATATCACAACAAGCCTGCGATATCGTTAACAGTGCTAAAGTTAAAAAAAAGAAAATATGTTGTATCGGAACGACTTCAATGCGCGCCATTGAAAGTTCTGTTTCTTCAGCTCGAACCTTAAATCCTTATGAAGGATGGACCAATAAATTTATTTTTCCTCCTTATGATTTTAGTATTGCAGATTGTATGGTAACGAATTTCCATACACCAAAATCTACCTTGCTAATGATGATTTCGGCTTTTTGCGGACATGATTTAATGAAAAAAGCCTACGAAGAAGCAATAAAAGAAAAATACCGTTTCTATTCATATGGCGACGCGATGCTTATTATATAATTTCAGGAGCGAATAGTTCGGGAATTCTTGCCGTCCCTTTTCCTGCTCTTCAATACAATAAAAAAAGCCCTGAAACCATCAGGGCTTTTTTTATTTCCATTACGATCAGGGCTAAAAAGTTATCTTCGGCTCAAATCAAATTTCTTTGTTCTTTACTCTTTACTCTTTACTCTTTTTTTTACTTTTACGCCTCAACAAACAAAACGAATCATGAATTTTCAAAATACAGCTGAATTTGCAAAACAACTCGATAAACAAGATGCGTTAAATCAATACCGAGACGAGTTTGTTTTTCCTCAACATGACGGCAAAAATGTAATTTATTTTACGGGAAACTCGCTTGGACTTCTGCCCAAAAGAACGAAGTCTTATGTAGATGCCGTGATGAAAGATTGGGCAGATTTAGCGGTTGAAGGTCATTTTTATGCTGAAAAACCATGGTGGGATTATCATGAAAGATTTGCTAATCCATTAAGTGCATTAGTCGGGGCAAAACCATCAGAAGTAACCGTGATGAATACCTTGACGGTGAACCTTCACCTATTAATGGTTTCGTTTTACCACCCAACAAAAACACGTTTCAAAATCATTTGCGAAGAGAAAGCATTTCCATCAGACCAATACATGTTTCAAGGGCAAGTAGGATTTCATGGCTACAAACCAGAAAAAGCAATTGTCGAAATCAAAAGAAGGGAAGGGGAACATAATATTCGCCTCGAAGATATTCTAGCAAAGATTGATGAGGTTGGGGATGAATTGGCTCTTGTCTTGTTTGGAGGGGTTAATTACTATACGGGACAAGTTTTTGACATGAAAGCCATTACCGAAGCGGGACACAAAGTGGGCGCAAGAGTAGGTTTTGATTTAGCCCATGCAGCCGGAAATATCGAATTAAAGCTGCACGACTGGGACGTCGATTTTGCCGCTTGGTGCAGTTATAAATATATGAATTCCGGACCAGGAAATGCTTCAGGTTGTTACATACATGAAAAGCACCATACCAATAAAGCGTTAGCGCGATTTGGTGGATGGTGGGGTCACAACAAAGAACGACGCTTTAAGATGGAGCCGCAATATGACCCCATTGTTGGGGCCAATGGTTGGCAAGTAAGTAATTTGCCAATTCTGTCTTTGGCACCCTATTTAGCATCAGTTGAAATGTTCGCCGAAGTTGGAATGGAAAAATTAATTGTCAAAAGAAATCAATTGACCGCTTATCTTGAATTTATTCTTCATGAGATCGATAAAGAGATTCCATCCGCCGAATTCGAAATCATAACACCAAATAAGCAAGAAGAAAGAGCCTGCCAACTTTCGGTATTTTTACACGGACAAGGAAGAAACTTATTCGAATTTTTAATGAAGAACGGAGTTATCACAGACTGGCGCGAACCTAATGTAATACGATTAGCACCAGCACCTTTTTATTGCTCGTATGAGGACATGTATGAATTCGGACAAATTTTAAAGCAGGGCATTTTAACTTTGAAATAATTTGATTTCTTAAAAACAATTCGTTGATTTGTAGTGGATTATTAAACCACCAAAAACCTAAAATGCATCAAAATGAAATATAAAGTACTTTTAATCCTTCTGTTAACTTTTGCTTTTTCATATTATGGTAAAGCCCAAGTTTCTCCAAATGAGGTTGCTGCTAGAACTTGGATAAGAGATCATGTTAAAGAATTAAATAGTAATTCGAGCGATAGTTTTAAATTAACTAGTGTTAGAAAAAGTTTGTCAGGCGAAACCTTGCGTTTCCAACAAATGATGAATAATGTACCAGTGTTTAAATCTGAAGTAGTAGTACACTTCAATCCAAGCAACCAAATTACTTATACTTCGGATGCTCACGATGCATCCATTGAAAATAGTAATACCACACCTGCTATTTCTAAGGAGACTGCATTAATAAGTTCAGCGCAAAAATTAAAAATTGAAGGGGATTATTCCGTCGCTTTAAATGATTTGTACGTTACTAAAGTGAACAATCAAACAAAATTAGTTTATAGAGTAGTAACTAATCCTCAATCAGGAAATGGCAGTTGGGAAGTCTTAGTAGACGCTCAAAACGGAGACGTAATGAATGTTAGAGATGTTGCTATTTATGACCATAAAAATTATGCGCAAAGTAATGGGAATCCAAAAAAATCCACAACAACTTTAGCAGCAACGACAGGAACTGCATTAGTATATGACCCAGACCCGCTTTCAACCGTTCATGTAACCTATACAGGCAGTTATGTAGACAATAGTGACGCTACGAATGCCTCTCTAGACGCAGCAAGAACGGCTGTTACGCTTCCAGAAATTGACTTGACGGCTGGAGTATATAAATTAAAAAGTTCTTATGTAGAAATTAAGGATTTTGAAGCGCCGTCAAAAGGATTATTTACGCAGGCCACAGCCGATTTCAGTTTTAATAGAAATCAAGATGGTTTTGAAGCCGTTAACGCTTTCTATCATCTAGATAAAAGCATTCGCTATATCAATGAAACCTTAGGAATAGTATGTCGTCCTTCATTAAATTCCGGCGTCTTTTTCTATGATCCTTCAGGATTAAGTGGAACCGATAATTCTCATTATATTCCGTCTTCCGAAAGAATTGCTTTTGGTGAAGGTGGGGTAGATGACGCAGAAGATGCCGATGTAGTGCTTCACGAATTCGGACACGGTATTCATGATTGGATGACAGGTGGGTCAACCCCGGGTTCTTTTACCGGAGATACCGATGATGGTTTAGGAGAAGGAAGTGGCGATTATTGGGCGCAATCCTATAGCAGAAGTTTGAATCAATGGACTACTACAAACGCAGCCTACCAAAAAGTATTTAATTGGGATGGTCCAGCTTGGGGTTCAACCAGAAATACTAATTATACGCCAAACTATCCGGCAGGTATTCAATACCAAGATAACCATATGGACGGCCAAATTTGGTCTACCGCTTTAATGAAAATATGGGATGCCATTGGAAGAGTAAAAACAGACAAAGCTTTTGTGGAAGGACTATCCTATACAGACCATACTGCAACACAAGAAGATGCAGCAATTGCGTTTCGCCAAGCCGCTATTGATATGAATTATTCATGTGCAGATGTAAAAACCATAACGACCAAATTTACTAGTAAAGGTTATACACTTCCTTCTGTGGGTTTAATTATGGCGGCAATTGCAGACCAAACCGTACAAGCTGCAGCTACAAATACCTATACGTTAGCAAATTTTGCTTCCTTAGCGAATCCAATTACTGATAATTGTAATGCAGTAGTAGTGCAATCGCCTGCTGCCGGTGCAGTACTAGCTCCAGGTATTTATACCATTACCATGACAGCAACAAGTGGTGCTTTAACGGTGCCAGTTACTTTTCAATTAACGGTTACTCCATTTTTAGGAATAGCTGATTCAGTTAAAAATAATTTTGTTTTGTTTCCAAATCCAGTAACCAGTGTACTGAATCTTCAAGGCGATTTTGATGCTTCAGAAACGATTACGATTTACAATATGTTAGGCCAAGCAGTAATGACAAAAGCACTAACAACTAATGAAGAAAATATTGACGTTACTTCTTTAGCATCTGGAGTATACAATGTCTATTTCAATACAGCTAAAGTTGCGCATAAATTTGTGAAAAACTAAAAGTAGCAAAGGAATGAATCAAAACCACAGTGAGAAATCATTGTGGTTTTTTTTATACCCCAACGGCAATATAATAAACCAACTTTGTAACTTTGCCGCTTTCATAAGCACGCCAGCAAACTGGCAAACAATTCTAATAGAAATGACCAAACAGCAAATCATTGACAATTTTGATCCAAGCCAACCCGGTTTAGCCGATGCTACCGTATTTGGATTACCGTTTACAGCAGCACAATCTGAAATTATAGTAATACCAGTGCCGTGGGAAGTAACCGTTAGTTATGGAGCCGGTGCTTCAGAAGGACCTGCCACAGTGCTCGATGCTTCTTTTCAAGTTGACTTAAATCATCAAGACTTTCCCGAGTTATGGAAGTTGGGTATTTATATGGATGAAGCTCCTGCGCATTGGGCTACCAATTCAAAGAAATACAAAGAATTGGCCCAACCCATAATCGAAATGCTCGAAAGTGGTGAAGCTATTGAAACCTTTCCTGCTTTACAGGCTGATTTAGACAAAATTAATATAGTATGCCGCGAATTGCATACCGAAGTAAAAGATAAAGTGTTGTACTGGATGCAACAAGGTAAAAAGGTAGTGTTGCTTGGTGGGGATCATTCAACGCCTCTAGGGTATTATGAAGCGCTTGCAACGATTCATAATGACTTCGGAATTTTGCACCTTGACGCCCATATGGATTTGCGTATTGCCTATGAAGGCTTCACATTCTCGCACGCTTCCATCATGTATAATGCTTTGCAAATTCCTCAAATATCAAAAATAACCCAAGTGGGAATTCGGGACTTCTGCGAACAAGAAGTAAGTGTAGTGAAGAACGAAAATGGAAGAGTGCTAGTGAATACTAGTGCCGATTTACAAGCAGAAGCCTTTGAAGGAAAAACATGGGCACAACAATGCGATGCGATAATTGCAACACTTCCTCAAAAAGTATGCATCAGTTTTGATATCGACGGTATGTACCAATGGTACGCTCCAAATACAGGCACTCCTGTACCAGGAGGTTTTTCCTTCGAACAAGCAACCTATCTATTCAACAAGCTGGCCGAAAGCGGTAAAGAAATTATCGGTTTTGATTTAGTCGAAGTAGCTCCGGGGGAAACCGACTGGGATGGAAATGTAGGCGCCCGAATGTTATTCCATATGTGTGGTGTCTTAGCTAAAAATAACGGACTAAACGTAGGTCAGAAAATTAATTTCAAAAGACAGTAACTTTATCATAAAATAGAGAAGCAAACCTTCAATCCTAGAATGGATTGAAGGTTTTTTAATTACATTTGGTTCCAAATCTACCTACGATGAAAATAATAAAAAAAATAAGCCTAGTGGCTTTAGCCCTAATACTACTGCTAGTCCTTTTTGTTTTTGGCTACCTTCAATATACTAAGCCTTCCTATGAAGGTGAAATAGCCCTAAAAAATATCAGTGAAGAAACCACCGTCTTCTTTGATGAATACGGAGTGCCTCATATTTATGCCAATAATCAAAAAGATGCCATGACAGCATTAGGCTATGTACATGCGCAAGACCGTCTTTGGCAAATGGAATTAATGAGACGCATTGCTCCAGGTAGGCTTTCAGAACTGTTTGGCACAAAAGCTTTAAAGACTGATAAATTCTTTAAAGGAATTGGGATTGATGAAAATTCTACTCAGTCACTAGCCCTATTGGATAAAAATTCGCAAACCTATATTTTGGCCAATGCCTATTTAGAGGGTGTTAATCAATTCATGGAAGAGGGCAAAGCTCCCGTAGAGTTTAAATTATTAGGTATTACTCCCCAAAAATTCACCCTTAAGGACATCTACAATATCTTCGGATTCATGTCTTTCAGTTTTGCCATGGGACAAAAAACAGATCCCTTACTAACGGATATTCGCAACCGATACGGAATGGAATATCTAAAAGATTTCGGAATTCAAGGCGAGTTTAACACCAAACAACTCAAGAGCTATAGCGGGAATCTAAAAGAATATAGTGCCATAAGTAAAAGTGTAACCGCACTGTTAGAACAGTCACCAGTACCTGCCTTTATAGGAAGTAACAGTTGGGTCATTGCAGGGGCTAAAACCAAAAGTGGCAAAGTGATATTAGCCAATGATCCCCACATTATGTATTCCCAACCGGGAACCTGGTATGAAGCGCATATTTCATGTCCGGGATACGAAATGTATGGTTATTATATAGCTGGTACGCCATTTCCGTTGCTAGGACACAACCGACAATACGCTTATGGTTTAACGATGTTTGAAAACGATGATCTTGATTTTTTTCAAGAAGAAGCCAATCCAACCAATCCAAAGCAATATAGAACAGCGGAAGGATTTTCAAATTATACCTACACGCAAAAAACTATCAAGGTAAAAGATAGTCTAAATGTTACGGTAAATGTAAAAACAAGTAAGCATGGTCCAGTTGTGAATGGTTTACTTGACGGCATACAGAGTAAAAATGCAATAGCCATGTCATGGATGTATACACAACAAAAAAATCAAATTCTCGATGCCGTTTATGCCCTATCGCATGCCAAAAGCCTAGAGGATTTTCACGCGAATATCGGACTGATTAAAGCACCCGGACTCAATATTATGTATGGCGATGCCAAAGGTAATATTGCTTGGATTACTTCTGGTAAATTGTATAAGGTGGCACCCTCCGTCAATACCAATTTAATTCTAAATGGAGCTAATGGAGTAGATGATGTCAAAGAGTTTATCCCGTTCGATAAAAACCCATCGGCAATCAACCCATCGTGGAATTATGTTTATACTTCCAATAATCAACCAGAGCCTATAGATGGGTACTTGTATCCTGGGTATTATTTGCCCAAGGACCGTGCCCTGCGAATAGATGGTTTGTTAGCGCCCAAAAATAATTGGACCAAAGAATCGGTTTCCAAAATGATAGTCGACAATACGTCCGCTACTAGTCAAACGATCATCGCTAATTGGACAACACATATAGCGGCAGCAAATTGTAATGCAACAGAAGTTCAAGCTTTAAGGGCTCTCAAAATATGGAAGGGAAATAACGATAGCCAAGAAGTAGGACCCTCCATTTTTAATAAATGGATCTATTTTTATTTACAAGACACGTTTCAAGATGAATTGGGGAAAGATAATTTTAAGTTGCTATTAGGGACTCATATTGTCAAGCAATTGATTGAAAACCAAGGAAAGAACCCTAACTCGGTCTGGTGGGATAATATTGAGACCAAAAACAAAAAAGAAACCCAAACAGAGATACTTACACGTTCTTTTAAAGAAGCCATTGCATCACTAGAGAAACAAGTAGGCAAAGAGGTAACCGATTGGAAATGGAAAAACATGCACCAAGTAACATTCGAACACCCCATTGGGAAAGTTAAATTGTTTAGTTCCTTCTTTAATGTGGGGCCATTCGCAATAGACGGATCTAATGAAGTTATCAATAATCAATTGTTTTTTTACACCGATGATGCCAATATTGAAGTGAAAGGTGGTCCTTCAACGCGAAGGATAATAGATTTTTCAGATATTGAAAACAGTTGGAGCGTACTTCCTACAGGTCAGTCTGGAAATCCAATGAGCCCGCATTATGACGATCAGGCCCAATTGTTTGTCGAGGGTAAATTTCGCAAAATGAAATTAAATAAAAAGGAAATTGAAGCCACATCCACTAAATTGATCTTCATGCCAAAATAATTACTTGATTATGATGGTCAAGGATTGGACTACATTTATTTCCAATTCCGTTAGTCTATTCATCTCAATTAAGTAAATTTGCAAAACCGTTTAGTAGATTTAGATGCAAACTCCTCAAAAAATTGCGGTAATTGGTTCCGGTTTAGTTGGAACATTATTGGCAATTTACCTAAAAAAACAAGGGCATACCATTCATGTGTATGACAGAAGTCCAGACATTAGAACTGTCGAATTTTCGGGACGTTCTATAAATTTGGTCATGTCCAATCGAGGATGGAAAGCCATGCAAGATGTCAAACTCGATGATGAAATCCGTAAAATCGGAATCCCAGTAGATAAACGAGCCATTCATTTAACCGATGGTAAGCTTAACGAACAGTACTACGGGAAAGATGGCGAATCCATCTATTCACTATCAAGGGGGGTCCTAAATCGCAGAATGATTGATTTAGCCGAAGAACAAGGTGTCGAATTCTTTTTTGATCATAAAATTTGGGATGTGACCCTAGCTACGGCTACGTTGCACATCGGGGAAACCGAAAGAGGAGAGTGGACCGAATTGCAATACGATAAAGTATTTGGTGCCGATGGTGCTTTTTCCAGAATCCGCCACCGCATGCAACGCCAAAGTATGTTCGATTATTCTCAAGAGTTTATGAAATTGGGATATAAAGAACTAAACATTCCTGCAAATCCTGACGGCACACACAAGATTGATAAGAACTCCTTGCATATTTGGCCTAGAGGAAATTTTATGCTAATGGCATTGGCCAATTTAGACGGTAGCTTTACGTGTACCTTATTCATGCCCTTTGAAGGGGAAAATTCCTTTGAACAACTAAAAGACGAAACGTCCTTAGTAGCATTTTTTGCTAATCATTTTCCTGATACAGCAGCGGTAATCCCTGACTTAGTTAAAGACTTTTTCCGAAACCCAACGAGTTATTTGGCTATAATGAAATGCTATCCTTGGGCTTTTGAAGATAAAGTGGCTTTAATTGGTGATGCGGCCCACGCCATTGTGCCCTTTTATGGGCACGGCATGAATGCTGGCTTTGAAGATATTACTATCTTAAATCAAATGATGGAGCAGTACGGAGATGATTGGAAAACAATATTTGAAGAATACCAAAAATCAAGAAAACCCAATGCCGATGCAATAGCCGAATTGTCAAGACGCAACTTCATCGAAATGAGTACCAAGACAGCCGATGAAAAATTCCTGCTGCAAAAGAAAATAGAAAAATGGTTTTCAGACAAGCACCCCGATAAATGGATGCCTCTATACAGCCGAGTTACTTTTAGTTTGCAACCCTATGCAGAAGCAATGGCAATAGGCGATTTCCAAAATAAAATCATGGAGGAAGTAATGCAAATGGATAATATTGAAGCTAAATGGAATAGTCCTGATGTAGAAAATAAAATAATAGCCTTACTAAAATAAAAAAGCCCCGATACATCGGGGCTTTTTTTATGATTCCTCCCGATGTACTTTAGTGAAATCAAAGGCTGGAGTGCAAATTGCAATATACTCACAGGACTCTTCAAATGGATTGGAGTACTGTACTCTAGTATTTTTTTCGATTTTAATGGATTGCCCCGCCGTTAAAATAATCGTTTCACCCTCTATTATAAATTGCTTTTTCCCGGAAATGATATAGGTGTATTCATCAAACTCCGGAGTTTGGAAGGGCTCCTTCCAGTGAGGAGGTGCAACCATGTGGGCTATAGAAATAGCATTATTGTCAGTAGTTGCTTTTCCGTGATGTTCTTCAATAAGTTTGCCATCAGTGGTGGGAACTACAAAAGGAGCCGATTGAATAAAGTATTTTTTCATAAGGATTGTTTCTTAAAACTATAGAGTTCAGCCAAAGTACTGAAACAAATCCAAAAAAGCGTTTCAACAGGGCTAATTTCAAAACATTTTACTGTTGCAAATTTCAAATTTCCATACCATGCCAAGCGCATTTAAAGGTTCATTAAAATCAAAAATCCTATGTTGAAATAGCTTTTCACGACGTTTGATGTTAAGCTAATGTTTCTTTAAAAAGAAGAGAATGTAAACAAGACCTGCTTTTTGTTCAAAAATGGCTAAAAACCGGAATAGTGAAAAAAGAAATAAACTAAAAATACATTTTGAATGGTTTTTGCGTTATATATATGAATAAGCTGTAAAACACGCAAATAACACATCGTTTTGGATTTTTATTCAATGATTGTGAGAAATGTAGAAATGTCTTGTTTTAGCTGATTTTATTCAGTATCGGATTAAATTTAAAAAAAGTTTTTTTATTTGAAGTAAAAAATTAAATTTGCTCCTATTCAAGTTTAATAACAACTAAAACTTATAATTATTTAAAAATTAAAAATTAAAAAAATGGCAAACGTTAAAAAAGAAAGTGGTTCAAACTTAGGAGCAATGTTCTCCGGAATTGTGATTGTAGCATGTATTTTGATCGGGATACTTGTATGGAACTTTATCATGGGTGCAGGGTCAAATTTTGAAGGTGGAGTAAATACAGGAGCACCGTTAAAAGGAAATTATTTAGCAATGGTTTACAAAGGGGGACCAATCGTACCAGTTTTGATGGGATTATTATTAATGGTAGTTGTTTTTTCATTTGAAAGATATTTTGTGATCACTAAAGCTACTGGAAAAGGAAACTTAGATGCTTTCATGAAAAATGTACAAGCTAGTATCAAAGGTGGACATATTGATGAAGCAATCGCTGCTTGTGATAAACAACAAGGTTCTGTAGCTAACGCGATCCGTTCTGCCTTAGTTAAATACCAAGATGTTAAAAAAGAAGGATTCAACAGTGAAGAAGCTTCTGAAACCATCCACAAAGAAATCGAAGAAGCTACAGCACTTGAAATGCCAATGTTAGAACAACACATGACCATCATTTCTACCTTAGTATCTCTTGGAACACTTGCAGGACTATTAGGAACCGTAACAGGGATGATTAAAGCATTCGCCGGATTAGCTGGTGGTGGTGGAGCTGACTCTGCTGAATTAGCAAACGGTATCTCTGAAGCGTTAATCAACACCGCTACAGGGATCTCAACGTCTGCTTTAGCAATCATTATGTATAACTTCTTTACTTCTAAAATCGACAGTCTTACCTACGCAATCGACGAAGCAGGTACTACTATCGTTAACACTTACAGACACTTCAGAGGTAGCTTAAAACAATAATTTGGTAGTTTCTATCAACAATAACATATAAAACAATGGCAATAAAAATGAAAAAAAAGTCAACATCCACCGACATGACGGCGATGTGTGACGTTGCATTCCTTTTGCTTACGTTCTTTATTTTGACTGCTACTGCCAAGGTTCCTGAAGTAATGCCGGTGGATACACCCGCTTCTACTGTACAAACAAAGTTGCCAGAAAAAGATTTGGCTACCTTAACCGTAGGGAACGGAAAAGTGTTTTTTGATGTTAAAGGAAAAGATGTTCGTATCAGAACCCTTGAATTGATGGGGAACAAATACGGTGTTAAGTTTTCTGAAGACGATCAAAAACAGTTTGCAATAATGGAAAGTTTTGGGGTTCCTGTTCAAAATCTGAAACAGATTATTGATATGAAACCTTCAGATAGAAAGAAAGTACAACAACCTGGGATTCCTAAAGATTCTCTAGACAATCAATTGGCTGATTGGGTACAAAATGCCCGTATCGCTAACATTGAATTACACGATAAAGAATTAGAACTAGCAATCAAAGGCGACGCTAAAGAAGAATATCCTATCATCAAAAAAGTAATGGATATTTTGCAAGACCAAAAAATCAATAGCTTCAGTTTAGTGACGGGTTTAAGAGGAAAAGAAAAATAATTTAAAAATATACTAAATGGCTGAATTAAATACCGGCGACGGTGGTGGTAAAAAAGGCAGTAAAAAAGTAAGAAGTAAAAAGCAAAACTCCAAAGTAGACTTAACTGCTATGGTTGATTTGGCTTTCCTTTTGATTACTTTCTTCATGTTAACCACGACGTTGTCTAAACCACAATCCATGAATTTGGGTTTGCCAGATAAGGATCCTGAAAAAGATAATAAAGACGTGAAAGTAGATGAAAATCGTACAATGACTATCTTGTTAGGAGACAATAATAAATTAGTGCGTTATGTAGGCTTATTGGCTACTCCTGTTAAAGGGGGTGCGCCAAAAGACTTTGAATACGGGAAAGATGGAATTCGTAAAGAATTACTAAGCAGAAAAGCCGCCGTTCTTCAATATACGGGTACGAAAGATAAAGGAATGATTGTAATCATCAAACCTAGCAAAAAATCCAATTACCGTAATCTAGTGGATGTATTGGACGAAATGGCAATTGTAGGAGTTCCTACTTATGCTATTGTAAATGAGTTTTCACCTGAAGAAGCTAAATTGCTTGCAACCGGAACAACACCTCCAGTTGCAGAAAAAACGGCTAATCCTTAATCTAATTAAAAAAGAAAAGACATGAAATTAGATTTATTAAAAAATCAATGGCTGGAAATCGTTTTTGAAGGACGAAACAAGATATACGGAGCATACGAACTAAGAAAAACTAATGGCAAAACAACACTAAGATCATTGATCATTGGTGGCGTAATCTTCATTTTTTTAGTAAGTATTCCAGTATTAGCTAACTTAATTCCAGATGGCAACGATGATGCTGTGTTAGATCAAAAATTAACAACAGTAAAATTGCCGCCTAAAGAGAAACCAAAAGAAAACCTTCCACCACCACCACCACCGCCCCCAAAAGTGGATCAGGTGAAATTTGTGAAGCCCGTAGTGGCCAAAGCAGAAGAGGTAACCGAAGAGCCACCAAAAGTGGAAGAAATCAAAGACAAGAAGATTGGTGCAGAAACCATCAAGGGGGATCCAGATGCTGAACTAACAGTAGAGCCAGTAGGTAATGGTCCTAGCCAGGTAGTTGAAGAAGATAACAACATCTACAACACAGCTGGTATCGAAGTTAAACCTGATTTTCCAGGTGGTTTAGAGAAGTTCTACAAATTCGTGGGTAAAAACTTCCAAGTGCCAGAAGAAGAAGGTCTTAAAGGTAAAGTATTTGTTACTTTCGTAGTTGAAAAAGATGGTTCATTAACCGATATCAAAGTAATCAGAGATATTGGATACGGAACAGGGAAAGAAGCAATGAGAGTATTAAGATCTTGTCCTAAATGGAATCCAGGGGAACAAAATGGTAAGAAGGTAAGGGTATTGTACTCGTTGCCGATTACGATTCAATCAGCCGAATAAATGGTTTCCAAATTCATAGAAAACTTTCAGAAGAAATCGCTCAGAGAGCGGTTTCTTCTCGTTATAGGCATGTTGTTTTTTTTGATTTATTTAACATTTGGCCTCCTAATCATCTTTTGGAAAGCCCTTCCCTTAACTTTACCTTATAATTACAGAATTGTTTTTGGAATTTCGCTAATTGTTTATTCTTTTTTACGATTTTTGCGGTTCTTTACTAAAGACTAGTTTTTTCACCATGAACAAATTAACCAAAACGATTATTGGTTTTCTATTGCTAACCTTGCTCTTTGTTTTTTCTTGTCAAAAGAAAGAGGCCAACAAGGATACCATCATAGAAGGAAAAGCTACGCTCTATGTAGACGAATCCATACTGCCAATTGTGGAGGATGAACAAGCGGTCTTTGAGACAGAATACGCTGCCAAATTACACCTGGTACCGCAGTCCGAAAAAGAAATCATGAACGCCATGTTGAACGATACCGCTAAAATGGCAATCTTAACTAGAGTGTTAACCCCAATCGAAGCGAAAGCGTTCGAAGCCAAAAAAATAAACCCAAGAATTACGGCTATCGCAAATGATGCCATTGTTTTTATTAAAAACAAAGCGTCCAACGATACCTTAGTGGCACTACAAGATGTTATCGATTTCATCAAAGGAAAGCCAGTGCCTTCTATCAAGGGTCTCGTATTCGACAACGCCAATTCCAGTACTGTAAGGTATATGAATACCGTAACGGGTACCCAAATCGAAAAGCAAAAGAACATCTATTCCTTCAAAACCAATCAAGATGTGATTAAGTATGTGGCAGACAATGACGGTATGATTGGAGTAGTAGGAATGAATTGGATTTATCAACCCCCAATAGAATTAGAAGAAACAGTCGCTAAAGTCAATATACTAGGGGTTAAGAACATAAATGATGCAGTTTATGTTTTTCCTACACAAGACAATCTAGCAGCGGGTAAATACCCTTTGGCACGTCGTTTGTACATGATCAATTGTCAAGGATATTCTGGACTTGGAATGGGATTCACATCCTTCATAGGAAGCGATAGAGGACAACGCATTA
Organism: Flavobacteriaceae bacterium; assembly: GCA_947451475.1. Taxonomy (GTDB): domain Bacteria; phylum Bacteroidota; class Bacteroidia; order Flavobacteriales; family Flavobacteriaceae; genus Flavobacterium. The sequence continues at coordinate 2,581 of CANFZC010000029.1, read as the reverse complement.
TCCTAAAATCAGGATTAGTGCCCGAAAGGTTTCCAACCAGAAAAATTGTGATTAGAAACAAAATTACTAAAGATAAAAATTAAAAATTGCAAGATGAACAAGTTTAAAATTTTCAGCTTAGCGTTAGTTGCAACAACCATTGCAAAGGCACAAGATTTAGAACCGGCGAAAAAAGCTATTGATGCTGAACAATTTGAAAAAGCCAAATCGTTGTTGAAATCCGTTATTCAAACAAAACCAACCAGCGGGAAAGCCAATTTCCTGCTTGGGAACGTTTACTTGAAACAAAGTAGCGCCGATTCAGCAACCATCTATTTTCAAAAGGGATTAAGCACTACCGATGGAGCAAAATTTAACAACATTGGTTTAGGCCAAATCGATTTAAATGCAGATAACAAAGCTGCCGCACAAGCTAAATTTGATTTAGTATTAAAAGATGTTAAGAAGAAAGACACTGAGGAATATATTTACATTGCTCAAGCGTTCATGAACGCCGATAAGCCCGATTATAATTCGGCTATTGCACTGCTTACAAAAGCGGCTACAGCAAATCCTACGGATGCCTATGTGCAATTGGCCTTAGGGGATGCGTATTATGGTTTAAAAAAGCAAAACGAAGCCTATGTAGCTTATAGAAATTCTTATCAAACAGACAGTTCTATTCTTAGAGCTAAAATGCAATTAGGAGTTTTGTTAAAAGGGGCTAAAGCCTATACCGAAGCCGTAAAAGCCTATAATGAAGTAATCGCTTTAGATGCCAACTATGGCCCGGTATACAGAGAATTAGCGGAAACCTATTACCTATGGGGGAATAACGAACCAAAAACGTATGCCGAAAACATACAAAAAGCCTTGTCGTTCTATGAAAAATACATGAGCCTAACAGACTATTCTGTGAACTCACGTATGCGTCATGCCGACTTCCTAATCTTAACCAAAGACTACAAAGCGCTAGAGGCTGAAGCCAACAAAATGAAAGAGCTAGATAAAGTAAACCCAAGAATCTTCCGTTACCTAGGATACTCAGCCTACGAGAATGGGAATAATGAGGCTGCTTTAGACGCCCTGCAAAAGTTTACGACTAATCCGGCTAACAAATTAATTGCGCCTGATTTCATGTATTTAGCGAAAGCTAAAATTAAAAAAGGAGCCAGTGCCGATGGTAAATCCATAGACCCTACTATCCTTGCAGACGCAGTGGCCAACATCAAGAAAGCAGTCGAAATGGAGCCTTTAACGACTAATGATTTAAACGAATTAGGAAAGAAATTATACGATCAAAAAGCCTTTGCAGCGGCAGCGGCCATTTTTGATATCGCCGTTTCGAATCCTACTTCTAAAAATTATGCAATAGATAACTTCTACTTAGGGAATGCAATCTATTATGACAATACCAGAAAAGATGTAGTAAAAATAGATGCAGTAGCCTTGCAAAAAGCAGATACGGCATACGGTAATTTAATTACCGCGGCTCCCACAACGCAAGATGCTTATTTATTCAGAGCTAGAACTAACCGTTTATTAGAAAACGACGCCATGATGGTAACTTACTATCAACAATATATTGAAGTTGCTTCTGACAAATGGAAAAAAGAATTAGAAAAAGCCAATGCAAAAATTGTTTCTAATGATTTTATAGTTGATTTATACAAAGGTACTTTTACAGATTTTAATTATACTTTATTCAAAGCGGAAATGGATAAAATGAAACCTAAGTTCATCGAAGCCTACAACAATATGGCCGCAACCTTCGCCAATACCGATAAAGCAAAAGCCAAAGAGCTTTTCAACAAAACGTTAGCACTAGATCCTACCAACAATTACGCAACAGAATCACTAAAAGTGTTGAAGTAATAAAGTTGCTAAATAATACAAAAGCCGTTCTGATTCCTCAGAACGGCTTTTTTTATCCCCATCATTTTCAAATTTTCAAATTTTCCCATTTTCAAAATACCTATCTTTGCCCACTATTGAATTGAAAAATGTTAGCAAAAGAAACACAAGTAGCCGTAGATAAAGGAGAAATGCTCCCGCTAATGGAAGAGTTTTATACCATTCAAGGGGAAGGATTCCATACCGGTACAGCCGCTTATTTTATAAGAATCGGAGGCTGCGACGTAGGCTGCCACTGGTGTGATGTGAAAGAAAGCTGGAACGCTGAACTGCACCCACCCACAGCAACCGACGTTATTGTAAAGAACGCAAAACAATATGCCGATACTGTGGTGGTAACGGGAGGTGAGCCCTTAATGTGGGACATGACTATGCTTACCAACAAGCTAAAAGAAAGCAATCTAAAGGTACACATTGAAACCTCAGGGGCCTATCCTGTTACAGGATCTTGGGATTGGTTTTGTCTGTCTCCCAAAAAGAATAAATTGCCAGTAGACGATGCCTATGCCATCGCAAACGAACTCAAAGTAATCATCTACAACAAACACGATTTTATCTTCGCCGAAGAACAAGCGGCCAAAGTAAACAACAAGGCCATTCTCTTCCTGCAACCCGAATGGAGTAAAAAAGAAGAAATGACGCCACTTATCGTGGACTACGTAATGAATAACCCTAAATGGAGAGTATC
>CANFZC010000028.1 GCA_947451475.1 Flavobacteriaceae bacterium | reverse complement strand
GTTTCCGTTGAGGAAGTTAAATAACAATTATAGTTATGAATTTAAGTAACTTACAACCTGCTGAAGGTTCAACACATAATCAAAATAAAAGATTAGGTAGAGGAGAAGGTTCTGGAAAAGGTGGTACTTCTGCAAGAGGTCACAAAGGAGCTAAGTCTCGTTCTGGTTATTCAAAAAAGATTGGTTTTGAAGGTGGACAGATGCCACTTCAAAGACGTGTGCCTAAGTTTGGTTTCAAAAACATTAACCGTGTAGAATATCAAGGAGTAAATCTTGATGCGCTTCAATTGTTAGTTGATAACGGAATTGTAACAGATACTGTAGATTTTTCAGTATTTGTTGAAAATCGTTTAGCTACCAAAAATGAAGTAGTTAAAATTCTAGGTAGAGGCGAATTGAAAGCAAAATTAAAAGTAACTGCTCACAAATTTACTGCAACTGCAAAAGCCGCTATTGAAGCTGCTGGTGGAGAGGCTGTAATCTTATAATTTCTATAACAATGAAGAAATTTTTTGAATCATTTAGTAATGTTTGGAAAATAGAGGAACTAAAAAATAGAATCCTAGTAACTCTTGGTCTATTATTAGTCTACAGATTTGGTGCACACGTTACGTTGCCAGGTATTGATGCTACACAATTGAATAGCTTAGCTGGGCAAACAAAAAACGGGATTGGATCAATCCTGGATATGTTTACCGGTGGTGCTTTCTCGAAAGCATCAGTATTTGCCTTAGGTATTATGCCATACATCTCTGCTTCAATTGTGGTTCAGTTAATGGGTATCGCGATTCCTTACTTGCAAAAATTGCAAAAGGATGGTGAAAGCGGTAGAAAGAAATTAAATCAAATTACCAGATGGTTAACAATCGCTATTACTTTAGTTCAAGGGCCTGGTTACATTTATAACTTGTACAGAACATTGCCTGGTAATGCTTTCCTTTTAGGATTTGATTCATTTTCATTCTTATTCTCATCTGTTTTAATCCTTACTACAGGTACTATTTTTGCCATGTGGTTAGGAGAGAAAATTACTGATAAAGGAATTGGTAATGGGATATCTCTATTAATTATGGTTGGAATTTTAGCTAGATTGCCGCAGGCATTGTTTCAAGAGTTTACTTCGAAAGTTACCAATAATAATGGTGGGCCAATGTTGTTAGCCTTTGAGGTTATCGTATGGTTATTAGTAATTATTGCTTGTGTACTTTTAGTGATGGCTGTTAGAAAAATACCTGTACAATATGCGCGTCGTACAACAACCGGAGATTTCGAGGAAGATATGATGGGTGGAAATAGACAATGGATTCCATTAAAACTTAATTCTGCGGGTGTAATGCCAATTATATTTGCTCAGGCAATTATGTTTATTCCAGCTGCGGTAGCAGGACTATCTAAATCTGAGACATCACAATCTATTGCAGGTACTTTTAGTAATATGTTTGGATTTTGGTACAATTTAGTATTTGCAACTTTGATTCTAGTATTTACTTTCTTCTATACTGCAATTACAGTTCCAACAAATAAAATGGCAGATGATTTGAAAAGAAGCGGTGGATTTATACCAGGTGTTAAGCCAGGAATTGAAACTGCTGATTTCTTAGATAGAATCATGTCTCTTATAACATTCCCAGGTTCATTATTTCTGGCGTTAATTGCTGTGTTCCCAGCGATTGTTGTTAGTGCTAATGTACAACAATCATGGGCTATGTTCTATGGTGGTACTTCATTAATCATTATGGTTGGTGTGGCTATCGATACTATTCAACAGATAAATTCTTATTTATTGAATAAACACTATGACGGATTGATGAAAAGTGGTAAAAATAGAAAAGCAGTAGCTTAATTTTTATGGCAAAACAATCAGCAATAGAACAAGACGGATCAATAATCGAAGCATTGTCAAATGCAATGTTCCGAGTAGAATTAGAAAACGGACATGTTGTAATTGCTCATATTTCTGGTAAAATGCGAATGCATTATATCAAGTTGTTACCTGGTGACAAAGTTAAACTAGAAATGAGTCCTTACGATTTGTCAAAAGCAAGAATTACTTATAGATATTAAAAGTATTACAATGAAAGTAAGAGCATCAGTTAAGAAAAGAAGTGCCGAGTGTATTATTGTACGCAGAAAAGGCAGATTATACGTAATCAACAAAAAGAATCCTAGATTTAAACAAAGACAAGGATAGTTATGGCAAGAATAGCAGGGGTAGATATACCTAAAAACAAAAGAGGAGTTATCGCTTTAACCTACATCTTCGGAGTTGGTAAGAGTAGAGCAATTGAGATTTTAGAAAAAGCTCAAGTAAGCCAAGATAAAAAAGTTCAAGATTGGAATGATGACGAAATCGGAGGAATCCGGGATGCAGTATCATATTACAAAATTGAAGGTGAGCTTCGTTCAGAAGTTTCATTACACATCAAACGTTTAATGGACATTGGATGTTATAGAGGTATCCGTCATAGATCAGGTCTTCCATTAAGAGGACAAAGAACTAAGAACAACTCTAGAACAAGAAAAGGTAAAAGAAAAACTGTTGCTAACAAGAAAAAAGCAACTAAATAATAAGTAATATGGCTAAAGCGACTACAAAAAAACGTAAAGTTATCGTTGAATCAACGGGCGAAGCGCATATTAATGCAACTTTTAACAACATAATTATTTCTTTGACTAATAAGAAAGGTGAAGTTATTTCTTGGTCATCTGCTGGTAAAATGGGATTTAGAGGTTCTAAAAAGAACACTCCTTATGCAGCTCAAATGGCAGCAGAAGATTGTGGAAAAGTAGCATTAGAAGCTGGACTTAAAAAAGTTAAAGTTTATGTGAAAGGTCCAGGTAACGGCAGAGAATCTGCGATCAGATCGATTCACAATTCAGGAATTGAAGTGACAGAAATTATTGATGTTACTCCAATGCCACATAATGGATGTCGTCCGCCTAAAAGACGAAGAGTATAATTATAGTATAACAAAAGATAGGTTATCAGATTATCGGAGGACGTGACCTGAATTCATAATCTCTATCTTAAAAAAATTTAAAATGGCAAGATATACTGGTCCACAAACTAAAATTGCTCGTAAATTTGGCGAAGCAATCTTCGGAGAAGACAAATCCTTCGAAAAAAGAAACTACCCTCCAGGCCAACATGGTATGGCTAAAAAAAGAGGTAAAAAATCTGAATATGCTGTCCAATTAATGGAAAAGCAAAAAGCTAAATATTCTTATGGAATTTTAGAAAAGCAATTCAGAAACCTTTTTGAAAAAGCATCAGCTTCGAAAGGTGTAACAGGTGAAATCCTTTTACAATTATGCGAAGCTAGATTAGATAACGTTGTATACAGAATGGGAATTGCACCTTCTAGAAGAGCTGCTAGACAAATCGTTTCTCACCGTCACATTACCGTGAATGGAGAATTGGTTAACATTCCATCTTACCACTTGAAACCAGGTGATAAAGTTGCTGTTCGTGAAAAATCTAAGTCTGTTGAAGCTATCGAGCGTTCATTAGCAAACTCTTCTCATGTATATGAGTGGATAACTTGGAATAACGATACTAAAGAAGGAACTTTTGTTTCTGTACCTGCAAGACTGCAAATTCCAGAAAACATCAAAGAACAATTAATCGTAGAGTTGTACAACAAATAATAATTGACATTAGTCTAAATTATGGCAATATTTAATTTTCAGAAGCCCGATAAAGTTATCATGATCGATTCAACCGATTTTGAAGGTAAATTTGAGTTTAGACCTTTAGAACCTGGTTACGGATTGACTGTTGGTAATGCACTTAGAAGAGTTTTACTTTCTGCGTTAGAAGGTTATGCCATTACTTCGGTTCGTATCGAAGGAGTAGAGCATGAGTTTTCTACTATTTCAGGGGTTGTCGAGGATGTTACTGAAATTATCTTAAATCTTAAACAAGTACGTTTCAAACGTCAAATTGAAGATGTAGATAATGAAACAGTTTCTATTTCAATCTCAGGAAAAGACCAAATCACTGCGGGAGATTTTCAAAAATTCATCTCAGGTTTTCAAGTATTGAATCCAGAGTTAGTTCTTTGTAATCTTGACAGTAAAGTTAACCTTAATATGGAATTGACTATCGAGAAAGGTCGTGGTTATGTTCCAGCAGAGGAAAACAAAAAACAAAACGCAGCAATCGGTACTATTTTTACCGACTCTATTTTTACGCCAGTAAAAAATGTGAAATATGCTATTGAAAACTTCCGTGTGGAGCAAAAAACAGATTACGAGAAATTAGTTTTTGAAATAAAAACTGATGGTTCAATTAATCCAAAAGATGCCCTTACCGAAGCAGCAAAAGTTTTAATTCACCACTTTATGTTATTCTCGGATGAGAGAATTACTTTAGAGGCAGACGAAATAGCTCAAACTGAGTCTTACGACGAAGAATCATTACACATGAGACAATTGCTTAAAACTAAGCTTGTTGATATGGATTTATCAGTTAGAGCATTAAATTGTTTAAAAGCTGCTGAAGTTGATACACTAGGAGATCTTGTATCTTTCAATAAAAATGACTTAATGAAGTTCCGTAACTTCGGTAAAAAATCACTAACTGAGTTAGATGAATTAGTTGCCAATAAGAATTTAACATTCGGAATGGATTTAAGTAAATATAAATTAGATAAAGAATAATCTAAACCGAAAGGTTTAAATTTACAATAGCAATGAGACACGGAAAAAAAGTAAATCATTTAAGCAGACAGACCGGACATAGAAAATCTATGTTGGCTAATATGGCTTGTTCATTAATTGAACACAAACGTATTATTACTACTGTCGCTAAAGCTAAAGCGCTTAAGCAATTTGTTGAGCCATTAGTAACAAAATCAAAAGAAGATACTACACACAATAGACGTATTGTTTTCGCTTACTTACGTAACAAATATGGAGTAACTGAGTTATTCAGAGAAGTTGCTGCAAAAGTAGGTGATCGTCCAGGTGGATATACACGTATCATTAAAATGGGTAACCGACTTGGTGATAACGCTGATATGGCCATGATTGAGTTAGTTGATTTCAACGAACTATACAACGGGGGTAAAAAAGAGGAGAAAAAAGGAAGAACACGTCGTGCGAAAGCTAAGGCGACTTCAACTGAAAAAGCTCCCGCTCCGGCAGTAGAAGAAGTTAAGGAAGTAGCTTCTGTAGTGGAAGAAGTAACTCCAGTGGTAGAAGAGGCTCCAGTAGTGGAAACTCCTGCTGTAGAAGCTCCAGTAGCAGAAGTTGAAGAGACTCCAGCTGATGAAACTCCTGAAGCTCCCGCTGATGAAGAATCTAAAGAAGAGGAAGCATAAATGAATGCCAATTCATAAATATAAAAGGATAAACAGTTTTGTTTATCCTTTTTTTTTGCCTTTTCTTTAAAAATAGTTCGTTATAAACAATATTCAAGGGATTCATCGAGAGAATGTTTATAAACATTAATAAGTCAATATAGTTTTTAAATACTATTATTTTAATTTTGCAATACAACAACTAACTACAAATGAAATACACAACACGTCCACAAGCCATTTTACTACTTGCAGATGGCACTATTTTCTTCGGAAAATCAATAGGTATTAGCGGTAAAACTTTCGGTGAAGTTTGTTTTAATACCGGTATGACAGGTTACCAAGAAATTTTTACGGACCCATCGTATTTTGGGCAAATTATGGTAGCCACAAATCCACATATTGGAAACTATGGAGTAAATGTCAAAGAAGTTGAATCAGAAAGTATCATGATTGCAGGCCTAGTGTGTAAAAACTTTAGTTTTAACCATTCGCGGCCCGATTCTGAAAGCAATTTGCAAGACTATTTTGAAAAACAAAACTTAATTTGTATTTCAGATGTTGACACACGAGCATTAGTAAGTTACATTCGTGATAATGGGGCACAAAATGCGGTAATTTGTACCGATGGCACTGCTCTTGAGGAATTAAAGCAACAATTAGCAAGTGTCCCTGATATGAAAGGACTGGAACTGGCATCCAAAGTATCGGCGATTGAACCGTATTTTTTTGGTAATGAAAATGCAACTTTCAAGATAGCAGCACTAGATTTAGGTATCAAAAGAAATATTCTTAGAAATTTAGCGAAGCGTAACTGTTACATAAAAGTATTTCCATACAATACTCCTTTTGACCAATTGAATGCTTTCAATCCAGACGGTTACTTTCTTTCCAATGGTCCTGGTGATCCAGAACCTCTTACAGTAGTGCAAGCTGTCGCAAAACAAATGATAGCCTCTGATCTTCCGGTATTCGGAATATGTTTAGGTCACCAAATTATTGGTTTGGCGAATGGAGTTTCAACTTATAAGATGTTTAACGGGCATAGAGGGATTAATCATCCCGTAATGAATATCTTGACTGGAAAAGGAGAAATTACTTCACAGAACCATGGATTTGCAGTTAATAGAGAAGAGCTTGAAAAACACCCGGATTTAGAAATTACACATTACCATATTAATGATAATACGGTTGCAGGAATGCAAATGAAATCGAAATCTTGCTTCTCAGTTCAATACCATCCAGAGGCAAGTCCCGGCCCTCATGATTCAGAATATTTGTTCGATATGTTCGTTGAAAACATAATGAAATCCAAAAAAGTACAACCGGTCTAAAAATTGTTGGACACTAAAACGTTTGCGTTAATAACATTCAGTTGGATTATCATATTGATAGAAAAAGATGAAATATATTTGTAATAGTTCTAAAACTTAATATAAAAATAGCTAAATATCATAATATGAGTATAATTATCAAAGTTCATGCAAGACAAATCCTTGACTCAAGAGGAAACCCAACAATTGAAGTAGATGTAGTTACAGAAAACGGCGTACTTGGTCGTGCTGCTGTTCCTAGTGGAGCTTCTACCGGAGAGCACGAAGCTGTAGAGCTACGTGATGGAGGAAAAGCATATATGGGAAAAGGCGTTTTAAAAGCGGTGAAAAATGTAAATGAAACCATCGCTCCTGAATTAATGGGTGTATCTGTATTTGAACAAAACCACATTGACCAATTAATGATTGAGTTGGATGCCACTCCTAATAAATCAAATCTTGGTGCAAATGCTATCTTGGGCGTTTCTTTGGCGGTCGCTAAAGCAGCAGCTAACGAATTAGGATTGCCACTATACCGCTATGTAGGAGGAGTTTCTGCGAATACACTTCCGGTTCCTATGATGAATATCATCAACGGGGGTTCGCATTCAGATGCTCCAATTGCTTTTCAAGAGTTCATGATTATGCCCGTAAAGGCAACTTCATTTACGCATGCTATGCAAATGGGGACGGAGATTTTTCACAACCTTAAAAAAGTACTACACGATAGAAATCTCTCTACTGCCGTAGGAGATGAGGGCGGTTTTGCACCAAACTTAGCCGGAGGAACAGAAGATGCGTTAGATACCATCAAAAAAGCGGTGGAAAACGCTGGGTATAAATTTGGTGACGAAGTAATGATTGCGCTAGATTGTGCTGCTTCCGAGTTTTATGTAGACGGGAAATACGATTATACAAAATTTGAAGGTGCTACCGGTAAAATAAGAACTTCAAAAGAACAAGCCGAATATTTAGCTTCGTTAGCCGCTAATTATCCAATCATCTCCATCGAAGACGGAATGTACGAAGACGATTGGGAAGGCTGGAAATATTTAACGGAATTAATCGGAGATAAAACACAATTAGTAGGGGATGATTTATTCGTAACTAATGTAGAACGTTTAGCTACAGGAATAGAAAAAGGAATAGCCAATTCAATTCTAGTCAAAGTAAATCAAATTGGTACCTTGACTGAAACTATTGCGGCTGTAAACATGGCTAAAAATGCTGGGTATACTTCCGTAATGTCCCACCGTTCTGGCGAAACAGAAGATAATACCATTGCCGATTTAGCAGTGGCGTTAAACTGTGGCCAAATCAAAACAGGTTCTGCCTCACGCTCCGATCGTATGGCAAAATACAATCAGTTATTGCGTATCGAGGAAGAATTAGGAGATACGGCATACTTCCCAGGCTTAAACGCTTTTAAACAAAGATAATAATAAGATTTTATTATAATTTTTCACACCTGACTAGTTTCACTACTTGTCAGGTGTTTTTGTTAAAATAAATGACGTTCATTAGAATTGTTTTTAATTTTCTATTTTTACAAATCAAACTACTAACTATCTAACCATGAAAAACTTTTACTTTTTTATTTTAACTTTTGTCGCACTATGCAATTCAGCCATAGGACAAACTACCATTCCCATTTACGATAACGTATTGTTTTATGATGGATATGCCGGATTAGTGAATGAACCAACCGCTCCAGATGTAGTGCGTTTGAGAAATGATTTATTTACCAAAAAATTAACGCCGGAAATCTTAGCTCAAATAGGAAGTACATTGAATCTTAGTATTTCTATTTCGGCAGCATGTGATAATTATGATCGAATTGGAAATATCAATTTAGCAATGGTGCCGAAAGGTGCTTTAAGCTATGATTTGGCTACAACAGAGCGTATAGAATTGGGACGGTTCATTACACCTTTTATGAATAAGAATGTCGCTCCCAATTTAGTTCCTTATTCTTTTACTGTCAATAATATTACTAAAATATTGAAAGACAGTTACCTGAATTCTATTTATGATTTTTGGATTGAGTTTGAATTGTTTGGAGTTCCATACGCCGCTAATACTCAAATAGCAGGTTGTTCAGGTCGTAATGATGTCTTTTATGGTACATTAAATTTCGAAACGAATGTAGATGTTACGATACCTAACAACACTTTTGTTTTGCCTTTAAATTTCAAAAAAGATTTAAATAACTATGCTGATGGTGCTTCTGATGAAATTGGATTTACTCAGAGAACCATCACTTTTGAACTGCCATCACAAATAAATAATGCTAAGTTTTATTTAATTACTTCAAACCACGGTGCTAATGCAGGTGGAGAAGAATACAATAGAAGATGGCATTATATTACATTTGATGATACACAAATATTAGTCTATAAACCGGGAGAAACAACATGTGAACCCTACAGGGTTTATAACACACAAGGCAACGGAATTTATGGAAGCACACCCAGATCTGCTGCACAATGGCAGTCGTTTAGCAATTGGTGCCCTGGAGCAGTTATTCCAATTCGTCAGATGACGCTTGGTAACTTGACAGCAGGTACTCATGTGTTTACAATAGCAGTTCCAGATGCTGTTTTTGCAGGGAACCAAGGTTATATCCCCGTTTCTTTATATTTACAAGGTGAGAATACCGTTTTAAATGTACCAATATTCATTCCGCTTGACTTTGAGTGTTATCCAAATCCTACCAAAGATTTTATTGCGGTAAATGCCAACAGTACGATTGAAACCATCCAATTGTGCGATGCGCAAGGAAGGGTTTTAGTAACGCAAAAGGGATCCACTTCACAAGCAAACATTAGTATGGCCAATTATTCAAATGGCGTTTATTTCCTAAAAGTAGTTTCAGAAAAAGGAGAGCGCACCAAGAAGATCGTTAAAGAATAAGGTACGTACCTAAAGATAAAAACCCCCGATAGTACTTTGACGATCGGGGGTTTTTTAGTTTTATTCTACTTTCTTGACATTATCATCAGGGATCCGATCAATCAAATAGTTATAAGGGTCAATACCCGCCTTATAAGGCTCCGCTTTGGTCTTAAAGACAAAAGTATTCTCCTTTTTAGTGATTTTCAAACGTTTATACACTAACGGTTTGCCCAGTACGTCTTCTTTGTCAGATTTACCAAATACACCAATATCGATGTAATCGGCAATAGGAGTAGAGGTCTCTTTTCCTAACGCATTCGAACGGAATTTCTCAGACGTCGTTTTAACAGTTACTTCGTAATCGGTTCCTACTTTCTTAGAAGTTACTTTTAAGGTGCGGTTAGAGAATAACGTGATGTTTTCAAACAAGTCGGGTATTAAGTAACTCAAACTGTCTGGAGTAACTTTTCTAAATTCATTTACCGCATCGATTGAGGTAGGGAATGGCGGTGCTTGGTAAGCAAATTTGGTCACCAAGTTTTTTAAAGCCAAATTCACATTTTTCTCGCCAACCATCTCTTTGAAATAGTAAAGAACGACACTCGCTTTATTATAATGAATGTACTGTTGGCTTTCGGTCTTCATGATGGGATTCTCTCCCTCAAACTCCGAACTTCTGCCGCGTAAATAATCATTCATTTCATACTCTAAAAACTTCTTCATTTTGTCCTTGCCATATTCTTTTTCCATCACCATCAAGGCCGAATATTGCGCAAAGCCCTCACTCATCATTTCGCTTCCTTGCATATTGGCACCACACACTTGGTGTGCCCAGTATTGATGACCCATTTCGTGAGCCACCACATAAAACACCATGTCGATATCGTCCTTAGTAACATCGCGCAAGTCCGTAATAAATCCAATGCCTTCACTATAGGGCATCGTACCCGGAAAGGCTTGTGCAAAACTCGAATAGCGCGGAAACTCTAAAATCCGACATTGTTTCTGGTAATACGGACCAAAATTAGTCGTATAATACTCCAACGCCTTTTGCATACTCTTCATCATATTCGGCACGTTGGTGGCATGCTGCTTGTCATAGTAAACTTCCAAGTCAATACCGTTCCATTTTTTTCGAGCAATTTGGTAGTCGGCTGATATGAACGAATAGAAATTAAGCGCCTTTTGATCCAATTGATACTGGAAATACGAACGTCCTTTTTCCTCCCATTGTTTGATTAGGGAACCAGGAGCAACGGCGGTTTGTCCTTTTGAAGTGCTAATGGTTGTGCTTACTTCCACCCAATCCGAATCACTACTTATATAGGTGTTAGCGCGCGCGGCCAAATTATTTTCATCCAACTTAGGCATGCGATCGCGTTTCGGTAATTTGCGTTTGATACGTAAATTTTTATCCGCGATTTCATAATCGCTGTTGTACCCAAACGAAGGTAAAATATCTTTGTTGTTAAAGAATGTTCCGTTTTGAGTTAATTGCGTAAAGCTTACTTCGTTTTCAAACCCTTTGGTAATGCTTGCCAAACTAATATTGATTTTAATAGAGTCGTTTGGTGCTAATGGTTTGGATAAAGTGTAAATTCTATAATTTAAATCTTTGTCATTTACTTTAATCTTTGAACCTGGAACGGTTAGCTTAATGCTGTCGGTCAATAACGGCATCGTAAAATGTAGTTCGTTAATGGAACTATTTGATTTGTTTTTTGCCCACGCTTCTATGGTAGCAGTCATATTACGCTCTGCTGGCATTATAGCAATCGAATAATTGAACTTGTAAAAGCGCGGTTGAATAAGATGTTGATAGCGTTTATATTTCTTTTCATAATTTACTTGCTTGTTTTCTTCTTCTTTCGAAGAGCTGTACGTATTTACGATTTTAGTATTGTAAAACACATACCCACCACATAGCATAAAGGCGACTAAAGCGATGGCAATTCCAGTGCGACTTTTTTTGAATTGCGTTCCGGCCAAATGCATGCGGTGCTTGAAATCAGTTTCTGTTCCTCGAATGTAAAATGCAAGAATAGCAAAACTTAAAATAACGCAAAACAAGCCCCAGTACAAGTTAAACCATACCATACCAGGTACAAAAGGACCAAAGCCATTCATGTCAGAATAAATATAAAACGGCTTAGCGTTAAAAGAAACCATATTCGTGCTAATTTCCAATAACCCCCAAACAAAGGAGTTAACTACCACAAACATTACAAAGGCAAAATAAGCCACATAACGGTTGTTAATCAAGTAATGGAACAGCAACGAAAGGATAATGAGGTACGAGTAACTCAACAGTTTTAAAACCAATAATGATTTAATGTAGACGCCCAAGTCATATCGGGTATAACCATGCAAGGTTTGGGCTATGATTCCTATGGCAATGGTGGCTAGTATAACTAAAGCTACAGCAAAAATGATGGCAAAGAATTTTGAAGCAAACAAACTAATCGTTTGAATAGGAGTGGCATCCTGAATCTCATTGATTTTGGCATCGCGCTCTTTCCAAACCAATACACCCGTGTAAAAAGTGATAAACCCAATCATGAACAACATAAATGATCCATCGATAATATCCACGATATCATAAGTCACGGGATATTGTACAGCGCCATAACGCCCAGAGAAACTAGTCAAATTGGTAATCAATAATATCAATCCAATCGATACGATGATAATATAAGTCGGGTTTTTAATGACGGCTTTAATTTCGAATTTCGTTAAGGCAAAGAAGGTGCTCCAAGAAAATACGCCCGCTTTCGTGGGGGTAAATACCGTGTTTGAAACCATGGCAGGCAAACTCTTTTTAACCGTTTTCTCTTTTTTAGCTTTTACATTCTTAGTGTTAAACGAAAATCGATAATAAACAAATACCAAAATTGCAATCATGATGGCTAACCAAACTAAGCGGTTTATTAGCAATTCACCAACTAATGCTATCGCATTGCTGTTCTTTTCATCAACGGTTAAGTATTTGGTCATTATGCTAAACGGCTTGCCGCCAAACGGATCTAGTAAACTGGCCAACCATTCTTTTTGAATGTCTTTCGTAAAGATGCCTGCTACTCCATAGAATACTAAAATCAACATGGATCCAATAAAGGAAACAATATTACTACGGAAGATAATTGCTAACGAAAATAGGATGACACCGGAAATAATAACATTCGGAATTCCAAAATTGAGTATTCCAAATAAGTGTCCGCCCCAATTAGTTGGGCCAAAACGTTCAGCTGGACACCATTCAAAAATTGGAGCCATAATTGAGCCTAATATCGCACCAACAGAAATTCCTAGCAAGGGAATCAGGGAAACCATGGCAGCACCAATAAACTTCCCAAAGAAATAATCACGCTTCTTAATAGGGGAGGTAAAGATGAATTGATACATGCCATATTGAAAATCTCGATTGGCAGTAGCATTCATAAAGGCAGTAGTCATCAGTAAAGAAATTATTGAAAATACTCTGTAATATTCCTCAATTACAAAAGGTGCATTTTTATGAGTATTCCCTACGCCACCGCCAATTGTCACAGAGTCTGAAACTATTGCTAAAAATACTAAAAGGGCATTGATGAAAAAGAAGATCCACACCATGGGGGTCTTTAGCCAGTAATTGAGTTCAAATCGTATAAATTTCCACATAATTAGTTCAGTTATATAAGTTATACGAGTTCGTTTAGTTTCGCAAAGAATACATCTTCTAAGTTTTCTTCGGCTTTATTGAATCCATCAATTGGGCTGTTAGAGAACACATGAATAAGCGGTTGACCGCCCACCAGTTTGTTAGAAATGACTTTGTATTCCTCTTGGTATTTGGCCAATTCTTGTTTAGCAACTTTCTTTTCCCAAACTTTTCCTTTCACTTCCAAAAGGGCGTCGTCAGTATTCCCTGCAAACAATACACTTCCTTTATCCACAACCGCCATCTGGGTGCACAATTCGCGCACATCTTGTACAATGTGCGTTGATAATATAACAATGGTGTTTTCTCCAATTTCACTCAAAATATTATAAAAGCGGTTACGCTCTCCAGGGTCTAATCCAGCTGTAGGTTCGTCTACAATAACTAATTTAGGCGAACCAATCAAACACTGCGCAATACCAAAACGCTGACGCATTCCACCGCTATAACTGCTCACTGCATTTTTACGATGCTCCCATAGGTTTACTTTAACCAATAATTGCTCAATCATTTGCTTGCGATCCGATTTGTTTTCAAATCCTTTCAGTAACGCTAGATTGTCCAGTAAGTCTACCGCCGAAGTTCTTGGGTATACCCCAAATTCCTGAGGTAAATAGCCTAGTACTTTTCTAACCGCTTCTTTATCATTCAGCACATCGATGTCACCCAGCATTACGCTACCGCTATCGGCATCTTGCAAAGTAGCTAAGGTTCGCATTAAAGAAGATTTACCCGCACCATTAGGGCCAAGTAAACCAAACATTCCCGTTGGGATGGTCAAAGAAACATTGTTTAAGGCATGCACGCCATTACTATAGCGTTTATCTAAATCTTTAATAATTAATTCCATAGGTGGTTCGTTGGTTATGAGTTAATTTGAATGAGTATGACGTTTAACTGGGTTGTTTTGTTACAAAGTCCCTTAAGCAATACTACAAAAAAAATATTTTTTGATGGGGTTTGCAACACGTCTATTAACTGGATTGTAACAAAAGCAATAGAAAACTACTAAAGATAATTTTATATTTCCGCTGATAATACTACTTTTGCACATGCAACACAACGTACTTATTTTAGATTTCGGCTCGCAATACACACAACTAATTGCACGCCGCGTTCGCGAATTAAATATATTCTGCGAAATTTTCCCTTACAACAATTATCCAGCTGATTTATCGACTTACAAAGCGGTTATCCTAGGCGGTAGCCCGTATTCGGTTCGCGCAGAAGATGCTTTGCAAATTGATTTGTCCAATATTAGAGGAAAACTACCCTTACTGGCCGTTTGTTATGGCGCACAGTATTTAGCCCACTTTTCAGGGGGAGAAGTAGCAGCGTCCAATATCAGAGAATACGGAAGAGCTAACCTGACGTATATTAAAGACGACGAACTCTTTTTTGAGGACGTGAATCTTAATTCGCAAGTGTGGATGAGTCACAGTGATACCATTAAACAATTACCCACTAACGGAGTAAAACTAGCTAGTACCAAAGACGTAGATAATGTAGCTTATCGTATACAAGGTGAAACGACCTATGCCATACAGTTCCATCCGGAAGTATACCATTCCACCGATGGAAAGCAAATTTTAGAGAACTTTTTAGTGAAGATTGCCCAATTGCCACAAAACTTTACACCTAATGCCTTCGTGGAAGATTGCGTAAAAGAGTTAAAGGAAAAAGTTAAAGGCGATAAAGTGGTTCTTGGTCTCTCTGGTGGAGTAGATTCAACCGTAGCGGCTGTATTGTTAAACAAAGCCATAGGAGATAACCTCTACTGCATTTTTGTCAATAACGGTTTGTTGCGCAAAAACGAATTTGAAAATGTATTGCACCAATACAAAGATATGGGGTTAAACGTAAAAGGAGTAGATGCTTCAGATCGTTTCTTATCAGCTCTAGAAGGTTTAGAAGATCCTGAATTAAAGCGCAAAGCCATCGGAAGGGTTTTTATTGAAGTGTTTGACGATGAAGCAAAGCGAATTGAAGATGTAACCTATCTTGCTCAAGGAACAATATATCCTGATGTGATTGAGTCAGTGTCCGTAAAAGGACCTTCAGCAACCATAAAATCGCACCACAATGTAGGTGGATTGCCAGATTTTATGAAGTTGCAAATCGTCGAGCCTTTGCGCATGCTATTCAAAGATGAAGTGCGTAGAGTAGGGAAGACGTTAGGAATCGATCCTGAATTGTTAGGAAGACATCCTTTTCCAGGGCCTGGACTTTCCATCAGAATTTTAGGGGCCATAACTCCAGAAAAAGTAAGAATTCTGCAAGAAGTAGATGCAGTTTTCATCAACGGTTTAAAAGAACATGGTTTGTACGATAAAGTTTGGCAAGCGGGCGCTATTTTACTGCCGGTAAATAGTGTAGGAGTAATGGGAGATGAGCGTACTTATGAAAAAGTAGTTGCCCTAAGAGCAGTGGAGTCAACAGACGGAATGACAGCGGATTGGGTTCATTTGCCCTATGAATTTTTAATGAAAATTTCCAACGAGATAATCAATAAAGTTAAAGGAGTTAACCGAGTGGTATATGATATTAGTTCAAAACCACCAGCCACTATAGAGTGGGAATAATACTCGCTTTATCGATAAACGGTTAAAAAAAATCGGTTATTTGCTTTGGAATAAAAAAGTTTTGCTAATTTTAGCCTTCAATAAAACAACAAGTACATGAAAAACCGTATTCTTTTTTCAATTCTACTAACAGTATTTTCGTTTGTGTATACTGTTTCAGCGAAACAAGAAAAATACATCAAGCATACTGTAACGAAGGGAGAAACTATTAATAGTATAGCCCAAAAATATAAAGTTACTCCTTTTGATATTTACAAACTCAATCCTGATTCTCAAAATGGAATTCAGTTAAGTAGTATATTGTTAATCCCACCTACTAGTGTTACTTCTTCTGTCACAACTGTTGCAGCAGTAGCTCCAAAGGTCGTTCAGCAAGGAAATCCTCCAACTACCCATTTAGTTCAGCCTAAGGAGACATTATATAGCATTTCAAAACAATATAATGTGACTGTTGATGCTTTGAAAGAGGCTAATGGCGATTTGTTGAAAAACGGATTAAAGATTGGGCAAAACATCAAAATTCCGGCTTCTAATGGAGAACAACCTACAACAGCGGTAGCCAAAGTTGAGCCAGTGAAAGAAGTAGTAAGGGAAGTAGTGAAAGAAACTCCAAAAGAGGTGGTGAAAGAAACCCCTAAAGGAGATATTAGTTTCCACGTGATAGAACCAAAAGAAACTAAATACGGAGTTTCTAAACGTTATGGGATGACTATAGAAGAATTAGAACAACTCAATCCGCAAATTTTAAATAGTTTTCCAATAGGGATGAAATTAAAAGTGGCAGGAACAGAATTGTCAGTTGAAATTCCAGCCAAAGCAGAGGCTAATCCAGGTTCCATAACAAAACCAGTGGCTAATCCTGCTGGAGGAATGTCTAGTGGGAAAAAATATTTACAAGAATATGTAGTAAGACCAAACGAAACCATATCAAGTATTGCAACAACTTATGGGATGTCTGAAAGCGAACTACTAGAATTGAATCCCGAGTTGAAACGTGGTGTTAAGCCTGGTATGATTCTCAGGGTGCCAATCATTTCGAAGAAGGAGCTTCCCAAACTTGAACCTTCAAAAGGGCAAGGAAATTTAATGGATAAATTAAACACTAATGCGAGAAAACAACTCGCATTACTTTTACCCTTTAATATCTCAAAGATTGAAAGTGATACGTTAAACACTACACAGTCACGATTAAAGAAAGATAAATTTTTAAACCTTACTTTGGATTTTTATTCAGGAGCCTTGATGGCAATTGATTCAGCAAAAGTATTAGGGTTGAATGTCGATATTAAAATTTTAGATTCACAGGAAACTAAAAACACTTCCAATATAGCAAGCCTAGTAATGCAGGAAAATTTAGCTTCCATGGATGCAATTGTAGGTCCGTTTTATCAGTTCAATGTAGAAAAATTAGCGGAATTAGTTCCTCAAATACCAGTAGTATCTCCTCTTTCGAAAGAGGCTGGGAAAAAGTACACTAATTTATATCAATCAATGCCTTCTACAGAGTTATTACGTACGTCTATTTTTGATTATATGCGTGCCAAAGGAGGTAATGTATTGGCTGTAGTAGATCCGAAAAAGAGTAGTGTAAAGCAATATCTTCAAGATGTACAAAAGGGAGTCAGGATTATAGGGTTAAGTGAAAAAGGAGGTGTGGTTTCAGATAGTTTAAAAGTGAGATTACAAAAAGACAAACTCAATTATGTCGTTATTGCTTCCGAAAGTACCGGTATGATTTTGGCAACTACAGCAGCAATGTTAAATATGCAAAAGGAATACCAAGTCCAATTGGTAATCATGGAGCCAAATGAAACACTAGATTATGAAGAAATTGCTTTAAATAAATTGACTAAGCTTAAACTATTATATCCTTCTCTCTCTAGACCTAATGAGACAATGGAGGCTAATCAATTTGATGCCAAGTATAAAAAGATAAATAAAATATTACCCAATCAATATGCCATTCGGGGCTTTGATGTTATGTTTGATACTCTAATAAGATTGTCACAAGACAAACCGTTCTCTGAAACCATTCAGACAAGCGCTACAGAGCAAATCGAAAACAAATTTGAGTATGTTGCTAACACGATTGCGGGATATACAAATAAGGGAATTTATATTTTATATTACGATGATGATTTAACCATAAAAGAAGCTTTATAATGCCCACTTCAAAAGTTACTTACGTAGGCGATTTAAGAACCTCCTCCATTCATTTGCAGTCAGGAAGTCAAATAATATCCGATGCTCCATTAGACAATAACGGAAAAGGCGAGGCGTTTTCTCCAACAGATACGGTTGCAAATGGACTGGCTAGTTGTATGTTTACCGTAATGGGCATTAAAGCCCGTGACATGGAAGTTGATTTTTCAGGTTCAACAGCAGAGGTTACTAAAATTATGGCGGCAGAACCTCGACGTATTTCAGAGATTCATGTAACTTTTGAGATGAATTTAAAGGCTGATGATAAAATTAAAACCATATTGGAACGAACCGCAATGACTTGCCCAGTTCATTATAGTCTGCATCCCGATATTAAAAGAATCATTGTCTTTAATTGGATTTAAATTAGATTACAGAGAAATGCAATTTTAGTGCAACTTTCCTTCGCATCGTTTTAATGTCATATTCTCTATTCTAAATGAACCCCCAACAACTGCTCCTTATAAAATTAGCGCATGCCAAAATGCCTTTCGGCAAATATGAAGGATATTATCTAATTGATTTACCTGAATATTATGTAGTATGGTACAGCAATAAAGGATTCCCAAAAGGACTCCTTGGTGAGCAATTGCAACTGGTTTACGAACTAAAGCTTAACGGGTTGGAACAACTAGTACGCAATATTAAAAAGCAATATCCTAAGCCAATTTGATATGGTAATAATTTAAAAATTTGAAGTAGGCATAAGGGCCATTTATGAATCCTAAAAAATAATAATTTTCAAATCTTCAAATTCAAAAATCTTCAAATTAAATCGTACTTTTGCCTCGTTTTTTACAACAACAACACAACAACAGCAACACAATGAATCCAGCACAAACGAAGTATATTTTTGTTACCGGCGGTGTTACTTCTTCCTTAGGAAAAGGCATTATCGCAGCATCTCTTGCAAAGCTATTACAGGCAAGGGGATACCGTACCACCATACAAAAATTTGACCCTTATATTAACGTAGATCCTGGAACTCTAAATCCGTATGAACATGGGGAATGTTTTGTAACTGATGATGGGGCTGAAACCGATTTGGATTTAGGCCATTATGAACGATTCTTAAATGTGCCCACTTCACAAGCAAATAATGTAACCACGGGAAGAGTTTATCTCTCCGTTATTGAGAAAGAGCGAAGAGGGGAGTTTTTAGGTAAAACGGTACAAGTAGTGCCACATATCACAAACGAAATCAAAGACCGTATGCAATTGCTAGGGCGATCAGGAGATTTCGATATTGTGATTACTGAAATTGGGGGAACCGTGGGTGATATCGAATCATTACCATACATTGAGTCGGTTCGTCAGTTAGTATGGGAATTAGGTGATAGCAATAGTTTAGTAGTGCATTTGACCTTAATACCTTATTTAGCGGCGGCTGGTGAATTAAAAACAAAACCAACCCAACATTCCGTTAAAACATTAATGGAAAGCGGTATCCAAGCGGATATTTTAGTCTGTAGAACAGAGCATGAATTATCAGACGAATTGCGTCAAAAATTAGCCTTGTTCTGTAATGTAAAGAGAGAAGCAGTTATCCAATCTATTGATGCTTCTACAATTTATGAAGTGCCTAATTTAATGTTGGAAGAAGGACTTGATATTGTAGCTTTAAAAAAATTAAATCTACCGAAGAAATCAGCTCCCGATTTAAAAAATTGGAATACATTTCTGCATCGTTTAAAACATCCAAAACAAACGGTTAACGTTGGCTTAGTGGGTAAATATGTAGAGTTGCAAGATTCTTACAAATCAATTTTAGAGGCGTTTATCCATGCTGGAGCAGCAAATCAAACTAAAGTTAATGTAGTTAGTATTCATTCGGAATATATCGATGAGAATTCAGCTGCTGAGCAGTTGCAAGGATTGGATGGTATACTAGTGGCGCCAGGTTTTGGAGGCCGAGGAATCGAAGGTAAAATAGAAACCGTTCGCTATGCTCGTGAAAATAATATACCGTTCTTCGGAATTTGTTTAGGAATGCAGATGGCGGTTATAGAATATTCACGTACTATTCTTGGTTTAAAAGAGGCCAATTCTACCGAAATGAATGAGGAAACAGCTCATCCAGTGATTGCGTTAATGGAAGCTCAAAAAACAATTACAGATAAAGGTGGAACCATGCGTTTAGGAAGTTGGAAATGTGACATCATGAAAGGCACATTAGCACATAGTGTCTACGGAAATGACCAAATTCAAGAACGCCACCGTCATCGTTATGAATACAATAACGACTACCGTATGCAATTAGAGAATGCTGGGTTAAAAGCTTCAGGAGTAAATCCAGAAACCGGACTTGTAGAGATAGTAGAACTAGAAAACCATCCTTTTTTCATTGGGGTGCAATACCATCCAGAATATAAAAGTACAGTTGCAAATCCACACCCTATTTTTGTTAGCTTTGTGGCCGCAATGGTAAAACATAAAAAATAATGTTGTAACAATTAAGGGGTTGTTGCTTCTTATGACAAATAAATAAATAATGGAACAGAAGAAATTTGATTTTAATTCAATAATTGGTTTTGGTTTAATCTTTGTAATCATCATGTGGATGATGTACAATAATCGTCAAACAGAAGTTAAGGAACAACAAGAAAAGGCCAAAACAGAAAAAATAGCTAAGGCCAAAGCAGCTTTAGTGCCGACTAAAGAAGTTGCCAAAGTTATTACTGATACTACCGTAGCCGATTCGGTAAAAATTCAAAAACTACAAGGTGCTTTAGGGAGTTTTGCATATTCAGCTACTTTACCTTCTGCTAAAGAAGAATTTACTACCCTAGAAAACGAATACATCAAAATTAGCGTTGCTAATAAAGGGGGATATATTGCAGAAGCAACATTAAAAAACTTTGAACGTTTTAAAAAGGATTCTAAGAAATTAGTTTCCTTGGTCAGAGACAACAATGCCCAATTTAATTTAGAATTACAAACCAAAGACAACCGTGTTTTAAATACGAAAGAGTTGTTTTTTGAACCTACTTTAACCAAGGTTGGCGAGAATCAAGTACTCTCCATGAAATTAAAAGCAGGTGCTAATGAATATTTAGAGTATAAATATGTTTTAGCGCCAAAGAACTATTTAGTCGATTTTGATATTCATTCTCAGGGGTTAAATGCTGTTTTAAATACATCGAAACCAGTAGATTTACAATGGGATCTAAAAACATACCGTAATGAAAAAAGCATTTCGTACGAAAACCGTTATGCTGATATACGTTATGAATATGAGGATGGTAAAGACAACTATGTAGGACAAGGAAAAGACAAAGAGGAAACTCCAGCAAAAGTCACTTTCATTGCATTCAAACAACACTTTTTCACTACAATCTTATTAACCAAGACACCTTTTACAACGTCAAAATTGCATTCAACTAATTTGGTTAATGATGAGAAAGTGGATACCATTTTTACAAAACAGTTTAGAGCTAATGTGCCTTTGGTTGCAAACAATGGTGAGTTAGATTATAAAATGAATTGGTATTTTGGGCCAACCGATTATAAAACACTAAAGGACTATGATCGTGGTATGGATAAAATCATTCCGTTAGGTTGGGGGATTTTTGGTTGGATTAATAAATTTATTTTCATTCCATTGTTCGGGTTTTTGAGCTCGTTTATGGGCTTAGGTATTGCAATTATCATCTTCACGATATTGATCAAAATTGCGATGTCGCCTATAACCTTTAAATCGTTCTTGTCACAAGCCAAGATGAAAGTATTGCGTCCAGAGATTATGGAGATTGGTGAGAAATTCAAGAAAGATCCGATGAAGAAGCAACAAGAAACAATGAAGTTATACAACAAAGCAGGGGTGAACCCGATGGCAGGTTGTATACCAGCGCTAATTCAAATTCCTTTTATGTATGCCTCTTTCCAGTTCTTTCCTTCGGCATTTGAATTGAGACAAAAAAGTTTCCTTTGGGCCGATGATTTATCCTCATTTGACCAGGTAGTCAAATTACCTTTCAATATTCCCTTGTACGGAGACCATATTAGTTTGTTTCCAATCCTAGCAGCTATTGCTATTTTCTTCTACATGAAAATGACTTCAGGTGATCAACAGATGGCAGCCCCGCAACAAGAAGGAATGCCTGATATGACCAAGATTATGAAAATGATGATCTACATTTCTCCAGTGATGATGTTAATCTTCTTTAATAGTTATGGTTCTGGTCTTAGTTTGTATAACTTTATATCGAACTTGATTACTATCGGAATAATGTTGGTAATTAAAAAGTACTTCATCAACAGTGATAAAATTCATGCGCAAATCCAAGAGAACAAGACCAAGCCAAAAGCAGAAGGGAAGTTCCAAAAGAAAATGCGTGAAATGATGGAGCAGGCAGAAACGCAAAAACAATTACAAAACAAAAAGAAATAATATAAAATTGTTTCTATACTATTAGCAATACAAAAAGCGCGGTGTATACTGCGCTTTTTTTTTTGAGGATCTCTAATATGATGTAGGTGAAGTGCTTTTGTATATCATGTATAAAGCCGTTAGAGCCTTTTTCCATTTGTAGCTTTAATGCCAATTGTAATACTGCAAGCAACTTGAGGGCTTGCCCACCCATTTAAAATTATTGTAAATGTTTGGATGGAGTAAAGATGGGAGTCAATACTCGCCCTTTCCTGATACTAGTAAAGAATAATAATGATGAAAAGCTAAGAGTAGAAAAAGAAGTTGATAGCACTTTAATTTAAGAATACAACGTCTTATTCTTTGATTTTAAATCATAAAAAAAGGGGCTATCTTGAATAGCCCCTTTTTTTATGATTTAAAATATTGATTATTCTAAATTTGGTAATAATACAGAATCAATAGTATGAACTAATCCATTAGTACATTTAATATCTCTTGCAGTAATATAAGAGGCCCCATCTGTTAATGCGTTAACATCTGTTAATGTAATTTCATTAAGTTCTGTGTTAATGTTAACGGTAAAACTTTGTCCTAACAAAGTGTTTACTGCCATGTCATTGGTTAATTCAGTAGAAAGTACTCTAGCATCTGAAACTACATGATATTTTAATACTTTAGCTAGTACTCCTGGTTGGTGAAGTTCTAATTCTTCCAAGCTTGGCTCTCCTAAGGCACTCAATAAAGATGCAATCGCGTCATTGCTAGGTGCGAAAACGGTCATGTTTCCTGATGATTCAAATGTTGAGGTTAAACCAGCTACATCTAAAGCCTCAGCAAAACTAGTTAAAGTTGGTGTTGATTTTGCAATTTCAGCAATTGATACAGCGCCTAAACTTTTCTCACTTTCATTATTAGAGCAAGAAAACGCTACAAAAGCGACTGCTACTAGGGCAATTTTTTTAATTAGTTTTTTCATTTATAGTAAGGTTTAATTTTTTCCAAATATAAAAAATAATCAATACAAATTGACAACTTTTTTTTTAATCTAATTTAAAGTTTTAGCTACTTCGCTAGATATCTATTTTCGATGCGGGAAATTATAGTATTTTTAGGTTTGTGATAGCAACTAGTTGTGAAAATGTTTTTTACTTTTGAATTGTTTTTCAGACGATACTAAAAAGTTTGTTTTGCCGTTATAGTTAAAATTAGTTTTATGAAATATAGTGTTTTTTTGTTGCTTACAACACTTTTGACATACGCTCAAGAGTTTAATAAATTAGATGAGAATGGAAAAAAGCAGGGCGTTTGGAAAGGAATATATGAAGAGTCAAAGCGCCCGAGGTATGAAGGTACTTTTGAGCATGGAAAAGAAGTGGGAATATTTAAGTTTTTTGATGATACCAAAGCTGGAACGGTGATAGCGACAAGAGAATTTAAGACTAATGATAATTCTTGTTATACAATATTTTACAGTCAAAAAAACAATAAAGTTAGCGAAGGGAAAGTAGTTAATAAGCAATTTGAGGGAGAATGGAAATATTACCATGAGGACTCACCAGTAATCATGACATTAGAATATTATTCTAATGGAAAATTAAACGGGCTCAGAAAAGTGTTTTATTTAAATGGTAAAATTGCTGAAGAAACCACCTATGTGAATGGAATAAAAGACGGTCCATATAAAAACTACACCGAAGATGGGGTGGTAATGGAAGAGACTTTGTATAAAAATGATGAATATGAGGGTCCTGCAATCTTTAGAAATCCATTAGGTCAAGTTGCAAGCCAAGGGATCTATAAAAGCGGAAAGAAAGTTGGTCTCTGGAAGATTCTTGAAAAAGGAAAGATGAGAGAGGTTAATATGAATAAACAAGGGAAGAAATTTCAAAAAAAAAGTAAACCCATAGAAGATTCCAAATAATGAAGTAATTTTGCAATCAAATTTTGCTGTAAAATGAAACGAGTTGTTGTAGGGCTTTCGGGTGGTGTAGATTCTAGTGTTGCTGCTTATTTACTAAAGGAACAAGGCTATGAAGTTATTGGGCTTTTTATGAAGAATTGGCATGATGACTCAGTAACTATTTCCAATGAATGTCCTTGGCTTGAAGACAGTAACGATGCATTGCTTGTTGCAGAAAAACTCGGGATTCCTTTTCAAACCGTTGATTTAAGCGAACAATACAAAGAAAAAATCGTTGACTATATGTTCAACGAATACGAGCAAGGACGTACTCCAAATCCTGATGTATTGTGTAATCGCGAAATTAAGTTTGATGTTTTTATGAAAATTGCGATAAGTCTTGGAGCTGATTTTGTGGCTACAGGGCATTATTGTCGTAAAGGGACATTGGAAGCAGACGGGGATGTGGTTTACCAACTGTTAGCGGGAAAGGACGATAATAAAGATCAGTCCTATTTCTTATGTCAGCTATCTCAAGAACAACTATCAAAAGCATTATTTCCTATAGGCGAACTCACTAAACCGCAAGTTCGTGAAATTGCTATGCAGTTGGATTTGGTTACAGCAGAGAAAAAAGATTCTCAAGGATTGTGCTTCATCGGTAAAGTACGTTTGCCAGAATTTTTACAGCAACAACTTCAGCCAAAAGAAGGGTTGATATATGAAATTGATTTTAATAGCGAATTGTATAAAAGTATACATCCTGTCTTTAATTCATTGGAGGAACAACTGATTTTTGAATCTCAAGGAATTACTTATTCGCCTGAAAATGGTAAAGTGGTCGGCAAACATCAAGGAGCTCATTATTTTACTATTGGGCAAAGAAAGGGGTTGAATGTAGGGGGTACTAAAGAAGCCCTTTTTATTATTGCAACTGATGTAAAGTCTAATGTTATCTTCACCGGACAAGGAGCAAGCCATCCCGGGCTGTATAAAAAAACATTACGCGTCCAGTCTTCTGAAATTCATTGGATTCGTGAAGATTTGGCTTTAAAAAATGGTGAATCGCTTGAAGTTACGGCTCGTATACGTTACCGTCAGGCTCTTCAAAAAGCTACCCTGCATCAATTTGAAAGTGGATTATACGTTTCTTTTGACGAGCGGCAATCTGCCATTACCGAAGGGCAATTTGTAGCGTGGAATATTGGTGACGAATTAGTTGGTTCAGGAGTAATTTCATAAATTAGCACTTTACAATTAGTAAAGTATGAGTAAAAAGTTCCTTTTTATTTTTCTTCTTTGTAGTTGCTATGGCTTTTCACAAGAAGACGCATGGGTCTATTTTAATGATAAGCCAAATGCTCAGGCATTTTTTGATAATCCATTAGCGACAATCACCCAAAGGGCAATAGATCGCAGGTTGGCCCAAGGAATAACTTTGGATGTTACTGATGCCCCTATTGAGCAATCCTATATCGATGGTATCGCAAATTCGCTTGGAATTGAAATTAAAGCTAAATCCAAATGGCTTAACTGCCTGCATATTCGTGGCAGCATAATCGATATCCTAGGTTTAAGTGCACTGCCTTTTGTGCACCATGTTCGGTTTGCTAATACTACTTTGAACAACAAAATGATAACTCCAAATTCGTACTATCCAATTAATAAGCAAATGGAAACCACGACAACCTTTGCTTATGGGAATTCTGCCAACCAAATACAAATGATAAATGGTCATGTATTACATCAGGCAGATTATACAGGAAATGGTAAAATAATAGCGGTATTGGATTCCGGATTTATAGGTGTCGATACGATCACTCCTTTTAATAGGTTTTTTGCAAATGGATTATACCTTGGTGGTTATAACTATGTAGCTGGAAACAACAATGTCTTTACGGCGCATAATCATGGAACGATGACATTATCGTGTATGGTGGGGTATGTCGATGGTCAACTAGTAGGGACGGCACCCGATGCACAATATTATTTATTTGTAACCGAAGATGTATCAGGAGAAAATCCTGTAGAGGAGAGTTATTGGGTACAAGCTGCAGAAGAAGCCGATAGGTTAGGGGTGGATGTGATTTCAACTTCACTAGGATATTTTCAGTACGATAACGTAACTTATAGTCATACTTATGAAGAGATGACTGGTGATTTAGCCTTTGCATCTCAAGGGGCTAATATCGCTTTCAGTAAAGGAATGATAGTTGTGGCTAGCGCTGGGAATTCTGGAAATAGTAGCGACCCTCATATTGGTGTTCCTGCAGAAGCTACAAATGTATTAGCAGTTGGAGCAGTTAAAGCCGATAGAACATACGCGACTTTTAGTTCAATAGGGCCTAGTTTTGATGCTAGGACTAAACCTGATGTAATGGCACAAGGCGAAAATGCTGTTCTTTCAACTACTACGGGTGTGATCACTACGGCTAGTGGAACATCGTTCTCTTGTCCAATATTGGCGGGAGCCATTACTAGTTTTTGGCAAGCTATCCCTTGGGCAACTAATGCTCAAGTGCTCAGCTTTGTTAAACAATCTGCAGATCGATTTACAACGCCTGATGATCAATATGGCTTTGGAATCCCTAATTTCCAAATAGCTTTAGACCTAGCGGCCCTTTCTGTTGGTGAAGCACATAAGACGGGTTTTCTAGCCTATCCCAATCCGGTAAATAATCAGGTGATTTTTTCTTTCCCAACTAATCTAGATAAAGCAACAGTGTTGCTTTATAATGCACAGGGTCAAATAGTTTTGCCTGAAGTAGTTTTAAAAAGCAACGAGACGATTAATTTAGAGTATCTAGATTCTGGAGTTTACTATTATAAAATAGAAGGAGGGTCTTTAGTACAGACTGGAAAAATAATCAAAAAATAATGAATAGAGTTACCCAGCTTTTCAATATTAAATACCCAATCATTCAAGGTGGGATGATATGGAATAGTGGCTATAAATTAGCTAGTGCAGTGAGTAATTCCGGTGGACTAGGCTTGATTGGGGCAGGATCCATGTATCCCAATGTACTTAGGGAGCATATTCAAAAATGCAAAAAAGCAACGGATAAACCATTTGGTGTCAATGTGCCAATGTTATATCCTAATGTAGAAGAAATTATTCAAATAATTATAGAAGAAGGAGTGAAAATTGTGTTTACTTCTGCAGGAAATCCAAAAACATGGACATCTCATTTAAAAGCAAACGGTATTACTGTAGTGCACGTAGTCAGTAGTTCTAAGTTTGCTTTAAAAGCACAAGAAGCCGGAGTAGATGCTGTTGTAGTTGAAGGTTTTGAAGCAGGTGGACATAATGGTAGGGAAGAGACGACTACATTAACTTTAGTGCCAATGGTAAGAGAACAAGTAACTATACCATTAATTGCCGCTGGAGGTATTGCAACCGGTAAGGGAATGTTGGCTGTGATGGTGCTAGGAGCAGATGGAGTGCAGATGGGTTCTCGTTTTGCAGCGTCTTTTGAAAGTTCAGCACATATGAATTTTAAAAATACAATTTTAGAAACGAAAGAAGGAGGTACCCAATTAACCTTAAAAGAATTAGCCCCCGTTCGTTTAATAAAGAATAAGTTTTATAATGATCTCCAGGAGTTGTATGCACAAGGACCAACCGTTGAAGAGTTGAAAGAATTGTTGGGTAGAGCAAGAGCCAAAAGAGGAATGTTTGAAGGTGATTTGGTAGAAGGAGAATTGGAAATTGGTCAAATTGCCGGCCTTATTCATGAAATTCTTCCGGTCAACGTGATTATAGAAGAAATTATTACTGAATTTAATGGGGCTGCTTCTCAGTCTAAAGACTTCTTTTTTTAAATATTTTTTCAGTTTTATTGCATTTAGTCGTCACTTAGGCGCATTTCGTGCTTTATTTATTAACAATTTTTATTTTCAGATCTTACAATGAAATATATTAATAACTTAATATTAGTATATTTTTAAATTTTAATATATTTTATTTCAGCAAGTTATAAAAATACATGATTGTTGATATGTTGTTAATAATGTTGATTATTTTGTTTATAACATTTTAATAAGTCAAAAAGGCTCATTATTATTATCTGTAATATAGTGGTAACATTTTTACTTTGGGTAATTCTATGCAAACCGATTTTAAAATCATTATTTAAATAGTGTTTTAAGTAAGTTTTGCTTTATAAATAGAATTATTCGCGGTTTTTAAAAAATGTATTAACTATATTGCTTATGAGAATAACTACTCTTGTCAAAAAATATTTTTTAAACCTTTTTATTATTGCACTTGTCGTTTTAAATACAAATGCAGTTTTCTCTCAATGTCCAACAATTTCTAACATATCGCAAACCTTTTGTGATACGCAAGCTCCAACAATTGCAGATTTAGTAGCAACAGATGCAGGAGGTGGTATTAATTGGTATGCTACTGCTTCTTCAACAATTGCATTAAGCAGTAGTGCCCCTTTGCAAAATGGAGAAGATTATTTTGCCGATGATACTACGGGAACTTGTGGTGCAAGACAAAGTGTAGTAGTGACAATTTATTCTGCCCCAATCGCAGATCCGTTTCAAGGACCCTGTGTTGAAAACTTATCCGATGCAACACTACAAGATTTTACGGCTATAGGCAATAATATTCAATGGTACGCTGCATCCTCCGGTGGAAGTCCCTTACCTATAACTACAGTAATTGTAAACGGTACTTTGTATTATGCAAGTCAAACAAATCCAATTACAGGTTGTGAAACCTCCAGAAGGGCTGTTAGAGCGGTAGTGGGATATGTTCCTACACCTACAGGGAGTCCTGTTCAAAATTTTTGTAACGTATCTGGTGCTCCACCAACAGTGGCTAATTTAAATGCTTCCGGTGAAAATAATTGGTATTTAAATTCCTTCTCGAGTGTTCCTTTGTCTTCAGCGACTCCATTGATAGATGGACATACTTATTATGCAACAACGGTAGATCCACCCTGCGAAAGTGTTAATAGATTGGCAGTTTTGGTAAATATATACCAACCAAACAACCCTGGGACAAATGGTAGTTTAAATATATGTGAAAATGAAATAAGTACTACTGTTCCTTTTGATTTGTTTGCTTTATTAGGAGGAACTCCAGATAATACAGGGGTTTGGACAGGTCCGATAGCAACTTCAAACGGTTCACAAGGAACTCTTGATGTTACTACAATGACACTTGCAGGAAGTCCTTATACGTTTACTTATACCGTTAGCAATCCAGCCTGTCCAAATGTAACATCAACGGTTATTATTTCAGTTTTGCCATTGGCGACCGCAACTGTTGCGGTGAACCCTACATTAATTTGCGCAAATAGTAATACGACCTTAACGTTTACAGGTACACCAAATGCTACAGTTACCTATACTTTAAACAGTGGTGCTAGTCAAACTGTTGTATTAAATGCATTAGGAACTGCAACGGTGAGCAGTACAATTGCAACTACCACAGTAGTAGATATTATTAATGTTGCTAGTGCAACGTCTCCTAGTTGTGATAATAATCAAGTGAGTAGTGCTACTATAACAGTTATTCCTTTACCGGATGCAACGGTCGCTTTTGCACCTACAACCATTTGTTCAAATACAAGTTCAACTTTAACCTTTACCGGTACCGCCAATGCAACGGTAACCTATACCATAAACAGTGGGGCCAACCAAACTATAGTGTTAAACGCATCAGGAACCGCAACTTTAGTAGGAACCTATGCCGTAAACACTACCGTTACCTTAGT
>CANFZC010000027.1 GCA_947451475.1 Flavobacteriaceae bacterium | reverse complement strand
GATTTGAAATTAAAAGGAGCAAGCCCAGTGGGCTTGAGGTATACAAGCTTTAGCTTGTTCTATTATTCTTAAAACAACTTGAACAAATGAAAATAAATCAACTGCAAATAGAAATTGACGATTTGAAATTAAAAGGAGCAAGCCCAGTGGGCTTGAGGTATACAAGCTTTAGCTTGTTCTATTATTCTTAAAACAACTTGAACAAATGAAAATAAATCAACTGCAAATAGAAATTGACGGAATAGACAAAGAAATCCTTAGGGAGTTGATGGAAGACGCTCGTAAGCCCATTCTACAAATTGGGAATAAAATAGGCATTTCGGGGGCGGCGATTCATCAACGGTTGCGGAAGTTGGAAGAAGCTGGGGTCATCTCGGGGTCGAAGTTTATTATTGACAACCGGGTGCTGGGCTATAAGACGATGGCGTTTATTGGGATTTATTTGGATAAAGCTTCTAGTAATTCTGATGCGGTTCGGGAGTTGAAGAAGATTCCGGAGGTATTAGAGTGTCATTACACTACGGGGAATTGGAGTATTCTTATTAAGATTATTTGCAAGGACAATGAGCATTTGATGCAATTGTTGAATAAGAAGATACAGCCTATTGATGGGGTTTCTCGAACGGAAACTTTTATTTCTTTGGAGCAGCAGCTTGAGCGACAGATACAGCTTTGAGTTTGGGATTTGTGGATCTGGGGATTTGGTGATTTGGTTATTTGGGGATTTGGGGATTTGGTTATTTGTTGATTTGATAATGGGGAATTATGGGCCTGGTTTTTTCTTATTTATTTTATTTATTCCTATTAACCTATTACTACTTTTAAAAGACTTTTTTACCTACCTTAAAGACCCTATTCGATCTAAATTGAATCCTGTTTTGATTACGGTTTTCGTTTGGTTGGTTTTCTATATACTTTTCTACTTCAAGGTTTTCTAAATCAAATTTACTATGATTTCCGTGGGGTATATTGCTATTGCAAGCAGTATACTCCCCGATTAGTACCTTATAAAATTTACCTTAAGTACTTTATTGGGAAGGGCTTTTATACTATACCACTAGTATAAAACACGCTATATATACGCTATATACACGCTATATATACGCCATATATTCGCTATATATATACTTATCTATAGACAGGTCTTTACTTTAGCGTACTCGTATTTTGCGCATAAAAAAGCCCAAACTCTTTTGGAGTTTGGGCTTTCTACTTTTGGTATTTGGTTGGGTTATCCCACTAGGTTGATTACTTTACCCGGTACGATAATCACTTTATTGGGTGTTCTTCCTTCCAACTGTTTGATCGTACGTTCGTCTGCCAGTACGATTTCTTGTATTTGGGCTACGGTTAGATCTAGTGGCAATTTGATGGTGAAACGCATTTTGCCGTTGAAGGATACTGGGTATTCTTTTTCGGATTCCACTAGGTATTTCTCTTCGCAGATGGGGAATGCTACCGTTGAAACCGAACCTTCGTGTCCTAATTGTGCCCATAGCTCTTCGGCTATGTGTGGGGCATAGGGAGAAATCAGTACGGCTAGCGGTTCGAGTATCGCTCTATGGTTGCATTTTTGCGTTGCTAGTTCGTTTACACAAATCATAAATTGCGAAACAGAGGTATTGAAGGAGAAATTCTCGATATCCTCGGTTACTTTCTTGATGGTTTTGTGTAGGGTTTTGTACATCTCAGGGGTTGGTTCGCCCTCTGTCACGACCAAACCATTGTCGTCAAAATAGAGGCGCCATAGTTTTTTCAGGAAGCCTGACACTCCCGTAATTCCGGCGGTGTTCCATGGTTTGGCTTGCTCTAGTGGTCCTAAGAACATTTCGTAAAGACGTAATGTATCAGCGCCGTAGTCGTTGCATATGTCGTCTGGGTTGACTACGTTGTATTTGGACTTGGACATTTTTTCTACTTCCCGGCCTACGATGTACTTACCATTTTCTAAAATGAATTCGGCGTCCTTATAATCGGAATACAGTGGATGCTTTTTGAAGGCTTCGATATCCAATTCGTTAGTGATGTCATTGATTACGGCAAGGTCCACGTGGATAGGTTGAACTTTTTCGCCTGCAATTACTCCTTTTGAGTATAATTTTTTAGAATCTTCGCTTCTGTAAACAAAGGCACTCATTCCTAGAATCATCCCTTGGTTGATTAGTTTCTTGAACGGTTCTTCGGTTGGGGCATAGCCTAGGTCTTTTAGGAATTTGTTCCAGAAGCGGGAATATAACAGGTGTCCGGTGGCGTGCTCGCTTCCTCCTATGTAGAGGTCTACGTTTTCCCAATATTTAAGGGCATCGGCGGAGGCGAACTCGGTTTCGTTGCTAGCATCCATGTAGCGCATCCAGTACCATGAACTTCCTGCCCAACCCGGCATGGTGTTTAGTTCTAAGGGATGAACGGTTGTGTTATTAAGTAAATCATTGCTGACAACTTTGTTGGCTACGGTATCCCAAGCCCAGTTTGTCGCGTTGCCTAGAGGCGGTTGCCCGTCTTCTGTGGGCAAATATTTCTCTACTTCGGGAAGTACGATAGGCAAATGGGCGCTATCAATCATTTGCGGTAGTCCGTTTACATAGTATACTGGGAACGGTTCTCCCCAATAGCGTTGGCGGGAGAATACGGCATCGCGAAGGCGGTAGTTGGTTTTTCCTTTTCCTTGATTGATTTCTTCTAACGCTTCGATGATTTTCTTTGTACCCTCTTTGTAACCTAGTCCGTTCAGGAAATCCGAGTTCACTAATTCGAAACCTCCCTTTTCACCATAGGCTGCTTCGGATATATCTTGATTGAAAATATTTTTGATTTCGGGCATACCGTTTTGGCCTTTGAAAAAGTTTGCAAACGCATAATCGCGTTCGTCACCACAAGGTACGGCCATTACGGCCCCGGTACCGTAGCCTGCAAGAACGTAATCCCCTATCCATACTGGGATAGGTTCTTTGGTGAAGGGATGTTCGGCAAAGGCGCCAGTGAATACCCCGGAGATGGTTTTGACATCGGCCATACGTTCTCTTTCGGAGCGTTTGGCAGTGGCTTCCACATAGGCCTCCACAGTACTTTTTTGCTCAGGAGTTGTGATTTTAGCCACTAGTTCGTGTTCTGGGGCTAGGGTCATAAACGTTACGCCGAAGATGGTGTCGGGGCGGGTTGTGAAGACTTCGATAAAAGTAGTTT
Organism: Flavobacteriaceae bacterium; assembly: GCA_947451475.1. Lineage (GTDB taxonomy): Bacteria > Bacteroidota > Bacteroidia > Flavobacteriales > Flavobacteriaceae > Flavobacterium. The sequence goes on along the minus strand of CANFZC010000027.1, from coordinate 27,668 downwards.
CAGGTTTAAGGTTTAAGGTTGTCTCATTGACCGAATCAACCTGAAACTTGGCACTTGAAACTTGAAACTTTACCATCGCTCCTACGGATTTTCCGATCCAGTTGCGTTGGCTTTCTTTGATGGATTCGCTCCAGTCGATGGTTTCTAATCCTTGTAGAAGGCGTTCGGCGTAGGCGGAGATGCGCATGGACCATTGGGTCATTTTTTTGCGGATCACTGGGTGACCGCCTCGTTCGGATACTCCGTTTATGATTTCGTCATTGGCTAGCACGGTTCCCAGTGCGGGGCACCAGTTTACTTCCGTTTCGGCCAAATAGGTTAAGCGGTATTGTAGTAGTATTTTTTGTTGGTCATCGCTCGAAAACGAGTTCCAATCAGCCGCAGTAAAAGGTGCTATATTGTCGTCGCAAACGGCTTTTACGGTGGTGTTTCCTTGCTTTTCAAAAACAGCAACTAATGTACTGATGTTTTCTGCTTTGTTGGATTCGATATTGTACCAGGCATTGAAGAGTTGGATGAAAATCCATTGCGTATGCTTGTAATAGTCGGGGTTCGAGGTGCGCACTTCTCTACTCCAATCGAGGGAGAAACCAATTTTATCTAGTTGCTCGCGGTAGCGGGTGATGTTTTCTCGAGTAGTTTTCTCAGGGTGTTGGCCCGTTTGAATGGCGTATTGTTCGGCTGGCAATCCGAATGAATCGTAGCCTTGTGGGTGTAATACATTAAACCCTTTATGGCGTTTGAAACGAGCCACGATATCGGAAGCGATATAGCCAAGAGGATGTCCTACGTGTAAGCCTGCTCCGGAAGGATAAGGAAACATGTCTAGGACATAATATTTAGGCTTGACCACCCCGTCCGCATTCGCGGCCATCCCTCCTTGAAAAGTAGGGGAGCTAGGATTTTGTGCTTTAAAGGTTTGGTTTTGTGCCCAATACTGTTGCCATTTGGCTTCGATTTGTTCGTGGAAATACTTCATTACAAGGTACTATTGTATTTTAATGGTGTAATGCTGTCGCTCGTTGAGCTCGAGTCATTACAAGTTACTATTGTTTTTAAACCTGACAGGTTTTGAAAACCTGTCAGGTGTATTGATTCGATTTCTTTCTAGCCCCGATTGCAGTGAAAATCCTCAAAGAGATTGTAACGGAAAGCGGGAAAATGGCCGACTGAAACTGCCCAAGCCACTCGCTGCTAAAAAATTTAAGCGACAAATTTACGTTTATTATAATAAAGTTAAAAGTTTGTACGTTATAAAGGGGAAAAACAATTTTCTTTATTATTTTTACGGCTAAAATTACTGTTTATGTCAGACTCATTTGAAAAGTTTCAGAAGCGCAGGGTGATTACCTCTTATTTTTCGGTCGTGTTGAGTATCTTTTTGGTGTTGTTTTTATTGGGAATTTTGGGGCTATTTGTCATCAATTCCGAGCGCTTATCGGACAATTTCAAAGAAGAGATTGTGATGACCGTATTCTTTAAAAACGAGGCTACCGACTCGGTTACGACTGCCTTTCGAGAAGAGTTGAAAACGGCTAAGTTTGCTAAATCTTTTGAATATGTTTCTAAGGAAAAGGCGGCGGCGCAGCATAAAAAAGTAATTGGGGAAGACTTCATGCAATTTTTGGGTGTGAATCCGTTGCAGAATTCGTTTGACATTCATTTGAAAGCAGATTTTGTCACCAATCCGGAGATTGCTAAAATTGAGAATCGTTTGCGTAAAAACGACATGATTGCAGATATCGTTTATGACAAGCAATTGGTTACGATGGTGAACGATAATGTAAAAAATATTAGTATGTGGATTTTGATCATCAGTGGGGTCTTTGCTTTGATTTCGGTGTTATTGATTAATAGTTCGCTACGACTCTCCATCTACTCCAAGCGTTTCATTATTAAAACGATGCAGATGGTGGGCGCTACGAAGTCCTTTATTAGAAAACCCTTTATAAAAACGAATGTCATCCTAGGTCTGATTGGATCGGTCTTGGCGATACTGGCTTTGATTGGAGTTTTGATTTATATAGAAACGAGTTTTCCTAATTTGGGCATCTTAGAAAACCAAGTAGCTATTGGCATAGTGCTTGTGGGTGTGTTGGTATTAGGAATAGTGATTACTTTGATTAGTACTTACTTTGCGACACAACGTTTTTTGAATTTGAGAACGGATGATTTGTATTAAGAAAAGTATTAAGTATTAAGTATTAAGACTAAAAGATATGATGAAAAATAACGAGCAGAAGCCGGATTTTCTTTTTGATAAAGTGAATTATAAAACCTTATTGATTGGCATTGCTGTCATAGTGTTAGGGTTTATATTGATGAGCGGTGGTGGTAGTGATGATCCGAAGGTGTGGAATGATGATGTATTTAATTTTAGAAGAATACGTATAGCTCCTACGGTGGTGTTGATTGGTTTTGGGATTACTATTTATTCGATATTTAAAAAGTCTAAATCGGAATAATGGACTATATTCAAGCTACGGTATTGGCAATTATAGAGGGGATTACGGAGTTTTTGCCCATTTCTTCTACGGGGCATATGATTATTGCTTCTTCTTTTTTTGGGATTGCCCATGATGATTTCACAAAACTATTTACCGTAGTCATTCAATTGGGTGCCATCCTATCGGTAGTGGTATTGTACTTTAAGCGCTTTTTTCAAACCCTTGATTTTTACTTTAAGCTGTTGGTTGCCTTTATTCCTGCGGTAGTCTTTGGTTTGTTGTTCAGTAAAAAGATTGATGCCTTGTTGGAGAATCCAATTACGGTGGCGGTTTCCTTGGTGCTTGGGGGCGTTATTTTACTGAAAGTAGACGACTGGTTTGCCCCAAAAGAAGCACTTCAAGAAACCACTTCAATAAGCTATGCTACTGCCTTAAAAATAGGCTTATTTCAATGTTTGGCGATGATTCCGGGTGTTTCTCGCAGTGGGGCTAGTATAGGGGGCGGAATGTCTCAGAAATTGTCTCGTACTACGGCTGCAGAATTTTCTTTTTTCTTGGCGGTTCCGACGATGCTGGGCGCTACGGCAAAAAAATGTTATGACTATTATAAAGACGGGTATGTCTTGACGCACGATCAGATCAACTTTTTGATCTTGGGGAATATTATTGCCTTTATAGTGGCACTATTGGCCATTAAATCATTTATAGGCTACTTGACTAAGAACGGCTTCAAAATGTTTGGTTATTACCGCATTGTGGCTGGTTTGGCCATTTTACTTATTCACTTCATGGTCATGAAGTTAACCACTATTTAATGACGGCCGAAGCGATTTTAGAGGGTCAGGTACTCTTGATTGACAAACCTTTGACTTGGTCTTCTTTTCAGGCGGTTAATAAACTGAAGTACGTCTTAAAGCGACAATACGATTTACCAAAAAAATTTAAAATTGGACATGCGGGTACTTTGGATCCTTTGGCTACAGGTTTGCTGATCGTATGCACAGGGAAGTTTACCAAAAAAATCACGGAGATTCAGAGTCAGGCCAAAGAGTACACCGGTACTATTACGTTGGGTGCCACTACCCCTTCCTATGATATGGAGACTCAGGTGGATGCTACCTATCCTACAGAGCACCTTACGGAAGCCTTGTTATTGGAACGTACGAAACAATTTTTGGGGGAGATAGATCAAAAGCCACCCGTTTTTTCGGCTATTAAAAAAGACGGCATTCGATTGTATGAGCATGCTCGCGCTGGTGAAGCCGTAGAAATTCAAGCTCGAAAAACGACGGTATATGAATTTGAAATCACTCGCATTGCTTTGCCAGAAGTAGACTTTAGAATATGCTGCAGCAAGGGCACTTACATCCGTTCGTTGGCCTATGATTATGGGAATGCATTAGAATCGGGTGGGTATTTATCAGTATTGCGTCGCACTAAAATTGGGGACTACTCGGTTGACCAAGCCCTTACTCCTGAGCAGTTTGAAGCAACGCTGGCTGAATAGACTGCATTAGTTCCATAATTTCTTTTTGAATGGACAATCCTTTATCATGAAAATACCACAGTTGCAACTCAGCTTTGGCGGTTTCATCAATTTGGCCATGTTCGGCTTTATACTCTTGCATGAATTGGGAGGCTCCTTTCGGTCTTGGACCGAAATCACCTAAAACTTCTAACGTATTTTTATCCAGTATAATTAGTTTTGGGATTCCTTTGGTTCCATTGGTAAGAAACTGATTCATCAGCGTTTCGTTTTCGTCACGGAAGAGTACTTGGAGTTCGATTGCTGCTGAATGCGATGCCATCTTCTGGATAACGGGTAGGATTTGCGCGGCATCTCCGCACCAGCCTTCGGCCAGCACTAACCATAGGTAGCTTCCTTTTAGAGTTTGCAATTGTTGGATGTATGCTTCCGAAATCACTAGGGTTTTATCCAAACGGTTCATGCGGGTAACATTTAGCTGTGAGTAATGCACCCTTGCTTCTGATTGTTCGTCACCCGAGGTTTTTCCCTCCAGTAGTAAGCTGGCTATTCTACTTCTATACGCTGTATACGAATACCATTGTCCTATACTTTCCTTATTAACGGTTGTCATACTTTTGATTTTACAGGACAAAATTACAAAACCAAAATAGGGAATTGGGTAATAAATGTTACCAAATAATCTTTTTATCCTATGAGTTACAAAAAAAGAATATGTTTATATTTGCACCCAACAACAAACTAAGGAATCATGTTTGGTGCATGATATCTAAAAAACAATATAAACTCGTAATGACTCGAGCCTGAAGGGCGACAGCATTACACAATTTAAAAACAATATAAACTCGTAATGACTCGAGCCCGAAGGGCGACAGCATTACACCATTAAAAAACAATAAACACTGGTAATGACTCGAGCCCGAAGGGCGACAGCATGAGACCTATAAAAAACAATAAAAACGACGAATGAAATATAAAAGAATTCTTCTTAAGTTGAGTGGTGAAGCCTTAATGGGTGAGAGACAATATGGAATTGACCCTAAAATATTAGCGGAATATGCTGATGAGATTAAGCAAATTCATGAAAAAGGAGTTGAAATTGCCATTGTAATTGGAGGAGGAAATATTTTTAGAGGTGTTGCGGGTGCCAGTAATGGAATGGATCGTGTACAGGGTGATTATATGGGGATGCTAGCCACCGTTATTAATGGAATGGCCTTGCAAGGAGCTTTGGAAGACAAGGGCATGTTGACCCGATTACAAACCGCCTTAAAAATTGAAGCCATTGCTGAGCCTTATATCAAAAGAAGAGCGGTTCGTCACCTTGAAAAGGGAAGAATTGTTATTTTTGGGGCAGGAACGGGTAATCCTTATTTTACCACGGATACTGCTGCTGTTTTACGCGGGGTTGAAGTACATGCTGATGTGATTTTAAAAGGGACCAGAGTAGATGGTATTTATGATAGTGATCCCGAAAAAAATCCGAATGCGGTAAAGTTTGATTCGATTTCATTTGAAGAAGTCATTAAACAAGGATTGAATGTTATGGACAGCACAGCCTTTACCTTAAGTCAGGAAAATGAACTACCGATTGTGGTATTTGATATGAATCAAAAAGGGAACCTGATCAAAATTTGCGAAGGCGAAAACATAGGAACCGTAGTTAAAATATAGTTAACCGTCGCAGTAGGAAGTCACAGTTGAGCAAACTGTAGAAAAAGACACTTACTGAAAACTCAATATAGAATGGAAGAAATTGAATTTATTTTAGACAGCACCAAAGAATCCATGATAGGTTCTATTGCGCATTTAGAAAAAGAATTTTTAAACATCCGAGCTGGAAAAGCAACACCACAAATGTTGGGTGGTGTTTTTGTAGATTATTATGGGTCACAAACGCCGTTATCTCAAGTGGCTAACATTAATGTTCCTGACGCTCGAACCATTACGGTTACCCCTTGGGAAAAGAACATGTTGCATCCTATAGAAAAAGCGATTATGATTGCTAATTTAGGCTTCAATCCTATGAACAATGGAGATAACATTATTATTAATGTTCCTGCTTTGACGGAAGAGCGCAGACGTGACTTGGTTAAACAAGCCAAAGCGGAAGCAGAAGATGCTAAGATTGGGATCCGAAATGCCCGTAAGGATGCTAATACTGATATCAAAAAATTAGAAAAAGAGGGGACGTCAGAAGATGTGTGTAAAACGGCTGAAGATGATGTTCAAAAATTGACGGATTCCTTCATTAAAAAAATAGAAGAGCACTTGGCTATTAAAGAAGCCGAAATCATGAAAGTGTAACAATGTTAAATTGGTATTAAAATCCGTCTCGTCTACATAAAATATGGCGAGACGGATTTTTTTATTCCTACTTTTGCGGTAGCTTTTTGTGTCAAATCCTTTCTAATGAAGCCATTATTTCTACTTGTCTTTTTAATTTCGCTGTCGCTTCAAGCCCAATTTCAGCTCCGGGGCATTGTAAAGGATACGGAGACCAAAAAAAGCCTTCCTTTTGCAACGCTTACCACTGAAAAAGGCGTTACTACCCTTTCGGATGTTGATGGTAAGTTTTATTTCAACTTGGCTGCACCACCAGAAAGCGTTACCGTATCCTACCTAGGTTATACGGCTAAAACCCTATCGTTATTTGAAACAAGGCCCTACTATACGATTTTGCTTTCCCCCAATACTACGGCTCTAGAAGAAGTTATTCTTTCGAGAGCCCCTTTGGGCAATGCGCTTATTGCTGAAGTAATAGCGCATAAGGACAGGAATAACCCCCAGCGAAAACTGCACAGTTTTGAATTTAAGACCTATAATAAATTACTGGTGACGGCTAATCCCGATTCGATTGTTGGGACGATAGATACTTTATTTGTAGACGCCAACATCCGCAGTGACATCGCTAAAATTGATTCCTCGGCCTATAAGTTTAAGAAAATTATTGAGAAGCAGCATTTGTTTCTAACGGAGAAGGTCTCGCAGTTTCAATTTGAAAAGCCTCTTTTGAAAGAAACCATCATTGGCACTAAGATGGCGGGATTTAAGGAGCCTATATATGAATTGTTGGGATTTGGGTTGCAATCCTTTTCCATTTACGATGACAAGTATGAACTTTTTGAGACCAAATATAAAAGTCCGATTTCCACTCAAGCGTTAAAAGAATACCGGTATACTATACTGGACACTACTACTTTGAGCAACCGCAGTGTTATTGTCCTTTATTTTAAAAATAAGACCAGTGCTAACGGATTGGAAGGATTGCTTTATGTAGACCAAGAGAACTATGCCATTGCGAAAGCGGTGATGCGCATCAGAGGTGTACTTGACATTACAGGGGTGCATGAGTTTACTTATCTAGCGGCGGAACAGCTGTGGTTCCCGGTACAAAAAAACTTTAGAATTGTGAAGGGGAAAAGTAAAGACGCAACGTCTATATTGGGTGGTAGAATTGAATTTGCAGCCGAAAATGATAATGGCAATTCCCCTAAAAAAAGTCCGTCTGATTTCACCTATTTGGCTTCGGAAATGCATGTTTTTGATTTGAAGGTGAATAATGATGTTCGCATACGCAAGTCTTCTATTGCGATCGATGTGAAAGCTAATGCTAACCTACGGGACGAGGTGTTTTGGAAACAAAGCCGCACCGATAGTTTAGATCAAAGAAGTGAGCGCACCTATTTTGTTTTGGACAGTGTGGTTACGAAGCAGAAGATTGAGAAGAAAATCAAGTTTGGTCGTAAAATCATTAATGGGTATTTGCCTTTTGGTCCGTTTGATTTTGATTTACGCTATTTATTGAGTTACAATAATTTTGAAGGCTTTCGTTTTGGACTAGGAGGCATAACCAATGAGCAATTTTCACGGAAGTTTCGCCTGGAAGGTTATGGTGCTTATGGATTGAAGGATGAGGCGTTTAAGTATTCTATAGGGTCTGCCGTTCGGATTGGTCATTTTACCAACACCTGGATTGGAGGTTCTTATACCGATGATGTTAAGGAGATTGCGAGTACCACGTTTGCTACTGATAAACGGGTATTTAAATTGTATGACCCGCGGCCGATTAACATTAGTACCTTTTACAATCATAAAACCTGGCGGGGGTATATAGAAACGAAAATCATTCCGAAGACGGAGAGCATTTGGCAATTGACCCATAGTGAGGTGACTCCCATGTTTGATTATACCTTTGACTATAATGGCAAACTCTACAAAGATTTTTCCATGACTATGGCACAGTTTTCCCTACAGTGGAATCCGTTTAGTGATTTGATGCAAACCCCGAATGGGAAAATAGAATATGAAAAGCGCTTTCCGAAATTTACCTTGCAGTTTACCAAATCCTTACCTAGTTTCTTAAGTAATGATTTTAATTTTGGTAAAATTGATGCCCGCATCGAGTATGAGAAAAAATATTTGAACGGTCAAAAATCGGAGTTTTTGGTTCAGGCGGGATATGGATTTGGGGCGATTCCGATTACCCATTTGTATAATACCATGCCTAATAACTTGACAAAAGACATCCTTTTGCAACGCTTGACTATTGCGGGTAAAAACAGTTTTGAAACCATGTATTTCAATGAGTTTTTCTCCAGTGAATTTGTGATGTTGCAATTCAAGCACGGTTCGAAACGGGTGGCATTATTCCCTAAGGTCAAACCGTCCTTGGTTTTGGTTACTCGAATGGTCTGGGGGAATATGAAAAATCCGGAGCGCCACATAGGAATTGAATATAAGACCTTGGATCAAGGTTTATTTGAATCGGGTATCGAGCTGAACCAAATATACAAAGGATTTGGATTGACGGGTTTTTACCGGTATGGTCCGAATCAATTGCCGCGATTTGAGGACAACTTAGCGCTTAAGCTGAGTTTTGTCTTGGATTTAGGGTTTTAAGGTTTGATGATTAACACCGAAGGAATATCGGTTAACCAAGTGGTTTCCTCTTCTACTAACTTTTTCCAGGTTTCCAGACTGAAGATGACCAAATCCTGAGTAGACAAGACGGGTTTATTAATCTTATCTGGACTTAATACTTTGATATTGTCTGGATACTTTTGTACTAAGGCCTCAAAGGCATTTTCGATTAGAAAGTTATTTTTGGTTTGCTCGTTGTTTTCCAAAATGGTCACGTGGGTGTCGTTATTGTAGATTAACTTTTGAGCGTAATCGATTAGGAACACATCTCCGATGGTATAGACCCCTACAAATACTTTGTTGACTTGGTTTAGATCTTTGTCAATTAATATCCCAAGTGGCGTTTTGGTTTTGGAAATGATTAAACGGGTTCTGTCATCGAAGGGCGAGTTTTCAAACAATCCTTCTCTTCCTTTGAATTTGTCTAAAAGACGATCGGGGTTAATGATGCGCGAGGTAAAGCCCAGCACTTTCCCAAGTAGGGTTCCTTCGAATATTGATTTTCCTAGGCCAACCAATACGAAATCGTATTTCCCTTCTCGGGCAATGTCGGCTATGTCTGTTTCCATATCCCCGGTTGCTTTGAAGATGGTGGTGATTTCTTGGCTAAGCTTTTTGGATTCCTTGAGGATGGGTTCGAAGGTTTCCTTTTCGTATTCTTCTAAATTATAGGCATGCATCTCGTCGCTGCTGGACAAATGCATGGCGGTGACGTTGGCAGTTTCGGCTTGTTTTTTTACAAGGCTATTGGCAAGGCGCAATAAGGATTTCCCTTTTTCGTTATTACCGAATGAAATTAATATTTTAAACTCGGCATTCTTTTTAATTTCCGAGGGTACAATATCGTCTTTGGTTTTGAAGATGAAGTTGATTAAATCAAGGGCTGGACCCGTCATGAAGGTTGTTACCAGCGCCATAATTACCATCATGGTAAATACCTTTGGCGTTAGCACCCCTAGGTCTAATCCGATGTTGAGCACTACTAATTCCATCAAACCTCTGGTGTTCATTAGGGCCCCGATGGTTAGACTTTCGCGCCAGTTCTGTCCGACGAATTTGGCCGCCAAAGCACTACCGAAGAACTTCCCAACTACGGCCACCAAGATGATGAAGCCCGTAACTTTCCATAAATAAACGTCGTTTAGGAGTCCGATATTTGTATTCAAGCCCGTAAACACAAAGAATAACGGCAGAAATAAAATCACGGCAATATCTTCTACTTTCTCTATGAAAATGTTTCTAAACTTGGCAATATCGGGCATGATGGCACCGGTCATAAAGGCTCCGAAAAGGGCATGAATTCCGATGACTTCTGTTAAATAGGCCGATACGATTAGCGTTAAAAAGAAAATGGCAACTACTGATTTTTTAAGGTTGTCTTTTTTAGCGTATAATTCACCTATTCGTTTTAGGAAGGGTTTCACCACAAAAAGCATGCAGATGACATATACTATGGCTAGGCCGATAACGTATAGGGAACTGATGAAACTACCTGCTTTTACGATAGCGATTACGGCGGCTAAGATGCACCAAGCGGTGATATCATCGGTGGCAGCACAGGTGATTACAATAGTTCCTAGGCGGGTTTTATGGATTCCTCGTTCTTGGACGATCCGGGCGAGTACTGGAAAGGCTGTGATGCTCATGGCGATACCCATGAACAAGGCAAAGGACAGGAATGGGATTTTAAATTGTTCTATTCCCGTGATTGGGTTGATGTCTTTTGGAACGAAGTTGGGGTAGATGAAATACGACAAGCCGATACCTAGTGCAAAGGGAATGACGATACTGGCATGACTTATGACAACCGCTTCATTGGCTTTGTTTTTTAGGGCTTTTAAGTCTAATTCCATTCCGATAACGAACATGAAAAGGATTAAACCCACTTGACTTAGCATTTGGAGATTTCCTAGCGAGGCTGCTGGAAATAGTGCTTCTTTGAAATCGGGAAAATACAAGCCAAAGAGTGAGGGTCCCATCACAATTCCCGCTATGATTTCGCCAATTACGGATGGCTGTCCTATTTTTCTAAAAATCCACCCGAAGATGCGTGCAACAAAAACGATGGTGATGATTTGGATTAACAGTAAGGCAAGCGGATGCTGTAGGTTATGAAAAAGTGAAGAAAGAAATTGCACCCATTGGCTATCGGTAGTGGCAGGAGATACTATTTTTTTTCCTACTTCCAAAAGTTTTCCTTGTTCTACTATCCAATACATTAAGGCCGTAAAACCTCCGGTAACCACTAAATAGAACAATGTATTTTTAAAATTTCTCATACCAAACAAATCCGACTTGTGCTCTACAAAGATGCTAAAAAGCAATCTATTTTTATACTTTTTTTTAGGTGAAAAGCAATAATTTTAATTAGACCTAAAAACGCACGTTAAATTAACTAAAACTTTTGGAAATTCTTACCCAAATATGTCCGTTTTAATTACCTTTGCAACCGTTTAAAATCAAGAATGAAAAAGAAAATAACAGCGGGATTTTGGGAATTTCTAGCAGGAATTATTCTGAGAAACAGAATAATTATTAGCATTGGGATCGTGCTGTTAACCCTCTTCCTTGCTCTGCAGTGGAAAAATGTAGGGATGACTTACAACGAAGCCAATTTACTTCCTAAAAACCACCAAGCTAACAAAGACTATACGCAGTTCCTCAACACCTTTGGCGAAGAAGGGAATTTGGTTGTTATCGGCGTAAAGGATAATGCTTTTTTCACACCCAAAGCCTATAAAGCATGGAACGAAATGATGACCCATTTAAAATCTCATCAGGAGGTTGAATTGGTTGTGTCTTTAAACGATTTAAAAAAATTACAAAAGAACGATACCCTAGAGCGCTTTGAATTGGTTCCCTTGGTGGATCAAAAAAGAACGGTTGACCCTGCGTATTTGACTCAAATCAAAAAGCAGCTTTTTACTGATTTGCCTTTTTATGAAGGCTTACTTTTTAATAAGAAATCGGGCAGTATCCGATCGGCTGTTTATCTTAAAAAGAATGTGGTTAACTCCCCTATTCGAAAGCAATTTATCTTAGAGGTATTAGTGCCCGCCGTTGAAAAATTTGAAAAGGCAACCCACATTGACTTGAAAGTCTCGGGCATGCCCTATATCCGTACTATTAACACGGAGAATATGAAGGGGGAAATTGGCTTGTTTATTGGAGCAGCTTTGTTTATTACCTCCTTAATTTTCTTTTTGTTTTTCCGTTCGCATCGCGCTACTTTTATTTCTATTTGCATTTTGATTGTGGGAGTAATGTGGTCTTTTGGGACCTTGGGTTTATTCCATTATAAAATCACGATTTTGACGGCTATTATTCCGCCCTTAATCATCGTAATCGGAATTACCAATTGCATTTTCCTGATTAATAAGTACCAACAAGAGATTAAGACCCATAACAATCAGGCTAAGGCGTTGCAACGGGTTATTTCAAAAATTGGGGTATCTACTTTGATGACTAATTTGACTACAGCTATTGGATTTGCCACCTTTATGATTACGGGTAATGATTTGCTGTATGAGTTTGGCTTGGTTACTTCCATTAACGTCATTACCGTTTATTTACTTACTTTGATGGTGGTGCCTATCGTTTATAGTTTTATGCCTGTACCTAAGGAAAAACATTTAAACCATTTGAGTAAAACGTACTTATCCTCGATCTTGAATTCGGTTGAGCACTTAGTGCGCAACAAACGCCGTTTGATTTATGGTATTTATGGGATCCTGCTTCTTTTTAGTGTGATTGGAGTCACCCAAATGAAAGTATCGGGAAGTTTGATTGGCGAAATGCCCAAGTCGGCTTCCTTCTTCAAAGACATCCTTTTCTTCGAAAAGGAGTTTAATGGGGTAATGCCGTTGGAGATTATGATTAATACCAAACGCAAAAAAGGGGTAATGAAAGCCTCTACGTTGCGAAAAATGGATGAATTGCAGAACACGATTGACAGCATCCCGGAATTATCGAAACCCGTTTCTATTGTCAATTTGGTTAAATATTCCAAGCAAGCTTTTTATAATGGGAATCCGGAGTATTATGATTTACCGAATTCGCAGGAGCAAGCGTTTATCTTATCCTATGCTAAAAACGCTACGAAGGGTTCTAAAGACAACCTGATGAAAAGTTATGTGGATAAAACGGGTCAATATGCTCGCATTACCACCTTTATGAAGGATATTGGCACGGAAGAGATGGCCAAGATAGAGCAGAAACTACATGCCAAAATAGACAAGATATTTCCAAGTGATCGTTATGAAGTAACCTTGACGGGGAAAGCTTTGGTTTTTCAAAAAGGCACTTCCTATTTGGTCAACAATTTAATTGAGTCCTTGATTTTTGCGATCTTGCTGATTGCGGGATTGATGGCTTATATGTTCCGTTCTTGGAAAATGATTTTTGCTTCGGTGGTTACTAATATATTGCCCCTTTGCATTACATCGGGCTTGATGGGTTACTTTGGCATTCCTTTGAAACCGTCTACAATTTTAGTTTTTAGTATTGCGTTTGGAATCTCGGTGGACAATGCCATACAGTTTATGGCAAAATACCGTCACGACTTGATTCAGAATGGTGGAAAAATCAAAAAGGCTGTGATTAGTGCGTTGCATGAAACGGGCGTTAGTACGTTCTACACCTCGGTGGTTTTGATTTTTGGATTTGCTATCTTTACGCTGTCCAGTTTTGGTGGTACGATAGCGTTAGGCGGATTGATCTCAGTCACCTTAACCTTTGCTATGTTTGCTAACTTAGTGGTGCTTCCTGCTTTGGTCTTAACTACGGCTAAGTGGAGTGCTAAAAAAGAACTGTTGGATGAGCCTAGCATTAATATTTATCGCGATAACAGCGAAGAAAACGAAAACGAAGAGATCGAAAAATAATCTCATTTTAAAGTATATTTGTATCAGAAAAAAAGAATAAAAATGAAACATTCAAAAGTTAAAGACTTACTAAACGGCAGCAAAGCGAACTATGAAGTAACGGTCAAAGGTTGGGTAAGAACTTTTAGAAATAATCAATTTATAGCGTTGAACGATGGTTCGACGATCCATAATTTGCAGTGTGTGGTAGATTTTGAAAACACGGCAGAGGAAACTTTAAAAAGAATCAATACCGGAACCGCTGTGGCTTTGACTGGAAATTTGGTCGAAAGTCAGGGTGCGGGTCAAAAATATGAAATTCAAGTTACGACTTTAGAAATATTAGGCGATTGTGACGCGGAGAAATTCCCGATGCAACCTAAGAAACACTCTTTGGAATTCTTAAGAGAAAATGCCCACTTAAGAGTGAGAACGAATGCTTTTGGCGCGATTATGCGTGTGCGTTCTGTGCTTTCTTTTGCAGTACATTCTTATTTTCAAGAAAAAGGCTTTTTCTATGTAAACACCCCTATCATCACGGGTTCGGATGCAGAAGGAGCGGGTGAAATGTTTCAGGTAAGTGCTTTACCGTTTGACAACACCCCTAGAACCGAAGAAGGCAAGGTAAACTATAAAGAAGATTTCTTTGGCAAGCAAACTAACTTGACGGTTTCGGGACAATTGGAGGCGGAGACTTATGCTATGGCATTAGGACAGGTTTATACCTTTGGACCTACCTTCCGTGCGGAGAATTCGAATACTTCCCGTCACTTGGCTGAGTTTTGGATGATTGAACCTGAAGTAGCGTTCAATGATTTGAATGACAATATGGATTTGGCGGAAGATTTTATTAAGTATGTGATTAAATATACTCTTGATAAATGTGCTGATGATTTGAAGTTCTTGGAAGGAAGATTATTGGATGAAGAAAAACAAAAACCGCAAGCAGAGCGCAGTGAAATGGCTTTGTTGGACAAATTAAACTTTGTTTTAGAAAATAATTTCAAACGTGTATCGTATACCGAAGCGATTGAAATCTTACGCAATTCAGCTCCTAATAAAAAGAAGAAATTCCAGTATTTAATTGAAGAATGGGGCGCCGATTTACAGTCGGAGCACGAGCGTTTCTTGGTAGAAAAGCATTTCAACTGTCCGGTAATCCTTTATGATTATCCTGCTAAGATTAAAGCCTTCTATATGCGTTTGAATGACAATACGGAGCCTGGAAAAGAGACCGTTCGTGCTATGGATATTTTATTTCCTGGTATTGGTGAAATTGTTGGAGGTTCCCAAAGAGAAGAGCGTTATGACGTCTTGGTGGAGAAAATGAAAGCGCTGGGTATTGAAGAAGAAGAATTATGGTGGTATTTAGACACCCGTAGATTTGGTTCGGCAGTACACTCAGGATTTGGATTAGGCTTTGAGCGTTTGGTACTTTTTGTAACCGGTATGACGAATATTAGAGATGTGATTCCGTTCCCAAGAACGCCACAGAATGCAGAATTCTAAAAGTTGATTTGTTGATTCGGTCATTCGGTTAACTGTTTTTAACTTTACCAATAACCAAATCCACAAATAACCAAATAACCCTACCATGTTAAAACAGTTTCTTAATCTAAAATTATCGCAAAAGCTATCTCCTCAGCAAATTCAGTTGATGAAGTTGATTCAGTTGCCTACGCAGGCCTTTGAACAACGACTCAAGGAAGAAATGGTTGAGAATCCGGCTTTGGAAAGTGGTAAAGAAGAAGAGGAGCTGTATGAGAAGGATGAATTTGACAACGACGAGGAGTATGATGATTATGAAGGCAGCGACACTATTGATACCGAAATCAATATCGATGAATATTTGAGTGACGATGAAACGCCGGATTACAAATTACAGTCAAACAATTATAGTGATGATGATGACGACAGGGTTACTCCTTTTGCGGAAGCCATTAGTTTTCATCAAGACCTGATTAACCAGCTGAACACCTTTATCCTCAGTGACGAGCAACGCAGCATCGCCGAGTTCTTAGTAGGCAGTATTGATGACGATGGTTATTTGCGTCGAAACCTTCAGGATATCGTAGACGATATGGCATTTACCCAAGGGATCTATACCGATGAAAAAACGGTTGAGAAGATCTTGCAGGTCGTTCATGAATTGGAGCCCTCAGGAGTAGGTGCCCGAGATTTACAAGAATGTTTGTTGCTTCAATTAAAGCATAAAACACCTACTGAATATGTAGCTTTGGCGATTGATATTATTGAAAACCAATTTGATGCCTTTACGAAGAAGCATTATGATAAGTTGCTTCAAAAATATGAGATTACCCAAGAGCGCTTGAAAAAAGCCATTGAAGAAGTTGAAAAACTCAATCCGAAACCGGGAGGGTCTTTTGATAGCAGTAGTCGCGTGGTGGAACAGATAGTCCCTGATTTTGCTATAAGAATTGTAGACGGCGAATTAGAATTGAGTTTAAATGGTCGAAATGCCCCTACCCTTCATGTCTCCAAAGACTATCAAGAGATGATGCAGACGTATAAAGATTCTCGAGACAAATCCCATTCTCAGAAAGATGCGGTACAATTCATCAAGCAGAAGTTAGATTCGGCCAAGTGGTTTATTGATGCGATACGCCAACGGCAAGAAACTTTATTTGTGACGATGAATGCGATCATGCATTTTCAGCAAGAGTACTTCTTGGACGGCGAAGAAACCAAGTTGAAGCCGATGATTTTGAAAGACATCGCCGACATGGTGGGGCTGGATATCTCTACGGTTTCTCGTGTAGCAAACAGTAAATATGTGGATACGCCTTATGGTACCAAACTGATTAAAGAGTTCTTCTCGGAAGCGATGAAGAACGACCAAGGGGAAGATGTTTCTACATTGGAGATCAAAAAAATATTGCAAACGGTTATCGAAGAAGAAGACAAGCACAAGCCGTTACCCGATGATCAACTGGCTGACATCTTAAAAGAAAAAGGGTATCCTATCGCCCGAAGAACGATTGCCAAGTACAGAGAATTGCTTGATATTCCTGTGGCGAGAATGCGGAAGAAAATTTAAACCTCCTTTCTTTGAAAAAATACCTTCCTTTTTTTTCTTATCTCTTCCACCCTATTTTCATGCCGCTACTAGGCACGCTGTTTTATGTGCTTTTAGACAGTCATTATTTTTCTAAGCCGCAGTACATCGCCTTGTTTTTACAAATCATTATTATTACTTTATTATTGCCCATAGCCTTTTTCTATTTATTGAAAACCTATGGCACTATTGACAACATCATGCTGTCGGATATATCCCATCGTAAAATCCCCTTGTTGTTGCATATTCTTTTGCTTTCCATTTTGATTGCCAAGAGCATTACGGCGGATCGGTTTCCACCCTTGTATTACTTTTTCTTGGGGGGACTGCTTAGTTCGGCTTTGGCTTTTCTATTGTTGTATGCGAAAATTAAAGCTAGTCTTCACATGGTGGGGATGAGTAGTTTGACCGCCTTTACTATTGGCCTGAGTTTGCATAACCAAATCAACACGATTCATTTGGTTACCTTTTTTGTCATCATGAATGGCTTGGTGGCTACGTCCCGCTTGGTGATGAAGGCCCATACGAATAGGGAATTGGGTATTGGTTTTTTGTGTGGCTTGCTTCCACAGGTGGCCCTCTTTTACTTTTGGTTATAGGATGTAGAACATTAGCCCGAAGTTGGCCGTATTCATGTCAATGGTTTGCCCATCAATTTTGGTAGACGATTTAAACAATGAATTTAAGCCGTAGTAGGCATAGATGTTCCAGGTATTATAGCCTGTGGCTAGATAAATGCCGTAGTGCACCTTATTCAAGTCCTTGTTGTTGGTCAATCGACCATTGGCACCCGTCGCTTCTAACACATATTGATCGTAAAAGAGATAACTCAATTTTACTCCAGTATATACGCGCCAAAACATGTGGCTTTCGGGGGTTGAATTACGCCATCTAAATTCAATAGGCACGTCGATAAAATGGAGGGTTTGTTTGTTTTTGGAATAGGCCGGTTGGGAACCTAAAATTTGATATACGTTTGAGCCATTTGCTGTGAATGTCCCTAAATTGTCGTTGTAGATGGCTAGTGAATACCCTATCCCCGCTGCTATGGAAAACGTTCGTTTTTTATTGATGGGCATATCGCGCAGAAAACCCGTTGCTAAACCGGTCGAAAATTTATTTTGTCTTAACCCAGCAGGACCATTTTGAAGGATGTTATAGGAAATATTGAAGTAGAACTGGTCTTCCCTATAGAGCGAATCGACTGCATCAAAATCAGTTTCTACGTTTTGGGCCGTGACTCCCAAAACTGTGAAAAAAGCGATTAAAACGAATTTGATTTGCATAACTGTTGTATCCTGATGTGCTAAAGTACTGCTTTTCGAACTATAAAACAAAATGGGATTACCTTCGGTGAGGCTTGAGGGGGGACCTTTACTAAAAGCCTTGCCTTTTTTACTACTACAGATGTGGGATTACCTTCGGTGAGCCCTTTTGGGGGGATTACCTTCGGTGAGCCCTTTTGGGGGGTTCTGTCACTAAAAGCCTAACCTTTTTCAAAGGTTGCCGTTTCTTTAGAGGGTGTGGGATTACCTTCGGTGAGCCCTTTTGGGGGGTTCTGTCACTAAAAGCCTAACCTTTTTCAAAGGTTGCTTTATTTATTAAAAACGTATACAAAAGCAAGCTTTTGTATACGTTTTTAATAAATAAAGCCGAAGCTATTGCTTCGGCTTTTAGTGCAGAGAGGATGGGATTCGAACCCACGATGCAGTTACCCACATACAAGCTTTCCAGGCTTGCTCCTTCAACCACTCGGACACCTCTCTATTGGAGGTGCAAATAACAACAAATTTTTTGAGTAAAAAAAGTAAGAATGGCAAATTGTTATTGCATTTCGCCGCGCAAGGAGGTTTCAAATATTGTTTTGAACACGGCGGGTGCTACATTTTGCCCTAGTAGGTACATTAACTTGGTTATCGCTGCTTCTGTGGTAATGTCTTTTCCTGAAATAACGCCTATTTTTTTGAGTTGGGTACTGGTTTCGTATTGCCCCATATTGACACTGCCTCCTGAGCATTGGGTTACATTTACTACGTGTACGCCGCTTTTGATGGCTTTCTTTAGTATTTGGATAAAACCCTCATCTGAAGGTGCGTTACCCGAACCATAGGTCTCTAAAACAATCCCCTTTAATTCAGGAATGGCAGTAATGGCCGATAATACTGAATCACTAAGACCTGGAAACATTTTTACAATGACCACATTATCATTAAGGCTTTTGTGGACGCTTAACTTCTTGGTAGCTCCTTTCTGGAAAATAGCGGATGGATTGACATTCAAGTGCACTCCTGATTCGGCTAGTGGCGCATAATTAGGAGACGCGAACGCATTGAAATGTTCGGCATTTATTTTGGTGGTGCGGTTTCCACGGTATAATTTGTATTCAAAATACAAAGAGACTTCCTTGATGACTGGTTTTCCTTTTTGCTGTAACGAAGCTATTTGGATGGCCGTTATTAAATTTTCTTTGGCATCGGTGCGTAAATCTCCAATAGGCAATTGAGAACCTGTAAACACTACTGGTTTATTCAAATTCTCAAGCATAAAACTCAGCGCCGAAGCAGAATAGGACATGGTATCTGAACCGTGTAGCACAACAAAACCGTCAAACGCTGTATAATTATCTTCGATGATGGTGGCTAGAGCGACCCATTTTTGGGGATTCATATTGGAAGAATCTATGGGGTTTTCAAATGAGATGGTTTCGATGTTGCAATCCAATTGCTTTAATTCTGGGATTTTTTGCAACAACTTTTTAAAGTTGAATGCTTTGAGTGCCCCGGTTTCAAAGTCTTTCATCATCCCGATAGTACCGCCGGTATAAATCAGCAATATATTGGGCTTAGACTGCATTCTCGTATTTGGATTTATTAACTACTGGATTGGCATACATGGCCAAGAAACTTTCTACCATTTGAGAATTGTTCTCGTCAATTTTCATTTCCAATCTTCTTTCAAACAGGGACTTTTCGTTTTCAGTATAGTAGTTTTTGTACTTGTCGGTTTTATGCAAAAGGTCGTATGCGATATAATTGGTTGGCCACAGCATATAGCTTTGTAGAATTGAATCGTCTATTGCTTGGGCGACCGCTTGTACTTGTTTGTTATTGTTATCATGCTCGGCTTTAATCGTGTCTAATTCTTTATCTAAGATATCGCCGATATGTATGTGAATGCGTTTCTTTTGTCCTATGATTCCGCTTAACAGGGTCACAAAATCTTCGTTTTTCTCTTTGATGTAAATTTCGTTTTTCGCTTCTGCAATCAACTGCGGCATTTTCAGTGCATCGGTAGGGTCGTATTCGTAGGAGATTGAAACCGGAACGATTTTAATCTTCTTGAAATAATCCATCAATACGGCTTCATCAGAACCCATGGCCAACATTTTCAAAACGCCACTGTGTGTCGCATCATTGCCATCCTTGGTTCTTCCTTCCCGTTGTGCAATCCACACAGAGCGGTTTTCACGCAACAATAGCTGCGCGATGTACTCTGACATCAACTTGGAACTTTCTAGCAATTCTCTAGGCGGTAATCCTCGCAATACTAAAAAATTTCTATTGAGTTTGGATAAGGTTTTTAAGAACGACTTTTTGACTAAATTATCTCCAATCGCCGAAGCCGTCATTACTAGACCGTGATCAAATAACGCCACATTTAATAAAGAAGTGTCTAAAATGATATCGCGGTGGTTAGAAATGAATAGATAAGAAGTGTTTTTTTCTAATTTTTCAAAGCCTGAAGTGGTTAAGCCTTCTGAGCTTTTGGCCAGTACTTTTTGTACGGATTGATAGATAAAATTGCATTGAAAATCACGAATAGAATGTGTTTTCTTGAGTTGGTTTTTCCACACTTCATCGTCGACGTCAGGGAAGGTAAACCCCATTAGCGCTTTCATCATGGGATGATTTACAGCTGAATGAATGGCTTCATTTACTTCAGCATCATAGAACGGGCGAATAGAATCAAATTTCTGCATTGCAACTCACAATTAAAGTGGAACAAATGAACAAAAAAAAACTTAATTTTCGGAAGAAATGCTGATTAAATCCCAAAAATGGCTTTAGAATTTTCGGTTGTGATTTGAGCAATTTCCGCTATTGGCAGTTGGTAAATGTCGGCCAATTTTTCGGCTACCAATCTTGTATAACTGCTTTCGTTTCGTTTACCTCTGTAGGGGACCGGTGCCAAATAGGGCGAATCGGTTTCTAGCACGATGTGTTTTAAATCAATTTCGTTCAGGAACTGGTCAATCTTTCCGTTTTTAAAGGTAGCTACCCCTCCTATTCCAAGTTTCATATTTAAATCAATGGCCTTTTGCGCCTGCGCAAAATCTCCCGTGAAGCAATGAAATATTCCGAATAAATCAGTATCCTTTTCACTTTCCAGGACTTCAAAAACTTCGTCAAAAGCATCACGGCAATGGATGTTGATGCCTAGGTTGTATTTTTTGGCTAACTGGATTTGGTATTGGAAGGCGTATTGTTGTTCCTTCAAAAAAGTTTTATCCCAAAATAAATCAATACCAATTTCACCCACGGCATGGAACTTTCTCTTGGCTAATTCGGCTTCAACATGCGCTAATTCCTCTAAATAATTTTCTTTAACATAAGTGGGATGTAAACCCATCATTAGGAAAATGTTTTCGGGATATTGCGCTTCCAATTCATACATTTTAGTTGTGTAATTGGAATCTATTGAAGGCACGAAGAAACGAGAAACTCCTTGCTCAATAGCTCTTTGAATCATTTCATTTCTATCTTGATCGAATTCTTCAGAATAAAGGTGGGTGTGGGTGTCGGTAAGAATCATTTGGTGAAAAATAGCTCAGTTTTATGCGTTTCAAAGGTACTAAGTTTAGTTGGAATTATGGGGGAGTTGGAATTTTAGATTACCTTTGATATCATTTATTTATTTATGCCTAATCTACAAGATGTACTGCGTAAAGACCAGTACAAAAAAATTAATTTTAAAGTTTCTAAGACCCAACACCTACTCGTTAAAGCGTCAATAAATGGCGTTTCGGGTAACTTTATATTGGATACGGGCGCTTCGAACAGTTGTGTAGGTTTTGAAAGTATCACTCTTTTTGGCCTAAAAGCGGGAACTTCTAAAACTAGAGCGGCTGGCGCTGGAGCTACAGGCATGTACACCCAAGTTGCTAAGAACAATACGCTATCGTTAGGCAGATGGAAGACTGCTGGTCTTCACTTGGTTATTTTTGATTTGACCCATGTTAATGAAGCGTTGCAGCAGTATAAAGCCAAAGCGGTTCAGGGTATCATTGGTGCCGATATACTGTTAGAAGGCGAAGCGATTATTGATTATGCGAATCGGTGTTTGTATTTGAAGTAAAGTGTTTTTTTAGCGAATAAAAAGCCAAAATTGTACTGACTAACATTAGAAATCCTCCCAAAATAAAGGGAGCTCCTGGTAATTGAAAGGGCGCCTCTTTGTGGGTGAAGAAGTAAAAGGTATTGGTCATCATGGGTGGTCCGACGATGGCTGAGGCACTCATTAAACTAGCCAAAGTACCTTGTATCGCTCCTTGTTCGTTAGGGGGTACTTTACCTGAAATGACACTTTGCATGGCAGGCCCTGCAATTCCGCCAAGACAATAGGGAATTAGGAACACAAACATCATCCAACTTTTGGTAGCGAAAGCAAAAAGCAACATTCCGATAGTATATAAAGCAAGGCCGAGATAAATGCTTTTTTCATTGCCTAACCTTGGGCTCGTCCAACGAATCAAACCACCTTGAACGGCGCCTACTAAGAGTCCGATTGCCCCAAGCGACAACCCCACCATCTTTTCATCCCAGTGAAAGCGGTACATGGTAAAAAAACTCCAGTTGCTATGTACGGCATGGGAACCCACATACAATAGAAAAATGGACACAATTAATCCGATTAAGGTTGGGTATTTTTTTAAATTTAATAGCGCTCCTATTGGGTTAGCTCGTTTCCATTCAAACTCGCGTCGGTTTTCTTTGGCAAGGGATTCGGGTAAAATAAAATATCCATATAGAAAATTGAGCATACACAAAATGGCGGCTGCATAGAAGGGCACTCTAGAACCAAATTGTCCCAACAATCCACCAATTACGGGTCCGATAATGAATCCGAGTCCGAATGCCGCTCCTATCATTCCGAAGTTTTTGGCTCTGTTTTCGGGCGTGCTTACGTCGGCGATATAGGCAGAGGCAGTCGTGATACTGGCACCCGTTACACCGGCAATAATTCTTCCTAGGAACAGCCAGGCGATGGTTGGAGCAAAAGCCAATAATAAATAGTCTAAAGCGAAGGCGAACAGCGATATCAAGATAATGGGACGTCGTCCGAATTTATCGCTTAAGTTTCCAATTAAGGGGGCACAAACAAACTGCGTAATGGCGTAGGCAAAAGTTAACCAACCGCCGTATTTTGCTGCTTCGCTAATATCGCCATGGATTAATTCTTTAATCAATTTTGGAATGACCGGAATGATGATTCCCCAACCTGTAATATCAATTAGCATGGTGATAAAAATGAATCCTATCGCCGCTTGTTTATTGCTTTGCTTCATACCTTATAAATGAGCGACAAATAAACGAAAAATCCCGCTTAGTAAAACCAAGCGGGATTTAAATATATATAGGCGCCTCATCCGAGGCAGGTAGAAACCCTATAGCTCTAAAGCTTTCTTAGGGTTGTTATTCATTAAAATTTCAACTGGATTTTCTAAGGCTTCTTTTACCGCTACTAAGAATCCTACTGACTCACGTCCGTCAATGATTCGGTGATCATAGGATAGGGCAACAAACATCACAGGAGCGATAACGATTTGACCATTTTTAACAATGGCTCTTTCCACTACATTGTGCATACCTAAAATACCTGATTGTGGAGGGTTGATGATTGGAGTGGATAACATACTACCGAAAACACCACCATTTGAAATAGTGAAAGTTCCTCCGGTCATTTCATCCACTGTAATTTGCCCGTCACGAGCTCTTAAAGCCAAACGTTTAATTTCTGCTTCAACACCACGGAACGATAAGGTTTCTGCACTTCTCATAACTGGCACCATTAATCCTTTTGGTCCTGATACGGCCACTGAAATATCGCAAAAATCAAAGGCAATTTTCTCTTGACCGTCAATCATTGAATTCACGTCTGGATATAATTGTAAAGCTCTAGTAACCGCTTTAGTAAAGAATGACATAAAGCCTAATCCTAAACCATGTTTGGCTTTGAATTCTTCTTTATATTGATCACGTAAGGCATAAATATTGGTCATGTCTACTTCGTTGAACGTAGTCAACATGGCTGTTTCATTTTTAGCCGACACTAATCTTTCGGCTACTTTGCGACGCAACATGGATAATTTAGTTCTTTCAGAACCACGAGTTCCACCTGTTGGTGTTCCCATAGAAGGCACAGCGCTAACAGCATCTTCTTTGGTAATTCTACCTCCTTTACCTGTACCTACAATATCCGTAGGTTGGATGTTTTTTTCGTCTAATATTTTACGAGCCGCAGGAGAAGGGGCTTGGGTAGCATAGGTAGTCGCTGGAGCAGGAGCGGCTTTGGGTGCTTCTGCTTTTTTCTCTTCTGCCTTAGGGGCTTCTGCTTTTACTTCAGCTGTTGGTGCGGCACCACTTGGTTTCGCAGCACTAGTATCAATTAAACATACGACAGCACCTACGGCAACAGCATCACCTTCTTCTGCTTTAAGGGTAATGATTCCGCTCGCTTCCGCTGGTAACTCTAGGGTTGCTTTATCTGAATCTACCTCAGCGATGGCTTGGTCTTTTTCTACATAATCACCATCTTTTACTAACCAGGTAGCTATTTCTACTTCTTTAATTGATTCTCCCGGTGATGGGACTTTCATTTCTAAAATCATAATTGTATATTTTAGTTTTATTTTATTGAATTACTAGTATTGTCTATTTTATCTAAATAAATTCTTGTCAAATACCATACGGATGGCATCGGCATGACGTCTTCTATCTCTAGTATGACTACCTGCCGCAGGAGCAGCATACGCTTTTAACGATGCTAAACGCCATGGCACTAGATCGAAATTCATCAACATATAACTATAGGCCCCCATATTCTTTGGTTCTTCTTGTGCCCATGCAAAATCATCTGCATTTGGATAGCTTGCAATTACTGCTTTCAATTGTTCTACTGGTAATGGGAACAATTGTTCTATGCGAACCAAAGCTACATCATTTCGGCCTAAGTTTTCTCTTTCGGCTAAAATATCATAGTAGAATTTACCGGTACAGAACACTACTGTTTTTACCTTTTTCTTGTCAACTGATGTATCATCAATAACCTCTTGGAAGCTTCCTTTGTATAATTCCTCACGTGTTGATACACATAATGGGTGACGCAACAAACTTTTTGGTGAGAATACCACCAATGGTTTGCGGAATTTGGTTTTCATTTGGCGGCGTAACAAGTGGTAGAAGTTGGCCGGCGTGGTACAATCGGCTACAAACATATTGTGTTTAGCACATAATTGCAGGTAGCGTTCCATGCGGGCTGAAGAGTGCTCAGCTCCTTGACCTTCATAACCATGAGGAAGTAATAAAACAATACCGTTTTGGTTGTTCCATTTGTCTTCACCACAGGAAATGTATTGGTCAATCATGATTTGGGCTCCGTTGGAGAAATCACCAAACTGTGCTTCCCAAATCGTCAAGGCATTTGGATTGGCTAAGGCGTAACCGTAATCAAATCCTAAAACGCCGTATTCTGAAAGTAGGGAATTGAAAATATTAAACTTCCCTTTTTTATCTTTTAATGTATTCAAAAGAATTACTTCTTCTTCGCTGTCTTCTACTTTTACTACCGCATGACGGTGCGAGAAGGTTCCTCTTTCAACGTCTTGACCTGAGATACGAATATCATATCCTTCGGTCAACAAGGTTCCGTAGGCTAATGTTTCAGCGGTACCCCAATCGATGACATCATTGTCATACATCGTTTTTCTATCGTTAACAATTTTGGAAATCTTACTGATGAATTTTTTATCAGCAGGTAAGGTTGAAACTGTTTCTAAGATAGCATCTAATTTCTTTTTATCGAAAGTAGTATCTACTTTTTTAAGCATTTCATCGTCAGACACTTGCACAAAACCTTTCCATTCGTCTTGCATGAAGGGTTTGATTATGGTTAAGTCTTTTTTGCGTGAGGCTTGTAGATTTTGGTCTAGGTTTTCTTTGTAATCGTTTTCTATTTTGGTTAAATAGGCTGCGTCTACAATACCGGCCGTGATCAATTTCTCTGAGTAGATGTCTCTAGGGTTTTTGTGACGTGCAATAAGCTTGTACAATACCGGTTGGGTAAAACGCGGTTCATCCCCTTCGTTGTGGCCATATTTTCTATATCCTAACAAATCGATGAATACGTCGCGTCCAAACTGCATTCTGAAGTCTAAAGCGAAAAGCATGGCGTGCACCACTGCTTCGGCATCATCAGCATTTACATGCAGTACCGGAGACAAAGTTACTTTGGCTACATCGGTACAATACGTTGAGGAACGAGCATCTAGGTAATTGGTTGTAAAACCAACTTGGTTGTTGATTACAATGTGTATGGTCCCACCGGTTTTGTATCCGTCTAATTGGGCCATTTGTACAATTTCGTATACAATTCCTTGACCGGCTACTGCAGCATCACCGTGCACAGCGATAGGCAATACTTTTGAGAAATCGTCTGGGAAATATTTATCTTGTTTGGCACGGGTAATTCCTTCAATTACGGCTCCTACGGTTTCCAAGTGGGAAGGATTGGGTGCTAAATTGATGTTTATTTTTTTACCCGATTTAGTTTTTCTTTCGGAGGTTAATCCAAGGTGGTATTTAACGTCACCGTCAAAGTATTCTTTATCATAATCTTTTCCGTCGAATTCGGAGAAGATGTCTTGCGTTGCTTTACCGAAAATATTGGCTAATACATTTAATCTTCCACGGTGTGCCATTCCCATTACGAAATGCTCCACGCCTTTCTCGGCAGCCGCTTCAATTACCGCGTCCAAGGCCGGAATGATGCTTTCTCCTCCTTCTAGGGAGAAACGCTTTTGCCCTACATATTTAGTGTGCAAGAAGTTTTCAAAAGACACTGCTTCGTTCAATTTACCTAGAATATGCTTCTTTTGGTCGTTATCGAAGTTGGGCAGATTGTCGTTGATGTTTAATTTATCTTGAATCCACTGAATGGTTTCTGGAACTCTCATGTACATGTATTCGATACCAATATGCTGGCAATACACATTTTTCAAGTGGTTTAAGATATTTTGAAGTGTGGATGGCTTGTGCCCTAAAACTTTAGCGGCATCAAAAACTGTATTTAAATCGGCAGCTGTTAGTCCGAAACTCTCTAATTCTAGCGATGGTGAATAGGTTCTTCGATCACGAACGGGATTGGTTTCGGTAAAAAGATGCCCGCGTGTTCTGTACCCATCAATTAATTTTAATACGTTAAATTCTTTTTGTAATTTATCTGAAACTAAGCCGCTTTGGGGGGTATTAGCCGCATAATGAGCTAGTTCTTGTACGGCATTTTCTTCATTATAGGTAGCCATCCCAAAGTCAAACCCTTGAAAAAAGGCTCTCCAACTTGGCTCTACGCTATCGGGATTTTGAAGGTATTGTTCGTATAAATCGGCAAAAAATTCGGTGTGTGCTGCGTTTAAAAAGGAAAACCTATCCATATTATTTATTGAATATCCTGATTTATAAAATTGTTTTGCAAAAGTACAATAAATGAAATATAATCATGATAATTTTTCTTTACTTTTGCTTAATAAGTGCTAATTTATAACCAAATATGACAAATAAATTCCTTACGTCGCCTTTAAAAAAGTTTGTACTATTAAT
>CANFZC010000026.1 GCA_947451475.1 Flavobacteriaceae bacterium | reverse complement strand
TTCGTTTGTCGTGGGAGAATATGTCGAACGCAGCAGCGATATCGTCGATGGCAAAACCTATATTCTAATTACCAAAAGCGACGGCATGTCCTATAAGCGCTTATATAAGAAGGATAAAAACACCGTGATGGCGCACTCAGATAATACGATATACGAACCTTACGAAGTACACTATGGGGATGTTTTAGAGGTATGGCGGTATGCCTGCAGCATAGCGACCCAGGAATTTCAACCAGAGGATTTAGGCGCCCTAAGTGTGACCGATATATTGCAAGGAATTCGCAAGGATATATCCGCCTTAAAGACGGAGTACAGCATGAGAAAGGCCTAAGCTAAAAACTAATCAAAGCAGGGTTGTAGTTGGGATAAGCAAATTCCATAGGGTGGTTGCTAGCATCCAGCCAAGCTTTTTCATCGTCCTTTAGGATATGAATCGGCATCCGTTGGTCGCCTTCCGCTTCTTTGCGGTTGTGCACGTACTGCATCATCTCATTAGCTTCGGTAGTAACAATACTATAGGTGTTCCAAACCGCCCCTTGCACATCCTGCCAGGTATTGTAAATTCCGGCCAAATAAAATATTTCATCCACGGCCGAATGGATTTCATATCTAGTCTTAGACTTACCAGCGGGGTCGTTCCAATGCCAATCAAAATAAGCCGAAACAATCACTAAACAACGCTTGTTGATCGAAGGGGCAAACGAAACTTTATCCCCCAAGGTTTCCACCCGAGCATTCAGCGTACTCTTCCTAAAATCGGCCTCCCGATTCGTCGGAACCAAACCCCAAGTAAAATTAGTAGTGATAAGTTCCGGTTTAGTATCTAATACTATCGGAAGGTTAGGGAAGCTAAAACCATTAATAAAAGCCGCCGGCACCACATTCCCGGGATCATCCACGTTCTTATTGTAAAAGTCGCTGAGCTGTCCAGCCGTTTTGCCTTGTTGGGTGTAGTAGCACATTAGAGAACAATTTAAGGTAAAGATATTGTCTATTTACCAATACAAAAATTAGCAAAGATATTCCCCAACAACTCGTCGTTAGTAACCTCCCCAGTAATCTCTCCAAAGTAATATAATGCCTGCTTAATGTCAATCGCCATTAAATCAGAGGATAAATTACTGTCCATGCCAAAACGCACTTTCTGTATTTCTTCCAGCGCTTTTAATAAGGAATCATAATGACGCGTATTGGTAACGATGGTCTCATTATTGCGCAACGCTCCTGTGTTTACAAAGGACATTAATTGGTTTTTAAGCGAGTCAATGCCACGGTTTGCCTTTGCGGAGATGGTTTCAAGGGTGACGTTCAAGGGCGCCAATTGTGCTCGGATGCCCGCGATTTCGGCCTCGGTCAATAAATCAATTTTATTAATAACCACTAATAAAGGTTTCAACGGGTATTTATTTTTGACCTTTTCAATTTCGGTGATATAACTCGAACCTGAAACTTGAAACCTGAAACCTTCAAACAAATAAAGCACCACTTGTGCTTGTTCAATCTTTTCAAAGGTCTTCTTAATCCCAATGCTCTCCACCACATCTTCCGTTTCTCGGATGCCTGCGGTGTCTATGAAGCGAAAGCCAATGCCGTTGATGACTAGTTCGTCTTCAATCGTATCTCTAGTGGTTCCGGCGATTTCCGAGACGATGGCGCGCTCTTCATTGAGTAGGGCATTTAATAGGGTAGACTTGCCTACATTGGGCTCGCCTACGATGGCGACTGGGATGCCGTTTTTAATGACGTTCCCTACCGCAAAAGAATCAATTAAGCGCTTCAGTACAAATTCAATGCGGTTAAGAAGTTCCTTAAATTGGGTGCGGTCGGCAAACTCTACGTCTTCTTCAGCAAAGTCTAATTCCAATTCGATCAAGGAAGCAAAGTTCAACAGCTCTTCCCGCAACTTGGCAATCTCATTACTAAAGCCACCACGCATTTGTTGCATCGCAATTTGATGACTGGCTTCGTTGTCAGAGGAAATTAAATCCGCCACAGCCTCCGCTTGAGATAAATCCAACTTGCCATTCAAAAAGGCTCGTAAGGTAAATTCCCCCGCCTGCGCCATTCGACAACCTTTGCGCAATAATAATTGAATAATCTGCTGTTGTATATAGGTCGATCCATGACACGAAATTTCAATCACATCCTCCCCAGTATAAGAATGGGGATTCTTAAAAATAGACAACAAGACTTGGTCATACACCTTTTCACCGTCTACAATGTGGCCCAAATGGATGGTGTGCGTTTTTTGCTTTTCTATAGCCTTACTCGAAACCGATTGGAATACGCCCGCCGCTATGGGCAACGCCTCAACCCCCGATAACCGAATTACCGCAATCGCCCCCGCACCCGAAGGCGAAGCCAATGCTACTATAGTCTCTTGTGAAATCATCTTGTTGGTATTTATAGGCAAAGATACTAATTCTAATGGGCTTTAGTAAAGGGGCTTTTAATTTCCTTTTTAGTAAGCATCCTAATGAATATCAAAAGCATAAGTAAAAGTTAAATATAAGCTTAGGTGATATTTATCACCTGTTTTGGGCAGATTTGGTCGTAAATTTGAATTACTATTAATTCTCCAATCATGAAAAAGATTTTAGTTCCTCTAGATTTTTCTAAAACATCTCAAAATGCATTTGTGTACGCACTCGAATTGGCCAAAACCTTCAAAGCCGAGCTTTTGCTGCTGCACACTTTCGATTTGCCCATAGTAGACAGTCAAGCCATGCCCATCAACTATGCCACACTCTACGAAAGTATTGAAATGGCCAATTTTGATCACTTCAAAGAGGAAATGCCAATACTGCATGACCTAGCCGAAGCGCACAAAGCATCGCATATCGCCCTCCGCCATATTATGATGGACGGCGAACTAGTATTCAACATCAAAAAAGTAATCCAACAAGAAAATATAGACTTTGTAGTCATGGGTACCAATGGCGCCACGGGTTGGTTTGATTCGTTTATTGGAACGAATACGGCGACCGTGATTTCTGATGTGTCAGTGCCGGTTTTAAGTGTCCCTGCTTCTGCTAAATTCGAAAAAATAGAAACCATAGCGTTCACCACCCGCTTCCGCCAAAAAGACATCGAAGCGCTGATTAAAGTCTTAATGCTGGCCAAAAAAATGCACGCCAAAGTAAAATGCCTCTATGTGAAAACACCCAAATCAGATGTAAACACGGATACGATTCTACGCTGGCAATCCCACTTCGAAGACGAAGAACATTTACAGTTTTTTGTGATTCCCAATGAGGATGTAAACGCCACCATCGAAGACTTCTTAGTTGACCAAGATATCGATGTATTGGCAATGCTAACGTACAAGCGCAATTTCTTTGTAGAGTTGTTCACCACAACCACCACCCAAAAATTAGCACAAAGTCTGCATACGCCCATCATAGCACTACATGAATAAGAATTAAAGTCCCTCATCGTAGGGGCTTTTACTTTAAGGCCATAAAAAAACCGCCTCGCTGTTTGCAACGAGACGGTTCTCAGTATAAAGGTTAGTTTATATTAATTGTTTAGCATTACAGGCATAACCAACATGGTTACCGTTTCGCCTTCGTCCAATCCATCAATAGGAGTAAGGATTCCAGCACGGTTAGGCATAGACATCTCCAACATGATTTCATCCGACTGTAAATTAGTCAACATCTCAGATAAAAAACGGGAGTTAAAGCCTATTTGCATATCGTCTCCTTGATAATCACAAGTCAAACGCTCTTCCGCCTTGTTAGAGTAATCAATGTCCTCTGCAGAGATATTCAATTCCGCTCCTGCAATTTTCAAACGTATCTGATGCGTAGTCTTATTAGAGAAAATAGCAACACGACGCACGGAGTTCAATAACAAAACGCGGTTAATCATCAACTTATTCGGATTCTCCTTAGGGATTACCGCCTCGTAATTAGGATACTTACCATCAATCAAACGACAAGTCAATACATAACTGTCAAAAGAGAAGGTAGCATTAGAATCATTATATTCAATAGTAACTTCCGATTCGGCCGTTCCCAAGATGCTTTTCAAAATGTTCAACGGTTTCTTTGGCATAATAAAATCCGCTACTTGCGATGCTTTCACATCGGCACGGGCATATTTAACTAACTTGTGAGCATCCGTAGCCACAAAGATCAATCCCTCAGGTGAGAACTGGAAAAATACCCCACTCATCACCGGACGTAAATCATCATTACCCGCCGCAAAAATAGTTTTGCTAATAGCCGTAGCCAATACTTCAGAAGGAACGATAGTAGAAGACGGGTCTTCCAAACTTACTGATTTAGGAAATTCTTCTCCTGGTGCATAAGCAATAGCATATTTACCCGAATTCGAACTGATCTCTATAGTGCTGTTTTCCTCTACCGTAAACGTCAAAGGTTGCTCTGGAAAGGTTTTAAGGATGTCCAATAACAATTTCGCAGGAACTGCCACACTGCCTTGACTGGTAGAATCGATTTCTAAAGTAGCCGACATGGTAGTCTCTAAATCAGAAGCCGAAACGGTCAAGGTTTTGTTGTCTAATTCGAATAGGAAATTATCTAAAATGGGTAAGGTGTTGCTGCTATTAATAACACTCCCCAACACTTGTAGTTGTTTTAATAAGTAGGAACTGGATACTATAAATTTCATCTGAATCTATTTTTTACAAATATATCTTAAACTAAGAGATTTCAAAAAGTTTTTTATTAACATTACTTGCTGTATTGACGCTTGCGCAATACGGTAAAGACAAGGCCAAATAACACTAAGATAACTAACGGAGCCGCAACGGTTATAACTTGTGATGAGGTATAATTAGCGACCACTTTTTCTTTATCCAAGATAGGCAAGTCTACTTCTTTACTGCGAATGTTAATAAGTCCGTTGTCATCCAACAGGTAATTAACGCAATTCATCATAAACTCTTTATTGGCATACAAATTATTAGTCCACTTATCGTAACCCAACTCCAAAGGCTGGTAATTTTTATCCAACTGGTTCTTAATCACATCGCCATCCGAAACCACAATCATTTTAGTGTCTTTACCATCCTTTTGATACGTAGACTCCTGAAAAGGAAGTACCCTGTTTTCATAGACAGAATGGAACTTACCTTCCAACAACAAGGCAACGGGAAAGTTCCCCTTGTTGAGAAAATCCTTCTGCTCCGGACGATCCGACACCATTTTCAAATTAATCTCCGTCGGTGTACCAACCAGTTTTGAATAGGGAGACGATTGCAACAAAACCGTCTTTTTAATATCGTTTTTTAAAGGCTCTATCGGACTAGTAAATTGAAACTTTATACCATCAAGATTACTTACAATAGGATGCTTGTCTTTTTGCAAAGGATAAATCATCGGCGAAAAGAACCAAGGATACTGCGTATACTGTGTAGCACTTCCTTGCTCTCCCGTCGCCAAAGCGATAGGTGTATTCTGTACATCATAAATCAAATCAGGACGCATGCGAAATCCGTACTTGAAAAACAAGTCACTCAAGTTCAAATCACGAGCAAAGGCCAAGGTAGCCCCCTCGTTATTATAAAGGCTGTCCATCTCCATATTCACTTGATCCACCAGCCATAAGGTCTTACCGCCGTGCATAACATACTGGTCCAACACTTCTTTCTCCTCATCCGAAAAGGCCTCTGTAGGCTTCGCGATGATGGCCAAATCGTATTTATTTAAATACCGCAAACTCGCATTCGGATTCTTAGCAACCGAGTCCAAAGTAAAGGTGCCTATGTAATAATTATCACGAACCGACTTCACAAAATCGGCAATCAATAAATCATGCAATTCTCCATTCCCTTTCAAGATGGCTACTTTCTTTTCTTTAGCCTTAGCTACCGTGTTAAAGGCATTAGCAAAGGCGTATTCTAAATGTTGTACCGAACTCACCACTTTCTCTGCGGTAGAAGCCCCCATCATGTTTTTCAATAAGGGTACTTTCACTGATCGATTACCACAAGTGGCAACAGCCCACGGAAAAACTACTTCTTGTGTTTGCTGCCCTTTTTCATTTACGGTTACATTAACCGGTGTCATGCCCCGCTCCATAAACGATTGCATGGTCTTGTCTTTCTGGTCTTCGTCTTTTAAGGGGTTAACAAACTGGAATATAATATTCGAATTCTCCGATTTAAATTCTTCCAATAACTGCTGGGTCTCCGTTTGTAACTTTTTAAATTCCCCCGGAAAATCACCCTCCAAGAAGACGTCTACATACAAAGGTTCTTTTACCTCGCTTACTATAGTCAAAGAGGTCTGCGATAGGGTATAGCGTTTGTCAGCCGTTAAGTCAAAGCGCTTGTAGATAAAATGACCTGCTAGGTTCAATCCCACTAGGATGATAACCGTAACCGCCAATTTTTTGAAGTTGTTTGGGATAGCACTCATTAGGATTTCAAGGATTTTAATTTATACACCGTAAACGATAAAAACAAAAATGCAATACTGATAAAGTATAAAACATCACGGGTGTCCACAACACCACGCGACATACTTTTAAAATGGTAGTCCATTCCTAAACTCGAAATGAGATCCTCAAATCCTTTCATATAGGTAGCCACGCCCTCAAAGCCATAGTAAAATACAAAACATAAAAAAACCGATACCAAAAACGATACAATCTGGTTTTCTGATAGGGTGGAGGTAAATATCCCAATAGCCGTATAAGAAGCTATCAAAAACAATAAGCCAAAGTAAGACCCCATAGTACTTCCCATATCAATATTGCCCTCTGGGAGACCCAAGCCATAAACGACATAGACATAAACCAAGGTCGGTAATAAAGCCAATACAATCAATAAAAAGGAACCTAAGAACTTACCATTTACAATTTGCCATACCGATAATGGCTTGGTCAATAATAACTCTATAGTGCCCTGTTTGCGCTCATCCGAAAAACTTCGCATAGTCACCGCCGGAATCAAAAATAATAAGATCCATGGGGCTAACGTAAAGAACGGACTCAAATCGGCAAACCCACTTTGCAAGATATTATACTCCCCGTCAAACACCCATAGGAACAAGCCATTGAGTATAAGAAAAATGGCAATCACCAAATAGCCTATAGGCGAACCAAAAAAGGACTTTATTTCTCGTAATGCGATTGATTTCATATTTTTATTAATTCGTAATTCGTAATTCTTAAAGTAGGGTAACGACCTTATCCACACTCCAGGCCTCAGGCTTGTCATTAAATAGTTTTTTAGTAAACGTCCACACTTCATCAAATAAGACTGATTGACGGTAACGCTCTAAATCAGCTTCCGTTTCCCAATAACTGTAAGTGAAGAAAATACAAGGATTCCCTTTGTCCTGATACAATTCCAATAATCGATTCCCTTCAGCCCCACGTATCTTTTCCTTCATCTGGTCAAAATTCGCCAAAAACTTGGGGATTTGCTCCTCGTGGAAACTCATTTTTACTATTCTAACAAACATATTTTTTTTCTATATTTTACCAAAAGAAATAAGCAAACAAAACTTATAACAGTTAGGGAAATGAAACAGTAGTACTGCAAACATAAATTACTTCCGTCAATCTTAGAATAACAGTCCCCATAATCCGCTTCATATTTAAAACTTAACTCCGTATCTATAATCTTAATCCCAAATATAAACACCCCTAAAAAGGCAATCGTCCTCCAAAAATAAAACGTTCTTTTCTTCAATCTAAACATAATTTAAAACTAAAATTCCAAACCATAAACTTGAAACTTGAAACCTGAAACTTGAAACCTGAAACTTGAAACCTGAAACTTGAAACCTGAAACCCTAAACCTTAAACTCAATAGTCACCACATCCCTATAACTCAACCCCAATAAAGAGGTAGCCGAACCCACCGTATTCGGATTACTCCTAAATATAGCAATCTCCAAAAGACCAGCTTCATTAAAGATCGCCAATCGCTCGCCCTCAAAATGCTTCATAGGATATTTATCAGAAATCCCAATAGCAGAATATTTAGGTAATATGGTTTTTATGACTTTATTTTTAAATAGTATTTCATACGGCCTCCCTTTGCCCATTTCTAAAAAGAGCTTTTTAGAAATATTGGTGACCGCGTTACCCAAATGATCACTATAAATAACATAGCCTTTAATCTGATTGTTTTGAACCACGGCCTGCAATTCGGTTACTTCTTTTATCGAGGTGATTTCTTTGCCTATAACATTCAATAAGCCTCCTTTGGCCAAGTGACAAGCCACTTTTACAAAGACATCCAAATCAGTAGCGTCACTCGGTAGTCGATCGTGGATATTGATAGCAACAATTTTTTGCGGTACAATCTTCTGAATCAGCATACTCAATATGCCATTGTCCGCACAAATAAAATACTGATCATTCCATTGCATCGCAATATGCTGGTTCTCGTGATTAAGCTCAATATCGACACCAATTAAGTGAACTGTCCCTTTCGGGAAACTGGTATAAGCAGCGCCTATCATATAAGCCGCTTCCGCTACATTAAAAGGATCAATATCATGGGATATGTCAATAAGAGTGGCTTCACGAAACTCCGACAATAATTTACCTTTTAAAGCACCCACAAAGTGGTCTTTTAATCCGTAATCGGTTGTTAAGGTGATTATTGACATAAATTGTTTATAACTTGGGATAAATAGCCCCCAAAAATAGTGAAACCTATCCTTTTATTTGATTAAATTTGAGTACAAAGCTAACAATTATATAGCGAATTCTATTAATTTAATACTCCTGCTTTTGAACGAACGTATCATTGAATTACACGACATCGCTCCCAAAGAATTTTGGGGCGCTCAAGACATCCATCTTGAAACAATTAAAAAGTATTATCCGAAGCTCAAAATTGTCGCAAGAGGTACTACACTCAAGGCATTTGGAGAAAAAGAAGAACTCGACGAGTTTGAGAATCGCTTTAACCGACTCATGCTCCATTTCACCCGATACAACAATATTGACAATAATGTCATTGATCGTGTCATCCAAAGTAATTCGCAAGAAGAACAACGCATGCCCGATCAAGATAAAATATTGGTACACGGACTAGGAGGTAAGCTCATCAAAGCCATGACGCCCAACCAACAAAAATTGGTGGAGTACGTTCAAAAGAATGATATGGTGTTTGCTGTGGGTCCCGCAGGTACCGGTAAAACCTATACCGGTGTGGCACTAGCCGTAAAGGCACTCAAAGAAAAGCAAGTAAAACGCATCATTTTAACGCGTCCCGCAGTAGAAGCCGGTGAAAACTTAGGGTTCCTTCCGGGGGATATGAAGGAAAAGCTAGATCCCTACATGCAGCCCCTATACGATGCGTTACGGGATATGATTCCACCGCAAACTTTAGAAGACTATTTGCTTAAAGGAATCATCCAAATTGCGCCCTTAGCCTTTATGCGTGGTCGTACCTTAGATAATGCTTTTGTAATTTTAGATGAAGCCCAAAATACCACGCATTCCCAAATGAAAATGTTCCTTACCCGTATGGGTAAAAACGCCAAGTTCATCATAACTGGAGATCCAGGTCAAGTAGATTTACCTAGAAGAACCATTTCAGGATTAAAAGAAGCCCTATTGGTTTTGAAAGATATTGATGGTATAGGTATCATTTATTTAGATGATAAAGACATCGTGCGTCACCGCCTAGTTAAAAAAGTTATCGATGCCTATAAGAGTATTGAGAATAACGACTAAAGAAAGCCACTTAATGCAAAAACCCTGTCTAGGAATCTACTAGGCAGGGTTTTCTTTTATAATTAAGTTGCTGATTTACAAAGCGATTCTAATGGGCTGTATGTACAAGGTTCTCACATAATCACCGTCTTTCATCCCCGGTTTCCATTTAGTATGCAATGACTTTAAAACTTTTACCGCAGCTTTTTCCAAATCTTTATCATTACTGCGTAATACCTTAATGTCTGATAGTCCTCCGTCTTTTTCAATCACAAAAGATACAATCGCCGTAATGGAAGGCATGCTTTCATCCATGTCAGGTTTGTCAATATTGCGGCTAATGTATTTCTGAAATTCTTTGATGCCTCCAGGGAATTCAGGCATTACGTCTAATTCATTAGTCGTGTTCACAGTACCCGGACTTTTACCATCTCCTTCCATGCCTTTTCCTTTACCGCTGCCTTCTCCTCCTGGCGATATCGGTAGCGTAGACGCAATGGTGCCCTGTCCCTTTACATCGGTATCGGGTTGGTGCTCTTTCATGTTTTTGTTTTCAGTTACCTCCTCTGGCTTGTCCTCTTGTCGCACAATCGTTGGATGAACCAATTCTTTAGTGGTTACTTTTTCTTTTACTTTCTCTTTACGAAGTGGAAGTGCCAATTTTTGTTTTTTAGGCTCCAGTTTTTTAGGGGCTATATATACTTTAGTTACATGAATCACATCAGGCAATGCTGGCTTGTCGATAACATCAGCAGTGGTAAAAGAAGAAATTAAAGTAATGACACCAGCAATACTAGCAAAGCATAAAATGCCTAGTAAAAAAGCCACAAAGGTGGTTCGGGAACTGTTTTGGCGCAATTGATACGCTCCATAGGCTTTGTTTTTGCCTTCAAAAACCAGATCCATCCAGTTTTTGTCATAAATACTAACGTTTGACATAATTATTGTTTTAGAGTTAAGTATTTATGCTACATAAGAAGTCGATTTACTTATATAACGCTAGAAATTGTAAAATAGTATACAATACCAGTAAAAAAGTAGCAAATTGTAAAATATACTCTTAAATAAGTAAGTATATCAGAGGTTTTTGAAGGGAATACTATGAATTATCTTTTGCTTTCAATGATTTCTGCCAAAAGCTTTTTAGCCCGTAATAATTTGATTTTTACATTGCTCAAGGGCTCCTGTAGCTGTTCGGCAATTTCTTGATAACTCATTTCTTGGAAATAACGCAACTGTATGACCTCTTGATAATGAGGCTTCAGCTCTTTAATGAATTGGAGTAATCGCGACAAGTTTTGCTCCGTTATTAAATCATCTTCTGCCGATGGGGAACTGTCCGCTATGTTATAGGCTTGTTGGTCTTCTTCATCCGTAATCTCCACAAATAGTGTAGACTTCTTTTTTCGTAACATATCAATATGCACGTTTTTCGCAATGGCTATTAACCAAGTGTTAAACTGAA
Organism: Flavobacteriaceae bacterium; assembly: GCA_947451475.1. Classification (GTDB taxonomy): domain Bacteria; phylum Bacteroidota; class Bacteroidia; order Flavobacteriales; family Flavobacteriaceae; genus Flavobacterium. Next base: position 22,638 of record CANFZC010000026.1, on the reverse strand, counting down.
ATTCCGGATTGTAAGTCGCTATTTTATCAAATGCCTTAGAAAAGGTTTCTATAGTAATGTCCTCAGAGTCGGTTTCATTTTCAGTGCGTTTCAACATGAAACCATAAACTTCATTCCAATAATGATCCAGCAAATAAGTGAAAGCCACCTGATCGCCTAGCTTTGCTTTTTCTATATAGTTTCTTATTTCCAATGTACTGGTTTTGAAAAGGCATTGGTAATGAATACATTCAATTGGGTAAAGATCAAAACGAGTTCAATGATAGGAAACCAATACATAACGTCTTTTTCTTTCAGCTTACCAGCTGCAAATCCCATAGATATCCAACTAAATAAATATCTAAATCCAATGATGCTGGCTACAGCAATCCATTGATACTGAAATGCCAATAAGACAATAGCTAGAGCGATAAATAATAATTGGGTAAAATAGAATAGCCCTAATTGATTGCGGTCAAACATTTTGTAGTGTTTGGCAGTAGAGACATGACGTCTCTTTTGAGTAAACCAGTCCTTAAAACTAGTTTTCGGTTCTGAATAGGTAAACCCGTCAGCCGCATAAGATATCGTCGTATTGGATCCGGTAGCGGCCTGATTAATAAACAAATCATCATCTCCAGAACGTATTTTCATATGGTCCATGAATCCACGCACTTTAAAAAACTCATCTCTACGGTACGCCATATTCCGACCAACACCCATATAAGGTTTTCCTAATTTCGCCCAAGCAAAATACTGGGTAGCGGTCAATAAGGTTTCAAAGCGGATGACTTTATTTAAGAAGGAAGACGGAATTTTATCATACGCTCCATACCCAAGTACTATGGTTTTGTTCGTCGCAAATTGCGAACTCATTGTAGTAATCCAATCCTTGGAAACTGGATGACAATCGGCATCCGTAAATAATAAATAATCATATTTAGCGGCCTTGATGCCTAGGGTTAAAGCAAATTTCTTATTACCCCAAAAAGCTTCGTTGTTTTCTACTTTAACCAACTTTACATTAGAGTACTGCTTTTCAAATTCCTCAAATAATTCTAAAGTATTATCGCTGGAAGCATCGTCAATCAATACGATTTCAAAGGTAGCATAATTTTGTTCGGCCAATAAAGGCACAAATCGTTTCACATTTTCTTCCTCGTTTTTGGCACACACAATCACTGAAATCGGGATTCGCTTCGGAGTCACGACTTGAGGCTTAGCAAATGAAAACTTGCCAAATACTACTATATAATAGAGGAATTGAACAACAACTACGGCAATAAATATACAGAAAACAGGTAATAACATAATGCTTTTGTGTCTTTTAAAAAGGTGTGCAAATGTACAAAATCAATTATGAAATAAGAATTAAGACTTAGGAAATTTTATGCTTCTTTCTTTCGGTTCTTTTGCATGGCCTCTGCCACAGCAACTGCTTGATTGTCATTTGTTTTTTGGAGCGCAGTGACGATGTTTTCATGGTTTTTATCATCCCGGTTTTGAGATAATTTTTTCACGGCTTCGATTGCTGTTATGGCTATTTCAAAGGCAACAATACCTTGGGCTTCTCGCATCGTTTTTTTAGATAGTTCTTCAATACGAACTGGTTTTTCTGATTTACTTTCGTACTGGTCTACTAATTTTTTCAAAGATAAAATAGCTTCCTCTGAATTGTATAGCCTAACCCTACCATAAACATGTACGGCCATGTAATTCCAAGTGGGTACATTTTCATGGTCATACCAAGATGAAGAAATATAAGCATTAGGGCCAGAAAAGATCACGAGTACCTCAGCATCGTCTTTAAAGCTTTCCGCTTGCGGATTCAACTTGGAGACATGGCCTACTAATACTTCGTTTCCGTCAGTAGTAACATCCAAAACCAAAGGAATATGTGTTGCCCAAAGTTTTCCCCTGGTTTGATTGACCAAGACAGCAAAACCATTGCGTTTAATGAAGTCCCTAATTTCCTCGGTATTCTCGTTTTTGTATAGTTCAGGAATATACATCGTTATGGTTTAAATTACATTGACTTCTGCCTCTATTGAAATGCCAAATTCTTTCAAAACAGTAGCTTGAATGTTTTTTGATACGGCCAAAATCTCTTGACCCGTAGCGTTGCCGTAGTTTACCAATACCAAGGCTTGGTTCTTATGGATGCCCGCGTCACCAAAACGCTTGCCTTTAAAACCGGCTTGTTCAATTAACCAACCAGCAGGCACTTTAACTTCCGTTTCAGATACTATGTAATGCGGCATTTCTGGATGTAACGCGTGTATCGCTTCAAATGCCACTTTGGTAATAATCGGATTTTTAAAGAAACTACCACTGTTGCCCAATTCTTTAGGGTCGGGTAATTTACTCTTGCGAATAGCAATTACAGCATTGCTTACATCTTTTAAAGTGGGCATACTGATATTTTGCTTTTCCAATTCCTTAGTAATATCACCATAGGACGTGACTATGTTGTGATGACGCTTTGTCAATTTGAAAACTACCGAAGTAATAATATATTGGTCTTTGGCCTCTTGCTTAAAAATACTTTCACGATAACCAAAATGACAGGCCTCTTTGGTAAATGTTTTTAGTTCTTGGGTGGCAATATTCACCGCTTCGCAGTGCGCAAAGGTGTCTTTTATTTCAGTCCCATAGGCCCCAATGTTTTGTACAGGAGTAGTACCTACATTCCCCGGAATCAGGGACATGTTTTCAAGCCCTCCAAAGTCTTGATTAATCGTCCAAAGGACAAAGTCATGCCAGTTTTCACCAGCCTTACTCTCAACCCATACAAAATCATCATCCTCTTGGACAATGCTTTTTCCTTTTAAGTCAATATGCAAAACCAAAGCGTCAATATCTTGCGTCAAAAGCATATTGCTTCCCCCTCCCAAGATAAACTTTTTTTGCCCTTGGGTTTCACGCAATATGGTTTTTAATTCTTCAACCGTCTGAACGGCAGCAAATTGCTTGGCTTTAGCCTCAATACCAAAGGTGTTATAGTTTTTTAAGGAATAATCGGAGTGAATAGTCATTTTCAAATACAAATTAAGTCACACAAAAGTAAGGCAAAGTTGTTAAACAAACTTTTTAAAATAGTTTTTATGCCAAATGTGTAGCATAAATATAGGCATAATATAGGGCATCAAATAAGTATTTCCTTGGCGTAATTCAGTTACTATTTTTTGTGCATCAAGATTTTCCAAAAACGGCATTTCAAAAATCGGGCTTTTTACAAAACTGTCCAATTCTTCTTTAAAGGATTCATATTCCAATAAATACGAATTCCATGGGGCACTTAAACCAACTTTTCGGAACTGTAAAATGTCTTCCGGTAGCTTACTTTTCATCGTATCCTTTAAAATAAATTTTCCTTTTTTGCCCGTAAACAACCATTTATCATCCAAAGTCCCCAATCCTGCAATTAAGCGGTAATCCAAAAAGGGTTCTCTGCATTCTATTGAAGTGCCCATAGTGCAACGGTCATTGCGATCTAGTAGCGAACACATATAAGTGTGCTGATCAAAATACAAAGCCTGTCGTTGCGGATTGTTAGGATATAATTCCTTGGCTTCTTTTAAAATCGAATTCCGGTAAACATTAAAAGGTTTTTCAACACCCCCATAAAACGAGTTAAGGTCTTCAGGATACACATTAGATCCATTGAAGATTACTAAATCATCAATAGTGTCAATCTTGGAATACCGCAGCAATTTATCAAATCGAGCGGTTTTGTTAAACCGCTTCATCAAACTCAGTCTCGAAACTACTTTCAGTAAGGACGGACTTTTCAAAGCTTTATACCGTACATAACCTCCCATAAGTTCATCAGCGCCTTCTCCAGACAGCAATACTTTTACTTTGGGTTTAGCCAATTTTGACACGGCCAAAAGATGAGGCTCATTCAAATGCATCAACGGCTCATCTTGATAATAAGTAGATTCCAACAAGTTTTGAAATAAGGATTCATTATTCAGCTGCATATTGTTAAAAGTATAATCATACTCTTCCGTAATTTTTTTAGCTAAATAAGATTCGTTGTGCTCGTCTTCCGAAAATCCAATATTAAAAGTGTTGATGTTTTTAAAATCCTGGTGATACAACGAGGATAGGATAGAACAAGAGTCCAGTCCACCGCTAAGCAACACACCCACAGGTACATCACTCACCATACGCAATCGAACCGATTCGAAAAAAGTTTCTTCAAACCAAGCTTTTGGATCTTTAATAGTAGGGAAATGCTGTATCTCTGATTGTAAACTCCACCACTTATGATAGGTGGTATAGCCCTCGTTTTCCAACACCATATAATGGCCTGGCATTAGTTTTTTTACACGATTATATAACGTGTTTTCACCTGCTACAAAGCGGTTGAAGAAATATTCATCCAACCCGTTTTCTGATAGTTCTAGAGGTACGCCAGCCGTGAATAGGGCTTTTTGCTCCGATGCAAAATAAATGGAGTTTTGATAAAAAGCATAGTAGAGTGGCTTTACACCCATTCGGTCTCGTGCCAAGAACAGTTTCTTTTCTACCGTGTCCCAAATCGCAAAAGCAAACATGCCTTGCAATCGATGCAAAAAAGACAACCCATAGAGTTCAAACAATAACATCAATACTTCAGTATCAGACCCCGTCTTAATGGCTAGTCCTTTACTTTGTAATTCACTATAAAACGATTTGTAGTTGTAAATCTCTCCGTTAAAAACCATCACATAGCGCTTGTTCTCCGAAAGAAAAGGTTGGTGACCTGCCATACTGGTATCAATAATTGACAATCGACGGTGCCCTAAGCCAATGTGGTCTTTGAGGTAAAAACCCGCATCATCTGGCCCACGATGCTCCAGCGAATCCCTCATCTTCAATAGCTGACTTTCATCAACTTTCGCTTGACTAAATCTCAATATTCCGTTAATGCCACACATATCAGAAGTTCTTATGGTTAATTAATTCATTATAGACTTCTGCGATTTTTTTCATATTTACAGCGTAATTGGCATTTTCTTCAATGAATTTTCTATTTCTATGTATGGCCGTTTTTCTCCAGAGGTTGCGTTCTAAAGCATATTGTAATTCTTCTGCCAAGATTTTAAATCGACCATTCGGAATGAGTATTCCGTTTTCTTGATTTTTAATCCAACTGCGATTGCCCGGTAAGTCAGTCACTATGGGGAAACATCCACAGGCCATGGCTTCAAATAACGAGGCAGAAACCCCTTCAGTAGAGGGCATGCTAATGTAAAAATTAGACTCCTTAAGCAATTGAGCTACTTCACTATTAGTTTTGCGCCCTTTAAAAACAACTTCTTTTTCGATCCCTAATTCTCTTGCTAGGTTTTCAAGGCTTTTTCGCATACTTCCATCACCCACAATGACTAAGCGAAACGGAATGTTCTTTTTTTTCAAGATCCCAAAAGCTCTGAGGATTTTTATATGACGATACTCCGGCTCTAAAGCTCGGGTAACAATCGCCTCAATTCGTGTTTTATCTTGATTGTCACTAAATGTAAACTGTTCCAAATTGATTCCTTTGGGCAACAGCAAAACTTTTGACATGTTGGCATTGCTTTTTTTCATATGGTTAGCCATGACCTCTCCCCAAGCATGAATTAATGTTGCCTTTTTAAAAGCATAGTCCTGCAACATTTTTTTAAAAATAAATAAGGGGGAATTATGGGGCCATAGGTCAGTAATCCCTTGTTGCGCAATAGCAACAGGTTGAATGCCCGTAAGTGCGGCCAAAAAGCCATAACTGGTCGTTCGCTCTGCAATGACCATATCGGGATTGAATTCTTTTGCTATTTTTCTTATAGCAAAAAAGGCAACCATTAATTCAGCCAGACGACTGACTCTGCTAAAACCAACACTGCTTTTTTGAAGTTCCCAGGTTACGATTTCGAAATCTCCAAATTCTTGGAGTCCATTCATCCACGTAATGGCATCAGCACGGTAGGTTTCTCCCAGAAATAGGATTCTTTTTTTTGACATTAGGATTTATTCTTCAGTTTCTAAAGCTCGGTTGAGAAAATCATTTAAGGGTTTTAAAGCAATAAGTTTTTGAGCTACTGTTTTACTGAAATTGGGGTCGCTAAATAAGCGGTCCTCAATCTTTTCCGATGCGGTAAAACTTTTAAGTTTTAAAAAGTCAATAGCAGGATGATTGGGGTCAAAATCTTTAGGCGCTTTCTTCAAGGTGTTGTTTTCATCTCGTGTCAAGGTCCCAAATTCCTTTTTGAATTTCTTATCCGAAAGCAAGGCCTCTAAATCATCATAAAAAAAAGCGATTTCTTTTCTGATCTTTTTTAATTCATCGGGTTCAGGACACCATACGCCTCCTGCAATAAAAGAATTGCCTTTTTCAAAATGTATATAATATCCCGCACTGTTTTTTCTGAATTTATTTTGAGTAAACCAAACACCCATATTGGTCTTATAGGGTGACTTGTCTTTAGAAAAACGAATATCTCTATTGATTCGAAAGGTGCAGTTTTTTACTTCTAATGGCTCCAAAGATTGGTCCAAAGGCTTTAATTCAGACAATAAGGAACTGATATAGTGATGGTAGTCTTTTTTGTAATTTTCATACCGCTTTTTATTGGCATGCATCCAATCGGTATTGTTATTAGCTATTAAATCTTCAAGAAACAAAAGGGCTTCTTTAGTTATCATTGTTTTATAATTGTTTTTTTAAATCATTTTCCGATAGATACCCAACATGCCTCCATACCTCTTTTCCATTCTTGTAAAGGATTAAGAGCGGCAAACTTTCAATCTTCAATTGTTTGGCTAAGGTCGGATTTCTATCAACATCAATGCGAGAAATCGTCATCTCGTCTTTATAGTCTAATTGCATTTGTGTCAGGAAAGGGCCCATTTTTCGACAAGGGGTACACCATTCTGCATATAAATCAACCAGGACCATTTTGTCTGCTTTTGTCAGATCTTGATACTCGGCCTCTAGCATTCCGATAATCGGTCCCAAAGACTTATTATGTGCTGCATTCCATTTTAGGATTCCACCTTCTAGATTATAGACTTTTTCAAATCCAATTTCAGATAATTTCTTAGCGGCTTGCGAACTCCTACTGCCTGCTTTACAATACACAAATATAGGTTTGGATTTATCATACTTTCCTGCTTTTTCGGCAAAATCATGTTCGAACCAATTTATATTGCTTGCTTTTTCAAGATGATCCACACTAAATTCCTCAGGTGTCCTAACGTCTAATAATTGAGGATTTTGATTGCTGTTTATTTTGTCTGAAAACGACGTAACATCAATGTTTTCAAGTGTTTTAGTTTGCTTTGCTTGACAACAAATAACCAAAAAACTTAGGATCATTAAGTGGAGTAGTGGTAGCCTCATGTCATATTGTTTGTCGCTAAAATACAAATTTTGATGATATTACAAGGTAAATATTTTATAAGTCTGATGGGTCGTCTTAACAATGTTTTCGGTTCGCTCAGGATGGGTGTCTGAGATGAACAATTGTCCAAACGCTGCACTGTTGACCATGGCGATTATTTTGCCTACTCTAAATTCATCCAACTTGTCAAAAATATCGTCAAATAAAAGGATCGGTTTTTCACCACTTTGTTGTTTTACAAAATCAAATTGGGCTAACTTTAAGGCGATTAGAAATGATTTTTGCTGACCCTGAGAACCAAATTTCTTAATAGGATAATGGTCAATTTCAAACGATAAATCATCTTTGTGTACGCCTACACTAGTGTACTGTAAAGCCCGGTCTTTTGCGATGTTTTCACCTAATAAGGTCACTAGGTCTTTTTCAAATAAATCACTTTGATACACCATTTGAACCGTTTCAGCCGACTCGGTGATCTTTTGGTGGTATTGATTAAAAATCGGAATAAAATCAGCAAGGAATTGTTTTCGCTTTTCAAATATTTGTTGGCCTAAACCCTGCAATTGCTCATCATAAATGCTTAAGGTGTCTTTTTCAAAAACATGATTCAAAGCAAAATACTTCAGCAGCGCATTGCGCTGGCTGATGATCTTTTGGTACTGAATGAGTTGTTGTAAATAGGTGCTGTCTAATTGGCAAATAACACTGTCTATAAATTTTCGTCGGGTCTCACTGCCCTCGATAATTAAATCTCGATCCGCAGGTGATATAATAACCAACGGAATATGCCCTATGTGGTCCGATAATTTCTCGTAGACTTTACCATTGCGTTTTAATACCTTCTTTTGCCCTTTTTTAATACTACAAAGTATTTGCTCGGTTCTACCGTTTTTTTCAAAAGTGCCATCAATCACAAAGAACTCTGCCCCATGTTTAATGTTCTGTAATGATAACGGATTAAAATAACTCTTCCCATTAGCCAAATGATACACAGCATCCAATAAATTGGTTTTCCCTATACCGTTTTTACCCACGAAACAATTGATTTTTGCATCCAATTCGAAGGTAGCCTCTGAAAAATTTTTATAATTGAGTAACGAAATGTGCTTTAAAAACAATTTATTTTTCTTTAAAATTAGTGCTTAAAGGCCTTATTATAGTTGTGAAACAGCAGTATTTTGAAGTTGAATCAATCGCTGTTTTCTAAAGAGGTGCAAATTATTCAAAAATATCGAGAAAAATAGCTTTTAAATTTGAATAAAAATTTTATTTTTGCGCACACTAAATTAAAAATAGATGGCAACTTTTAACAAAAGAGGATATAAAGCACCAAAAGAAAAAGAAGATAAAGGAGTTAACACCTTTGTAGATGATATCGAACAAGTTAATGTGGACGAGAAAGACAGTGCAACCGCAAAAGCATTTGATACCTTAGACCAAACCGCTTCTAAAGCAGAAGATTTTGTAGCTAAAAACCAAAAAGTAATCATTGGCTTCTTAACAGTAGTAGCGTTGGTTACAGTTGGATATTTAATGTACCAAAAGTTTGTCGCTGAACCGAATCAACAGACCGCAGCCGAAGAATTATTTGTAGCACAACAAAACTTCCAAAAAGCAGTAGACGGTGGCGCTAAAGCAGATTCTTTATACAATTTAGTATTAAAAGGTTCTGAAGGTAAATTTGGTGTAGTGAAAATAGCCGATGAGTATTCTGGTACTGATGCCGGTAACTTGGCTAATTACTACGCAGGGATCGCTTACTTGAACACTAAGAAATATGCTGAGGCAATCACTAGCTTAGAGAAATTCTCTGCTACAGACATCATGTTAAGCACGCTTGCAAAAGGGGCTATCGGTGATGCTTACGCTCAACAAAACAAACAAAAAGAAGCACTTGAGTATTACATCAAAGCGGCTGATGCTAGTAAAAACGAATTCACTAGACCAAGATATTTATTGAAAGCAGGTAAAACAGCTTTAGTGTTAGGTAACAAAGCCGATGCCTTAAAATACTTTACCGATATCAAAGATAATTTCGATACCGCTCCGGAAGGACAAAATATCGATGCGTTAATCGGTTTAGCACAATAACAAAATAAACAAGAATTGAAAAGGATTAAAGATACCCTCTTTAATCCTTTTTTCTTTTAAAAAATAACCCAATGGCTACTGCAAATAAAAACTTATCCAATTACGATAAAAGCAAACTTCCCAATGCCAAAGACTTCCGATTCGGAATTGTGGTATCTGAATGGAATGAGCATATCACTAACGGACTCTACCAAGGCGCTGAAGCAGCCCTATTAGATTGTGGAGCATTACCCAAAAACCTTATTCGTTGGAACGTACCCGGGAGCTTCGAGTTAGTCTATGGAGCCCAACGTATGATTGTAACCCAAGAGGTAGATGTAGTAATCACCATCGGCTGCGTCATCAAAGGGGAAACCATGCACTTCGAATTCGTATGCGAAGGGGTAACCCAAGGCATAAAAGACTTAAACGTGCAAACCGATGTACCGGTAATCTTCTGTTTACTAACGGATAATAACGAACAGCAATCCATTGATAGAAGTGGAGGAGTTCATGGCAATAAAGGAACGGAAGCTGCGATTGCAGCGATTAAGATGGCCGACTTAAGAAGAAAGACCAGCTCATAACATTTTCTTTTTCTATAAAAAGTTTAAACCTATTCCGAAGCGAATAGGTTTTTTATTTTTAGCCATTTATTAACTAACAAGGTCACTACTTTTTCCTTAAATTTGCTTGCTTTGGCCTTCTCAATGCCGAAGTCTTATAACTGAATATAGTATACTAAAGAATGTCAAGCATAATTCAATTACTTCCTGATCACGTTGCCAACCAAATTGCCGCTGGTGAAGTGGTGCAACGCCCGGCCTCAGTAGTCAAAGAATTACTAGAAAATGCTGTCGATGCCAAAGCAACCGACATCAAGCTGATTATCAAAGATGCCGGTAAATCCCTGATTCAAGTCATTGATAACGGCAAAGGAATGAGCATAACCGATTCCCGTTTGTGCTTCGAACGCCATGCCACCTCCAAAATCCGTCAGGCCGAAGACTTGTTCTCCCTGCACACCAAAGGGTTTAGAGGGGAAGCCTTAGCCTCTATAGCTGCGATTGCTCACGTCGAAATGAAAACCAAGCAAGAGCAAGAGGAACTGGGTATTCACATCATCATCGAAGGAAGCAAATTCGTGTCTCAAGAACCGGCTGTAGTGCCCAAAGGTACGTCCTTCGCCATCAAAAATTTATTTTTCAACATACCCGCTCGACGCAATTTCCTGAAATCCGAAACCGTTGAGCAACGCCATATCGTTGACGAATTCCAACGCGTCGCCATGGCACACCCCAACATCCATTTCACCATGTACCACAACGGGAGTGAAATGTTCAATTTGCCCATTTCCAATCTAAGACAACGCATCGTAAATATATTCGCCGGCAAGACCAATGAAAAGCTAGTCCCAGTAAGCGAAGAAACCGAAATCGTAAACCTGCAAGGGTTTATAGGAAAACCCGAATTCGCCAAGAAAAATAGGGGAGAGCAGTTCTTCTTTGTAAACGACCGCTTCATCAAAAGTGGCTACCTCCACCACGCCGTAATGGCAGCCTATGAAGGCCTACTGAAGGATGGTGCCCAACCCAGCTATTTCCTTTACCTAGAAGTGCCACCGCATACCATCGACATCAACATTCATCCCACCAAAACGGAAATCAAATTTGATGACGAACATGCCCTCTACGCTATTTTACGCTCGGCAATCAAACACAGTTTAGGCCAATTTAACGTTTCGCCAGTACTGGATTTCGATAGAGACCCTAATCTGGATACACCCTACCAATACCAGAGCAAAGAAGCAGCATACCCCACCATTCAAGTGGACGGTAATTACAATCCCTTTGTAGAGGAAAAACCAGGTAAAGCCTATGGTTCCTCATCCAATTTTGCTTCTTCCGCTAGTTATAGAAAGCCAGAGGCGCAACCGAGTTGGGAAAGTTTGTACGTTGGCCTAAAACAAGCGGGACAAGAGCTTGCAGAACATTCCTTCGAAAATGAAGCGGTGACGTCTTCCTTGTTTGAGGAAAACGAAATCGAACAAGAAGTCAAACGTACGTACCAAATTCACAAGAAATACATCGTCAGCCCCATCAAGTCAGGGATGGTGATCATTAATCAAAAACGCGCCCACGAGCGTGTGCTCTACGAAGCCTTCTTAACGAGCATGACGGTCCAACAAGCCTCTAGCCAACAGCTATTATTTCCACTACAGCTCTATTATTCTATCGACGAAATCGAATTGCTAAAGGAATTACAATCGTCCCTAGAAAATACCGGTTTTGTATTTGAATCCATAGAAGACGATTACATCATGATTTCGGGCCTGCCTGTCAATGTGACCGAAAGCGAAATTTCGATTGTTTTGGAAGAGTTATTGAGTGACCTACAAAACGGAATACCCGACAGTAGCTTTTGCCAGAACGATACCGTAGCCAAGTCTATGGCACGAAGTTTGGCGGTGAAGACGGGAACCTATTTAACCGAAAAAGAACAAGAAAATCTAGTGCACAACCTCTTTGCCTGCAAAGAACCGAATGTGTCTCCTTTTCAAAAACCTACCTTCATCACCATGAGTGTAGAAGATTTAGATAAAAAATTTAGTCTATGATGCGAATGACCGAAACTGTCAAACAGTTACTAATTATCAATATTATTTTCTATATCGGCTCCAATTATGTGGGCGATATGGCCTACCAATTATTTTCGCTATACTACCCAGAAAACCATAGTTTTCGTGTTTGGCAACCGCTAACTAGCATGTTTATGCATGCTCCTGTATACGGACAAGGGAGCTCGGCCGGAATCATGCACATCGTCTTCAATATGTTTGCCCTAGTGTCTTTCGGTAGTGCCCTCGAACATTACTGGGGTGCCAAAAAGTTTATCTTCTTCTACATTTCTTGCGGATTAGGAGCGGCTTTATTACATACAGGTTTTAATTATTTTGAATACCATCAAGCACTAGAAGCGTTGCAAAATGCTCATGCTTCTGCTACCGATATAGCATCAATACTTAAAGAAGGGAAGTATAGTAATGGCCTAGCCGAACAAGTTCCATTGTCGACTATCGAACAATTGTATTTCTCGTTTAATGGGACTTCTCTAGGAGCTTCTGGCGCTATTTACGGACTACTAACAGCCTTCGCTTTTATGTTTCCTATGGCCGAATTAGGAATTATGTTCATACCCATTCCCATCAAAGCTAAGTATTTTGTACCGGGTTTATTAGCCGTCGATTTGATCTTAGGGTTTAAAGGGAGCTCGCTATTCGGGAGTGGCGGAACAGGAATAGCTCATTTTGCCCACGTGGGAGGAGCCTTAACGGGATTCATCATGATGTGGTACTGGAAGAAAAACTCGTTTAACAAAAACCGTTGGAATTAAACTATGAGTAGTATTATTGACGACTTAAAATTTCAATACAAAATTGGCGGCATCGCCAATAAAATGATCTATTGGAATGTAGGCGCTTTTTTAGTTTCTATAGTCTTCTATCAATTCAAATTGGGGTACTTTGCTTTCCCAAACTGGATAGCACTATCTTCAGAACCTGCTGTGGTGCTAACAAATCCATGGACGCTAATCTCCTACGCCTTTCTGCACGACGGCCCCATGCATTTGTTCTTCAATATGATGGTGCTCAATTTTGCCAGTAGGTTGTTTCTAACCTTTTTTACCCAAAAGCAATACCTCGGATTGTATTTGCTGAGTGCTATTTTTGCCGGAGGCTGTTTTGTGGGCAGTTTTTATGTGCTACATCAATCTTCCTATATGGTGGGGGCCTCCGCTGCCATTATGGCGTTATTGGTGGCAACGACGACCTACCAACCCTTAATGAACATCCGCTTGTTACTAATCGGGAATGTCAAACTTTGGCACATCACGGCCGTACTGCTTATTTTAGATCTTTTGCAAATCCAATTGGACAACACCGGCGGCCATATCGCCCACTTAAGCGGTGCCTTTTTTGGTTTTCTCTACATTAAATTACTGCAAAACGGAACCGATTTAAGCCGCATAGTGAACGCCGTTATAGAATTCTTCGTTTCTTTGTTCAGTAAAAAGAAAAGTACACCCTTCAAAAGAGTGCACGTAAACCCCAAACAACCTGCTGTAAAAAGAGAAAGTAAAATTGTTGCCAAAGATAAAACCCAACAACAAATAGACGAGATACTAGATAAAATCAGTAAAGCAGGCTATGATAGCCTAACCGCCGAAGAGAAAGAATTCCTCTTCAAAGCAGGGAAATAATAAAAATGAAGAAACTATCGTGGTTTAATAAAGTGATTTTTGGGTGCAATATTGTGATTACAGTATTGACCTTTGTCGCCTATGTTTTACCCTTCTTAGCACCGCGTATGTTTCCACTACTCTCCGTGCTGACGTTAATTTTACCCTTATTCATCATTTTCAATGGTTTGTTTTTTATCTACTGGTTGCTTCAGTTAAAACGCCAAGTGTTATTATCGGGCCTAGTACTGCTACTGGGAATAACCTTCATCAGCAAGTTCTATAAATTTTCGTCCAACGAAGTAGCTCCCGAAGAGAAAGATTTTACCGTCATGAGCTACAACGTGCGCCTGTTCAATTTGTTCGACTGGATCAAGGACCGCAATGTAGGGGATACGATTCGCCACTTTATTAACGAACAAAACCCCGATATCCTTTGTGTTCAGGAATACTCCGAGAATGCCAAAGTTGACCTGCGTGTATACAAGTACAAAGCCATATTCATGGCAGGAAAAAACATCAAAACAGGGCAGGCCATCTTCTCTAAATTCCCCATTTTTAATCAAGGGGATTTCAAAATCCCTGAAGCTGGAAATAACATTATTTATGCCGACATCCGCAAAGGAACGGATACCATAAGGGTATACAACATTCACCTACAGTCCATCAAGATTTCTCCCGATGTAACCGAGATTCAAGAACACGTAGATTCCATTAACCAAAGTAAATCGGAGTTGGTCTTCAACCGCATCCGCTATGCGTTCAAAAAACAAGAACAACAAGCCGATATCTTAGTCCGCCATAAAAAGGAGTGTACCTATCCCGTGATCATTTGCGGGGACATGAATAACAGCCCCTTCTCCTATATCTACCGCAACATAAAAGCGGATCTAAGCGATTGCTTTGAAGAAGCAGGTAATGGTTTCGGACAAACGTACAAGTTCAAATACTACCCCGCCCGTATCGATTATATCTTTGCCAGTAAAAAGATGAAAGTGAAAAGCTTTACGACCTTCGCGCAGTTTGAATATTCAGACCACTTCCCCGTAATGACCCGCTTGTCTTTTAAAGACTAATTAAAGGGTTTGCTTTTTTAGGTAGTCTAAAGCATAACGTCCCTCATTAAAGAGTAAATCTAATATACTTAAGTTATTTAAGTACCCATGCTTATCCCCAAACACTTGGGTGTAAGGATCAAATTGGGAACGGTCTTTTTTGCCATTAACTAGGCCTCGGTTATCTACTTTGTCGGTAACCTCATGAAAGTATTCTGCCGTCTCGTTATAGTCAAATTCCAATCCCAAACATTTTGAAACCAGCGCCATTGTTTCTAGATTTAAGTCCATCAAAAAGCTGTGTTTCTTTTCAAAGATGATTCTTATGTCATCCTCAAAATATTCAAAGAAAGGGGAGGTGCGATACGCCGCCTCCAAGGATTTAAAATGCTGCTTCTGCCAATCAAAAGCCGTCTCCAACCGCACTTCCTTAATCTTTTGATGGGCTTCAATACTATGTTTTATCGGAATGTTAAGTAACTGTATGCCATTCGGACTATAAATATACATCCGGTTTCGATTGGTCTGCTTCTGAAAATGGTCCTCCATTTCAAAAGTAACCAAGTCCGCCTGAGCAATAGCCACAAAATGACTAATAGAAGGAAAATAGGAGGGATGTATAAGTATCTTTTTCATGTCTATAAAATTATAATAAAATCAAAAGTCATAAAGTCTTTAACAAACTCTATGACTTTCGTGTCATTTCAAATCTTCAAATCTTCAAATCTTCAAATTTTCAAATCTCCAAATTAACTATTGTTAGCTTTTCTCTTTTTCCAAAAATGCTCTCCCACAAAGTACAAAACCAATAATCCAAGGAAGTACTTAAAGTAAGATTGCGGTTGCCCATCACCACTTACGGTCGTGAATAGACGCTCCCAACGTATTTTATTAAGACCCGCACCATCACTGTTCCAACTCATCCAAATAAATACCGGTTTCCCTACGATGTGGTCTTCCGGTACATAACCCCAGTATCTACTATCCTCCGAGTTGTGACGGTTGTCCCCCATCATCCAATAGTAGTTTTGCTTAAAGGTATAACTAGTCACTTTTTGATCGTTTACATAGATGTCGTCTCCTACGACCTTCAAGGTATTGCCCTCATAAACACTAATGATTCTCTTGTAAAAAGGCAACGATTGTTTATTCAAAGCCACCGTCTTACCGGCCTGCGGAATGTAGATCGGACCAAAATTGTCCGCATTCCAATTCGGATGGTGAGAGAAAATGTTAGATTCGCCTGTTTTGGATACAATACGGGTAACCGATTTAATTCCAGAAATTTCTTTTAATCGCTTCGCACCCTCAGCAGTCAAGGCTCGCAAAATAATGGTGTCTCTCGTTTCGGCATTTTTAAAGCCTGCACCGTCAGTCGAACCGATATCTTTCAATACATAATCAAAATCAATTGGCGTATTAGCGTCATAAGTTACATAATAAGAGAATTGCGGCTTAGCGCGCTCCGGCAAAATCAATTCCTTTCCATTAATAAACACAGTGCCATTTTTAATCTGCAACGAATCACCCGGAGTACCCTGACAACGTTTTACATAATTCGATTTCTTGTCTACGGGCTTCAAGATACTTCTACCTGAAGTGTCAAAGAATTTATAAACGGTGTCCGCAGGCCAGTTAAAGACTACTATATCATTCTTCTCGACTTTCTGGAAGCCAGGAAAACGGAAGTAAGGAAGCTCAGGCCAACTCAAATACGATTTCGTCTTAATCAAAGGCAAGGTATCATGCACCATCGGTGCCGCAACAGTAGTCATCGGCGTTCTAGCGCCATAGTGAAATTTGCTAACAAACAAGAAGTCACCTATCAATAAGGATTTTTCCAATGAGGATGTCGGTATCGTATAAGGTTGCATCACATAGGTATGCACTAAAGTAGCTACGACTACGGCAAAGAGTAGCGAACTAATAGTATCTCCCGTTTTGGTTCTAGCAACCAAACTTCGGTCATAAACATAAGTAACGTCTTGGGTATAGTTAATGTAATAAATGTAAAGACCACAAGTGAAGATGCCCAACCAAGTATCGGCCGTAGTGTTCTTGCCAAAGCTGCGCAAAGTCTCTACCCAAACTACAGGGAACATAATCAAGTTGATGATCGGAATAAACAACAGTACCGTCCACCAAGTCGGACGATTAATAATCTTCATTAAGGTAATCGCATTATAAACAGGAACAAAGGCTTCCCATTTTTGTCTTCCCGCTTTCTCATACAATTTCCAAGTCCCTAATCCATGCAGTACTTGAATCACTAGGAAAAATATAAACCATTGTAATAGTGTCATCTTGTCTATGTTTTAATTATAATAAAATCTATGTTTTTTGTTATTGGTAGCGTTATTCGTCAATTTGTTACGTCAGGGATAAAACATCTTTCATAGAGTAAACGCCTTTTTTACCCACCAGCCATTCAGCGGCCAGCACAGAACCCAACGCAAAGCCCTCGCGGTTATGCGCCACATGCTTGATTTCAATAAAATCTACGTCTGAATTATAAAACACACTGTGCGTGCCCGGTACATTTTCAATGCGTTGGGCATCAATGTGAATTTGTTGGTCTGTGGGTTGGTCTAAGGTCCATGTGTCGTAAGCCGAATTTGCGATTATGCCGTTAGCCAACGATATAGCGGTGCCACTAGGGGCATCCAACTTTTGCGTATGGTGAATCTCTTTCATAGAGACCTTATAAACGGTCGTAAATTTTGCCATCATCTGAGCCAAATAAGCATTCAACTCAAAAAATAAATTGACTCCCAAACTAAAGTTGGAACCATACAAAAAAGCACCGTCCTGTGCCTTACACAAAGCTACCATGGTGTCGTACTGATCTAGCCATCCTGTAGTTCCTGATACCACGGGCACTCCCGCTTCTAAACAGGTAGTAATATTGTCAACGGCTACACTGGGTATACTGAAATCTATGGCAACATCCGCCGTGTTTAATCCTTCAAAAGAAGTGGTACTGGTCTTTCTAAGCACAATCTCATGCCCGCGATTTAAAGCAATCGATTCAATCACTTTGCCCATTTTCCCATATCCAAGTAAGGCTATTTTCATCTAGAATTTGTAATTTAAAGACAAACCAATATTGGTCTTGTTGTTCATGTCGTTCTGATATAAATCGGGTTGAAACGAAAGGTTATCACTAACATTAAATTGCATTAAATGCGCATCCACATTAGCGTCTACGATGTTCAAGACGTAAAAACCAACCGTAACCAATAAACTTAAATCCCTGTTGCGCTGGTAAAAGCGCTGCGCCTGTACCAAACGAGTTTCATCCAAATAAGAAAATTCATCGGGCTCTCCGGCTAAACGATGTTTATAGGCGTCTCGGTATTTGTGGTATTTTTTATTGTTCGTAATGTAAAAATACAAACTCGATCCTATAGCGCCATAGACCAATGGAATCTTCCAGTATTTTTTATTATAAGCTTGTCCCAAGCCAGGAACGACGGCCGAATAAAACGCTGCTTTTGAAGGGGCAAGCGGATTGATCTCTTTGTCTTTTTGTTTCGCGCTAACGGTGTCTTTGATAACCAAAGCACCATTGTCTATAGTTTGTGAAAAGAGCGTCTGACTCCCAAATGCAAGTAGAAATAGTAATATATAGGGGAAGCGAACCACTACCCTTTAAGTAATTTAATGATGCGGCTAAAGTCTTCTTCAGAATGAAACGGTATCGTTATTTTTCCTTTCCCATTCCCCGCCACTTTAACATCAATCTTACTGCCAAAGAATTGTGCAACGGCTTTTTTTTGCTCTTCAGCGATTTCAAAACTAGTGCCTTTTTTCGCCTTAGGGGCTGCGGGCTTCAAGCCTTCTTGGTAATTTTTAACCAAAGCTTCGGTATCTCTAACCGATAGGTTTTGACTAACAATCTTTTGGTATATATCGGTTTGTACGTCTTGATCTTCAATGTTAATAATCGCTCGGCCATGTCCCATACTGATAAAGCCATCCCGAATCCCCGTCTGAATAATAGGATCCAATTTCAACAAACGCAAATAATTGGCAATCGTTGAGCGCTTTTTACCCACACGCTCACTCATCTGCTCCTGAGTTAATTGTATTTCATCAATCAAACGCTGGTAAGATAAAGCAATCTCAATAGGATCTAAATCATGACGCTGTATGTTTTCTACCAAAGCCATCACTAACGACTCATTGTCATTAGCAATACGAATATAAGCTGGTACCGTCGTCAAGCCCACTAAGCGAGAAGCACGCAAACGACGCTCCCCCGAAATCAATTGGTATTTATTGAAGTCTAATTTACGAACGGTAATCGGTTGGATAAGCCCCAACTCTCTAATGGAAGAAGCCAACTCTTGTAACGACTCCTCATTAAAATTGGTTCTCGGCTGAAACGGATTAATCTCAATGGCATCAATGTCCAATTCGATAATGTTCCCAACCACTTTGTCAGCGTTTTTGTCACCAACGGCTTTTATATCATTTTCGGGATCCTTCAGCAAAGCCGATAATCCTCTTCCTAATGCTTGTTTCTTTATAGCTTTTGCCATAGGGTATTAACTGTTTTTCTTGATAATTTCTTGGGCCAAACTTAAGTAGTTCGTAGCTCCTCTACTAGTGGCGTCAAAGTTAATAATACTTTCACCAAAACTAGGCGCTTCACTCAATTTTACATTACGCTGTATAATGGTCTTGAAAACCATGTCGTTAAAATGCTTCTGAACTTCTTCCACCACCTGATTCGATAAACGCAAACGGGAATCATACATCGTCAATAAAAGGCCTTCAATATCTAAATTCGGATTGTGGATCTTCTGCACACTCTTAATCGTGTTCAATAATTTCCCCAATCCCTCTAAAGCAAAATATTCACACTGAATCGGAATCACTACACTGTCCGCAGCCGTCAACGCATTTAAGGTCAATAACCCTAAGGAAGGAGCGCAGTCAATCAAGATGTAATCGTAGTCGTCTTTCACACTTTCCAAGGCTTGCTTCAGCATGTACTCGCGGTTCTCCTTGTCTACCAATTCGATTTCAATAGCAACCAAATCAATATGCGCAGGAACTACCCATACGTTAGGGGAAGTAGAAACTACCGTCGCTTCCGCCGGAGTGTTACTGTGCTCTAAAACTTGATAGGTTCCTATCTCTACAGCCTCCACATCAATCCCCAATCCCGAACTGGCATTCGCTTGCGGGTCCGCATCAATCAATAAGACTCTTTTCTCTAAAACACCCAGTGATGCAGCCAAATTAATCGAAGTAGTGGTCTTTCCCACACCCCCTTTTTGATTGGCTATTGCAATGATTTTACCCATTTATTTTTTCAAATTTTAAGCCGTAAAAATACGATTTATTATGGCTTTGTCAAGGCTTATTTGTTAACATTCTCGTAAAGTTTTTAGCCCGAAGGATACGGTCAATACAGTAGCCTGATTAATCGAATTTTAACGCAAATAAGAGTAGGAGCAAACAACCTATGTTTTAAAAGAAATTCAAAACTAAGAGAGCCAAATGCAACTGAAAACCTTTTGGATTTTGGAATTTGGAATTTCTTTATTGGAATTTAATTTCCTGCGACTGCGACTACTTACTTCCCTTATTCTTAATCATTGCCTCTAGTTGATCCCACAAAGCAGGCGGAATTTGTTCTAATATATTAAACTGACCCGCACCTTGAAGCCACTCTCCTCCGTCTATTGTAACCACTTCACCGTTTATATAAGCCGAGAAGTCAGAAACTAAATAGGCGGCAAGGTTGGCCAACTCTTGATGGTCGCCCACACGGCGCAACGGCACTTTCTTAGCCATGTCAAATTTCTCAGCCAAATCACCTGGCAACAAACGGTCCCAAGCGCCTTTGGTAGGGAACGGTCCCGGAGCAATCGCATTCATACGAATGCCATATTTTGCCCATTCTACCGCCAAACTGCGGGTCATTGCCAGTACCCCCGCCTTAGCAGTCGCACTCGGAACTACGTAGGCAGATCCCGTCCAAGCGTAGGTGGTTACGATATTCAAAACAGTACAATTGGTTTGCTTAGTGTCAATCCAATGCTTCCCAAAAGCCAAGGTGCAGTTTTTAGATCCTTTCAAGACGATGTCTATAATAGTGTCAAAGGCATTCGCCGAGAGTCGCTCGGTGGGCGAAATAAAATTCCCCGCCGCATTGTTCAACAATACATCTACTTTTCCAAACGTTTTCAATACTTCAGCCAACATCGCTTCGACTTGTTCGTAGTGGCGTACATCACATTGTAGTGGCAAACATGTACCATTGGTTTCGGTCTCCAATTCTAAAGCAGTAGCCTTAAGTTTGTCTAAGTCCCGCGACGTAATAGCCACACGGGCACCCAACTCCATAAAATACCGTGTCATGGCCTTGCCCAAACCACTGCCACCTCCCGTTACTACAATTACTTTATCCGCCAAGGCGTCGTCACGCAACATTTTTGCTGTAAAATCCATAGGGTTCTTTTTTTAGTAAATATATAAAAGTTATCCGCACAAAAAAAAACCGAATCCTAGCCGTAACTACAATTCGGTTCAAACAAGCAACCTCTTTTTCAAAAAAGTGTTTTTCTTTATTTTTTCATGAATTTTTTAGTAAGATGGCCTAGCGAACTATCAATGTTTAGGAAGTATAAGCCAGTAGACAGTTGACTAACATCCATACTATACACATAACCACTGTCTCCAGTAATCCTATTTTGTTTTACAATTTTTCCCTCGGTATTCACCACGGTATAGGTTACAGGTCCCTGCGTCAAACCGTTAGTGCTCACATTCAAATCGTGCTCCACTAGCGTCGGATAAACCGAAATGCCCTCCCCAAGTGTTTGCGTGTCCAGTTGTAAGGCGGCAAAATTGGTAACCACGTTGTCGACAATCAAACGGCTCCCAAAAGTAGGGGTAGAACCTTCTTTAGCCATGCTAAACGAGATAATCATCGAAGCAGGTGCCGCATCGGAAGTAAACGTTATCGGTTCATAAATGTACTGATAGGTGTCGTGCACCCCACTAATGTCCACAGCAGCGTGACCAATCTCATTACCCTCAGCATCCGAAACCGTAATGCGCGCTTGGGCAATGTCATCACCCACCGGCAAAAACTTATAGTAGAAACCCAACATGAAGACACTAGCGTCCGAGCCTACCGAGATGCCCGGATTCCAACCTGGCCCACTTTGCTCTGGATCACTAAATATCGTGGAGATACCCGGAATGACAATATTCTGTGTGCTGTTAAAAGCATTTGAAATTTCCATGGCGTAGTTGCCACTCTGAGGCTCAGTAGAAACATAAACCATAGAAGGAATACACCAAGTGTACTGTATTTGATCGCCTACACTTTCACCCGTCTGCGGGTCAATAGCAATCGATTGCAAAAAGGTCATCCCCCAATTAGACGGAATGAAATTACACGTGATGGTTTCAAAGTCACCATTAACAACTTGGGCAGTAGAGGCCATGCTCAGTACTAGGGTGAGGGCCAAACTAAAAAGATACTTTTTTTTCATAAGATACAGATTTATTTTTTTTGATTGATGAATTGAAACACTACTCAGTAATGTGGAACAAATGTATTTTTTTTTAATATTCAGGCCTAATTTATCAGGTGAACAATAGGTGAACACACAGTAGAATAAGGGGCTAACAAAGGTTTTGGTTTAAACCGATAAGATGAAATCAGTCAAATTTTCTTCCGTATTCAATTGCAGTTTCTTGCGCAAACGATGACGGGCCGTTTTAACACTGTCTGGCGAAATGTTCAAAATTGCAGCCATCTCTTTAATGGAAAGATTCAACTTAATGAGTGCGCAAATTTTTAAATCATTTGTACTAATCTCGGGGTATTTTTGCTTCAAACGGGTGTAAAAGTGCTTGTTGACACTCTCAAAATAATGGTCAAAGTGGCTCCAGTTGTTATC
>CANFZC010000025.1 GCA_947451475.1 Flavobacteriaceae bacterium | reverse complement strand
ATTTCAAAGCCAAAACCACTCAATTATTTATACTTTAAAAATTAAATTATGACTACAGTACACGATATTGTTTGTATTGGAAAATCACACCTTACCTACTCCCTTTCATTGAAAGAACATTTATATTATTTATAATATCATAATACAATAGGTGTAATTTTAAATTATCAACAATAATAAATCCCTACCCCTAAAATTAATAGGGTATAAATCAATTTATTCATGTATTTTATTAATTTTGCCCTTATAAAAGTATAGTACAAATTATAACTTAGAAATATGAAAATAGAAAAACGTTGGATAATTTCATTCATTGCGATATCCATTGTCGCAGTTTTAGGTTTGCTTTGGCCACATCAATCAGCCATTAACAGTCGTTCATTTAATTCAATAAACACTATCAATTATGCGGATGTCGCTTGGCTTTTAACCGCTTCTTGCCTGGTATTATTAATGACCCCTGGATTGTCATTTTTTTACGGTGGTATGGTTGGTAAAAAAAACGTTATTTCGACCATGCTTAAAAGCTTCATTTGTTTGGGCGTCGTTAGCTTATTATGGGTTATTGTTGGTTTTTCTTTGTCCTTTGGAACCCCAATTGGTCCTACTATTAACGGAATCCATTATGGGATTATAGGAAACCCATTTGATTATGCCTTCTTTAATTATGTAGAAATGCAACCTCATAAAGTAATGGCTTCTAGTATTCCGTTTATTTTATTTGCATTATTTCAAATGAAATTTGCTGTCATAACCCCGGCCATTATCACTGGCGCACTTGCGGAACGCATTCGCTTTATTTCCTTTCTTTTATTCATTTGCTTATTTACCATATGCATATACGCCCCATTATGTCATATGATATGGCATCCTAACGGATTGCTAGGCAGCTATTTTGGAGTTAAAGATTTTGCTGGAGGAACGGTTGTTCATATGAGTGCCGGATTTGCTGCTCTTGCAGGTGTGTTGGTTCTAGGAAAAAGAAAAAACAACGAACACATCCCCACCAACATTCCTTTTGTACTCTTAGGCACAGGTATGCTATGGTTTGGTTGGTTTGGATTTAATGCAGGCTCTGCATTAGCAGCAAATGCAACAGCGGCTATGGCATTTGCAACAACTACTATATGTTCTGCAGCAGCTATGCTAACTTGGGTGTTTTTTGACCGACTTAACGGCCGAAAAGTATCAGCATTAGGTGCTTGCATTGGAGCAGTTGTTGGGCTAGTTGTAATCACTCCCTCGGCTGGATATGTAACTATTCCTCAAAGTATCTTTTTTGGCTTTATAGGAGCAATTGTTTCTAACAAAATGGTGTATTGGAAAAAATTAAAACAAATAGACGACACGCTTGATGTATTTGCTTGTCACGGAGTGGGAGGTATAATGGGAATGGTCCTAACTGCAATTTTCGCTCAAGGCACCAATGCTAGCTTGCTTTACGGTGGTTGGTCAATTTTTGCCCATCATATGATAGCATTAGTATTGGTCTCTTTTTATACTTTTGGCGGGGCTTACCTTCTATTTTACATTACCAACAAAATCATTCCTATTCGAGTTTCGGAAGAATCGGAAACCATTGGTTTGGATTTATCTCAACACGGAGAGAAGTTTTGACAAATTTTACTATTTTTAAAATAAAAATAGACCATGAGAAAACTTGCTATACTAACACTAATTATTACAAAATCATTATGTATTTCGGGACAAGGAAACACAAAAAAACAAATTAACACAGTGCTTGATGATTGGCACAAAGCGGCAACCGAAGCCAACTTTGACGACTATTTTAACGCGATGACTAACGACGCCGTTTTTATAGGTACCGATGCTAATGAAAATTGGGATAAACCTACTTTTGAGGCGTATGCCAAACCCTATTTTGACAAAGGTAAAGCTTGGAATTTTAGCACATTAGAAAGGCATATCTATATTAGTGACGACCAAAAATTCGCTTGGTTTGATGAATTATTAAATACTCAAATGAAAATATGTAGAGGTTCAGGAGTTTTAATTTTAATAAATGGAAAATGGAAGATCAAACAATATGTACTTTCAATGACGATACCAAATGACAATACCAATGAGGTGGTCGCTATTAAAACGGTTATCGAAGCGTCGCTAATCAGCAAACTACAAAGCACAAAAAAATAAAACTATAATGCCTTCTAGAGAATTGGCCTATTCCTTTTTTTATCCCTTTAATAGCGCAAGGACAGATGCAGAATTCAGTGCAGTATACCCACTTTTTTTCAAAGCTTACTCAGAGTTTACTTAGAGTTTACTTAGAGCTTACTCAAAGCTTACTCAAAGCTTACTCAAAGCTTACTCAAAGGTTAGTATGACCCCTGACCCGTCCTAAAATAACTATACAGGTTATTAATTAACCCGCTATTATAGTTGTACTACGACAATTAATAATCCTACTTTCACTATCGTGCAATTTTAGCCTACGACTATTTTGGGACAAGACGTTTCATGATTTATTCAAATTTTCTAACATTTCTACTGTCATGGTAGCTAGACCAAACTCTGGCTTCCAATTCCAATCATTACGCGCACAAGTATCATCAATTGAAGCGGGCCAACTGTCAGCTATTTTTTGGCGGAAATCAGGCTTATATGAAATATTAAAATTAGGAATATGCTTTTTTATTTCCAAAGCAATTTCTGCCGGTGTAAAACTTATTCCAGATAGATTGTACGATGACCTTATTTTAATAGTTTCGATAGGCGCTTCCATAATTTCAATCGTTGCTCTAATGGCATCGTCCATATACATCATTGGTAAAGCAGTACCTTCAGAAAGAAAACATTCGTAGCTACCTTCTTTAAGAGCTTTGTGATAAATATCTACAGCATAATCTGTAGTGCCACCACCTGGTTCTGTAGACCAACTTATTAAACCAGGATAACGAATACTGCGAACATCTACTCCATAAATATGATGGTAATATTCACACCATCTTTCGCCTGTTTGTTTACTAATACCATAAACCGTAGTAGGTTCCATAATTGTGTATTGAGGTGTATTATCTCTTGGCGTTGTAGGACCAAAAACCGCAATACTAGAAGGCCAAAATACCTTTTTTATTTTTTTTGCTTTCGCTAAATTTAGAACGTGAAACAATGAATTCATATTCAAATCCCACGCAAAAGCAGGATTCTTTTCTGCTGTAGCAGAAAGTAGCGCAGCCATCAAATAAACTTCCTCTATTTGATGTTCTTCTACAATATGCTCAATTTGATTAAAATCAAGTGCATTTACCACTTCAAATGGCCCCGAATTCACAACATCGATATTTAATTTTCGAATGTCAGAAGCAATGACGTTATTAACACCATAAATACTTCTTAGTTTTTTGGTAAGCTCGGTTCCTATTTGACCGCAAGCCCCAATAATTAAGATTTTCTTACTCATGTAGTTTGTTTGTTTGTTATACAAAGATACAGTTTTCAAATCTGTGACTCTAGTTCTATTAGCCCACTTTTTAAACAAAAAATAATATTCGATTAACTCCTAACATCTGAACTTTCCTTTTACCTTTGTACCTTTGTCTTATTAATTTTTAGTAATGAAAATCACTATTGCTCAGTTACTTTTACTTTTATTATGTTTAACTTCTTGTCAAGAAGACCCTAAGCAACGTCTAATAGAACAAGGAAAAGACACCCAAAAAAGAGAAGTTATTTACAACCGCATTAATAAAAGTTGGAATTTCAATGCCCAACCTATTAACGCCACTTCTCGAACACTTACTAGCAATTGGAATGAATGGCGTATTTTTTTGTCTGAATTAGGGCAAAAACCTAAAAGCAGTTTGGGTGCCTTTCAACAAAAGGCCAAAACACTCACCAAAAGAATCTCTGATTTAAACAACAACATACCTGTTATCTATAATGTCCCAGAAGTAAAAAGTCGAATAGCCGCTATCGAAACCAAAATTAACTCTATCAATTTATATATTCATTTAAATCAAATCCCTGATAATAAAATTGTACAATTGGTCATGGAGACTAATACTGAATTAGCTGCTTTTCAACAACAATTAGAAGAAATTGTAGTCAAAAAACAAATCAAAATGGAAGAAGGTGAAAGTGATATGTTACAGATGTTAGATACTACAAGAGCCATCTTTACTAGCAATCAAAATACCAAAATCATAAGATAACATTGAGTCAAGCCTCTTTAAACAATAGCTATCTGCATTCGGCGAAAGTCAAGCAAATTGTAGATGCCCTACAAATTCCTTTGAACAAAACACAAGTTAAAGGGCTTTTGGGATCCTCATTATCGTTTGTTTTTCAAGCAATTTTTAAGCAAAGTGACAAACCATTTTTACTTATTTTAAATGAAAAAGAGGAAGCAGCCTATTACTTAAACGATTTGGAACAATTAATTGGCGCCAATGATGTACTGTTTTACCCAAGTTCTTATCGTCGCCCCTATCAAATTGAAGAAACCGATAATGCTAATGTTTTATTACGCTCAGAAGTACTGAACCGAATTAATTCACGCAAAAAACCCGCTGTAATTGTTACTTATCCCGAAGCACTTTTTGAAAAAGTAGTGACGCGAAAAGAATTGGACAAAAACACATTGAAAGTAGCTGTTGGCGAACAAGTCTCAATTGATTTTATAAATGAAGTTTTATTTGAATACGAATTCAAACGCGTAGATTTTATTACTGAACCAGGTGAGTTTTCAGTACGTGGGGGAATTCTTGACGTCTTCTCTTTTTCGAATGACAATCCTTACCGAATAGAGTTTTTTGGTAATGAAGTAGACAGCATTAGGACCTTTGATGTAGCCACACAACTTTCTGTGGAGCAACAAAACAAGATTACCATCATACCTAATTTGGAAAATAAATTCATCAAAGAAAATCGTGAAAGCTTCCTTGATTACATTAGCAATAAAACTATTTTATGCATTGAAAACACAGAGTTTCTAACATCACAATTAGATAAACTTTTCAGCAAAGCAATTGAAACTTTTGATAAACTATCCAAAGATGTAAAACATGCTGCTCCTGAACATTTATTCTTGAATCAAGAAACGTTTTTGCGTAAGGCCTTAGATTTTTCAATAATTGAATTATCAAACAAAAGTATTTTCAAAACAACTAAAACTTTTGAATATCATATACAACCTCAACCTTCCTTTAACAAACAATTTGATTTGCTGCTGAATAATTTGAGTGACAACCATTTTAACGGCTATACTAACTATTTATTTTGTTCAAATGAGGGACAAGCCAATCGTTTTCACGATATTTTTGAAAGTTTAGACGAAGCCAATCATGAAAATATCCTGAAACAATACCATACCATTGTTTCTTCATTATATCAAGGTTTTATTGACGAAGAAAATCAAATAACCTGCTATACTGACCATCAAATTTTTGAGCGTTATCACAAGTTCAACATCAAAAATGGCTATTCTAAAAAGCAAACCTTAACATTAAAAGAGCTTAATTCATTATCTGTTGGTGATTATGTAACGCATATTGATCATGGCATTGGTAAATTTGGTGGCTTGCAGAAAATTCAGGTAGAAGGAAAAACACAAGAAGCCATTAAACTAGTGTATGCAGATAACGACATAGTGTATGTAAGTATACATTCGCTCCATAAAATCTCTAAATACAATGGTAAAGACGGTACTCCTCCGAAGATATATAAACTCGGTTCTAATGCTTGGAAAGTTTTAAAACAAAAAACAAAGGCACGCGTAAAACACATTGCTTTTAACTTAATTCAACTCTATGCAAAACGTAGATTAGAAAAAGGATTTTCCTTTGCGCCCGACAGTTACCTGCAAAAAGAATTGGAAAGCTCTTTTATTTATGAAGACACCCCTGATCAAATCACAGCTACCCAAGATGTAAAAGCCGATATGGAAAAAGACCGCCCTATGGATCGACTAGTTTGTGGTGATGTAGGTTTCGGGAAAACAGAAGTAGCTATTCGTGCTGCTTTCAAAGCAGTTGACAATAGTAAACAAGTAGCAGTTTTGGTTCCTACAACGATTTTAGCTTATCAACACTATCGAACTTTTAGTGAACGATTAAAAGAAATGCCAGTTCGAGTAGGATACCTCAACCGCTTTAGAACTTCTAAGCAAAAAGCGCAAACCTTGGAAGAATTAGCTGCTGGTAAACTTGATATTATCATAGGCACTCATCAATTAGTCAACAAAAATGTAGTCTTTAAAGATTTGGGGCTGTTAATCGTTGACGAGGAACAAAAGTTCGGTGTTAATGTTAAAGACAAACTGAAAACCATTGCAGCTAATGTTGATACACTGACATTAACTGCTACCCCAATTCCAAGAACCTTGCAATTTTCATTAATGGCAGCTCGGGATTTATCTGTAATAACTACCCCACCCCCTAATCGTTATCCTATAGATTCGCAAGTAGTTGGGTTTAATGAAGAGTTGATACGCGATGCGATATCTTATGAAATACAACGAAACGGTCAAGTATTCTTTATCAATAATCGCATTGAAAACATAAAAGAAATTGCCGGAATGATTCAGCGACTAGTTCCCGATGCTCGTGTGGGTATTGGCCATGGACAAATGGAAGGGACAAAATTGGAAGAGCTGATGCTTGGTTTTATGAACGGTGATTTTGATGTCTTAGTGGCCACTACCATTATCGAGAGCGGATTGGATGTTCCTAATGCTAATACTATTTTCATAAACAATGCCAATAATTTTGGCCTTTCAGATTTACATCAAATGCGAGGTCGAGTAGGTCGTAGTAACAAGAAAGCTTTTTGTTATTTTATTTGCCCGCCTTATTCAGCTATGACTGATGATGCTCGTAAACGCATACAAGCATTGGAGCAATTCAGCGAATTGGGAAGCGGATTTAATATTGCAATGAAGGATTTAGAGATTCGCGGTGCAGGAGATTTATTAGGTGGTGAACAAAGTGGCTTCATCAATGAGATTGGTTTTGAAACCTATCAAAAAATAATGAATGAAGCCATTGAAGAATTAAAAGAAAATGAATTCAAAGACCTTTATGATGATGGTACTGATGATGAAAATAAAGAATATGTAAAAGATTTACAGATTGACACCGACTTTGAATTACTTTTTCCCGATGAATACATCAATAACATATCAGAGCGATTGAATTTGTATAATGAGCTAGGTGCTATCAAAGACGAATCTAGTTTATTGGCGTATGAAACCAAATTAATTGACCGTTTTGGAGTCTTACCTAATGAAGCCAAAGCACTACTCGACAGCATCCGAATCAAATGGATAGCTACTCAAATGGGGATAGAGCGCATCGTGATGAAACAAGGAAAATTGGTTGGCTATTTTGTGTCTGACCAACAATCAGCCTATTATAATTCAAAACAGTTCAGACATATGTTACTGTTTGTTCAACAGCACGGTAATCTTTGTAAAATGAAGGAGAAGGAAACCAAAAATGGATTGCGATTATTACTCACTTTTGATAATGTGAAGTCCATTTCACGAGCATTGGAATATATGGAACTAATGAAGCCTTAAATAAAAAGACCTCTCTATTAGAAAGGTCTTTTACTTTTAAAAAGCTGGAGTATTTATAATTTTAAAATCTTAAAATTAGCCTCTTTATCATTGAATTTTATGGTAAAGAAATAAGTGCCTGAAGCAAATTTTGATATATCTACATTTGCATTTAATTCATTTAATCTCTGACTAAATAATTGTTGCCCTTGAACATTATAAATGACAATTCCTGTAATCGTGTCTTTCGAAGAAATAGCTACTTTCCCAGTAGTTGGATTAGGATAATAACTAAAATCTATGAAATCGTTACTGTTCTCACCTAAAGAACCTGTACAAGTTATATTGGCTACCCAACCCGATCTGTTTTCGGCCTGATCGGAATAAAACTTAAAGGTTAAAGCACCTGTCGAGTGTGTAGAATTAAAAACGCCTGGATTCGCCGTTCCGGTTAATCCACCAGAAGTTAAATCAGGGTAAAATTCGTCTGGCCCATTATAAATGTAAAGAAAGTCAAACGTGCTCTCCAAATTAAAACTAGTAAAACTTGCCTTTATTTTTAAACCTGTACCAGTAGGCATCATAGTTCTTACCCATGATTCCATGTCGGTATAATTAGAACTACTACCCCCTGTATCAGTAAAAATAAAATTACAAAGATTGGTATTTGAGGTTGCAAATATTTTTTCTTTACTAGCAGAAATAGCATCTCCTGAACAAACAGGTCTTACACGAACAATATAATATGTGTTTGGATTTAGACCTGAAACGCTATAACTTGTTGTTGTTACAGTATTCCATACTATATTTGTTGATGAAAATGGTGTTACTGAAACTTGCCATGAATTGGCATTTCCTGCTTCATTCCATGTAATAGAAACGGCATTATTAGTAATATCGAATACTTCTATATCGGTTACCATATTGATACAGGTATTGATACAGTCTGTACTTAAACAAGTTGAATTATTAACTGTATCAAGTATTAACGAGGCAGGTTGTGGCCCAAATCCATTTGACAAATTAATCCCAATTCCTGAAACTAAATGACAATAACTCATAATTGTTCCTCCTTCATTCCCTTGAGGTAATGGACCCGTTGCACAATTCCCTTCAGTATACTGTGTATTTGCCGTAGGTCCACAACCATCTATTGCTGTATTATTGCCATTCCAATAACATCCATGAGTATGTGGCGAACCTAAAAGATGTCCTAACTCATGTGTCATTACTTGTACCGTCCATGAAAAAGTTGGAACCGTTGCATAATCAATATCAACATCTGAATAACTATAGTTGTTTTGTGAACATAAGCCATTTATGGTTATGGCTACCCCTCCTAAACCTCCTGGGTCTATTCCAACTAGCTGACCTAAATCCCCATCAAAAATTGGAGTATTGGCTGCAAAAGCAGATAAATACTCATAAGAAGTAGTACCGATTCCATTATATGGATCTTGGTCAGTCCAAATATAAACCGATTTTATTGCTACCGATATTCCATCATTATCATAAAGTGTTTGAATATTATTAAATACAGAAGTTAACCAATTAGTTGTATCTGTTTCACTACTGTTATTAATTGTAAAAAGATCATAATCTACTTCAAAATAAATACTTGCACAACGTGTACTGAGGGTGCTTTTTGAAGGAGACTTATTTGTTGAAGGTAATAATTCGCTTTCTTTCACATGACAGTCAAATTGATTTAAAACATTCATTTTTGCATCTGAATAGACAATATAGTTTGTTTGATTTCCTTTGTTTTTTAATTTACCAACTACAATATTTCCAAATGTTGGACTTGAAAAAATTCCATTACACTCACCATTAAAAAAGTTAAATGTAGCTATCGATTTATTGTCTCCTTTTATAATCCCTCGATAATAAAGCCCTATTTCATATTTAATGTTCTTTCCCTTATCTGTATCCACATGAAATCCTTCTGCGGTAGGATTAACTCTATATAGCAATAAAGAAACTATATGATTTTGATATGGAATAGCTAACTCAATATATTCTTTTTTATCAGCAACTAGTTGATTTGTCTTTTGAATGTTTAATTTTGTTACTGTAGCATCATTAACAACTTTGCTGATTTCCTCATTAGAGCCATTTTTTTCTTCTATGAATACATTTATAGGGTCAAATACTATTCTAGAATTTTGCAGTTCAGATATTTTTTGAGCTATTTTGTTTTGTCCTACTAGACATACACAACTCAAAAGAGCATACCATAACAAATATTTTTTCATAGCGCTATATTATTTTTTGTAAAGTTATTGAAATTCAGTGGAAATCAAATTTTTGCTGATATTTTTAAAAGGGGTGATTAAAAATGATAAAATGCATCTTCAATATGTTCCATTTTAAATTCATTGTTTTCTTTATAAACCGAAATGATATCAAAACGAACTTCGAAATCTAAATTATTAGAATTCACATAGGCATTAACGGCTTTTACTAATAGTTGAATTTTTTTTGTTTTCACAAACTCTTGTGGTAAACCAAAAGCAATACTTGAGCGTGTTTTCACTTCTACAATAGCCAACACATTTTCTTTTTGAGCAATAATATCGATCTCTGCTTTTTTAAAAGTCCAATTTGTTTCTAAGATTTTATACCCGCTAAGTTGCAAAAAATCTACTGCTAACTTTTCGCCAAACTTACCTAAATCATTGTGTTCTGCCATTTATTCAAATATTACTTTACTTTCAGTTGCTGATACAGATAGGGAAATTTGTCTCCCAAAAATCAAGGCCCGATTATCTTGAATATGTCCAGCAGGGAAATTATAAACAACAGGAATATCCAATCCTTTTACAGCGTCTTCAATAATTTCCATTGCATTTCTCCCCCAAGGAATTTCATTGTCATTCATCTTAGTCATCCCGCCAACAATAATTCCTTTTAAACTAGACAAACAACCATTGCGTTTCAAATTCATCATCATTCGGTCGATATGATATAAATATTCATCTAAATCTTCAATAAATAATATTTTATCATTGCAATCAATTGCTGATTCAGATCCTAACAAACTATACAAAATAGAAAGATTTCCTCCAACTAGTTCGCCCTTAGCTTGGCCTAAATGATTTAAAGCATCACACGTCAAAGTATAGGCTAATTGTTCTCCAAATAAGGCTTTGCAAAA
Source organism: Flavobacteriaceae bacterium (assembly GCA_947451475.1). Lineage (GTDB taxonomy): Bacteria > Bacteroidota > Bacteroidia > Flavobacteriales > Flavobacteriaceae > Flavobacterium. The sequence goes on along the minus strand of CANFZC010000025.1, from coordinate 23,698 downwards.
AGAATTTTTGGCTTCATCAGTTGCTCTAGCTACACTTACTGGCATGATGGCATGTAGCGACTCAAACCCCATTCGGTTTAAGTGGCTGTGTAATACCGTAACATCACTAAAACCTATAATCCATTTCGGCGATTTTTTGAATTTAGTAAAATCTAAATTATCAATTATCCTAACTGTCCCATAACCTCCTCGAACACACCAAATTGCTTTAATGTTTGGATTATCCAATTGTTCTTGAAAATCGTCTGTGCGTTGCTCATCTGTACCGGCCAATTGATAATAATCTAGCCCTATAGTTCTGCCTAATTTTACTTTTAATCCCCACCCTTCCAACAAATCTATCGTAGGTTTCAAATTGTCTTCAATATTTTTACGTGCAGTTGAAACTATGGCAATAGTGTCGCCTTTTTGGAGATAGGGAGGTGTAATCATCTTTTTTTGTGAATAAGAAAAAATGGTGCTAAAATAAATTAAGATAATAAATGTTCGCATTAATCCTTTATAGTTACTATAATTGGCTGTTTCAAAAGTAAACAAATCAAAAATTAATTCGGGTTTTCATCCCTAAAAACTTATTTTTGTTGTCTATTTTAAAGATTATGACAGCAAATCCTAAACGATATACTATTACCGCAGCATTACCTTATACTAATGGCCCCATTCATATTGGTCATTTAGCTGGTGTATATGTCCCATCTGACATTTATACACGCTATTTACGATTACAAGGAAAAGATGTCGTCTTCATCTGTGGCAGCGATGAACACGGGGTAGCTATTTCTATGAAAGCCAAAAAAGAAGGCATTACACCACAGCAGGTTATAGATAAATACGACAGCATAATTCGTCAATCGTTTATTGATTTTGGTATTTCATTTGATAATTATTCTAGAACCTCCTCTAAAGTTCATCATGATACTGCTTCTGATTTTTTTAGAAATTTATATGACAAAGGAGATTTTATTGAAGAAGTAACTGAACAATTGTATGATGCCAAAGCAGATCAATTTTTGGCAGACCGTTTTGTAACTGGTACTTGTCCTAAATGCGAAAACCCAGAAGCATACGGAGACCAATGCGAACGTTGTGGTTCTACGCTAAACGCTACCGATTTAATCAATCCAAAGTCAACCATTACTGGTGAAACTCCAGTTTTAAAATCAACCAAACATTGGTTTTTACCACTTGACCGATATCAAGACTTTTTAAAACAATGGATATTAGTTGACCATGCAAGAGATTGGAAAACGAATGTCCTTGGACAAGTTAAATCTTGGCTAGATGATGGTTTAAAGCCTAGAGCAGTTACGCGTGATTTAGATTGGGGTATTGATGTGCCAGTTGCTGGCGCAGAAGGAAAAAAATTATATGTATGGTTTGATGCCCCAATTGGTTATATTTCATCTACCAAAGAATGGGCAACTAGAGAAGGTAAAAAATGGGAACCTTACTGGAAGGATTCAGAAACTAAATTGGTTCACTTTATTGGAAAAGACAATATCGTTTTTCATTGCATTATTTTTCCCGCCATGTTAAAAGCAGAAGGCAGTTATATATTGCCTGATAATGTCCCCGCAAATGAATTCCTTAATTTAGAAGGTAATAAATTGTCAACTTCTAAAAACTGGGCTGTTTGGTTGCATGAATATCTTATTGATTTTCCAGACAAGCAAGATGCTTTGCGATATGCCTTAACTGCCAATGCGCCGGAAACAAAAGATAATGACTTTACTTGGAAAGATTTCCAAGCCAGAAACAATAATGAATTGGCCGCTGTTTTCGGAAACTTCATTAATAGAGTGGTTGTATTAACAAATAAATACTACAATGGTATTGTTTCATCACCTAATGAATTTTCAGCGGTAGACAATCAAACTTTAGCCGAATTAAAAGCCTATCCTGCTGTGATAGGATCTTCTATCGAACGCTACCGCTTTAGAGAAGCCCTCGGGGAATTAATGAATGTAGCGCGTTTAGGCAATAAATACTTAGCAGACGAAGAGCCTTGGAAAATGATAAAAACCAATCCAGAACGAGTACAAACCCAAATGTATGTAGCAATGCAAATTGCGGCGGCATTGAGTGTATTATCTGAACCCTTCTTACCTTTCACAGCGGCTAAATTAAAAACCATCTTAAAAGCAAATGATTTAGGATGGAATACCGTCTCAGAAACATCTGATTTACTTAAAGCAAGCCACCAAATTGGAGATGCCGAAATTTTATTTGCTCAAATTGAAGATGCTGAAATACAAAAGCAAATCGATAAACTTGAAACTACAAAAAAAACCAATCTCATGGATAATATGGTAGTCGAACCTCAAAAAGCAACTTCTACATTTGAAGATTTTACTAAATTAGATTTGCGAGTGGGAACCATTTTAGAAGCCGAAAAAATGCCAAAAGCCAATAAATTATTAGTATTAAAAGTAGACACTGGCATTGATGTACGCACTATTGTTTCAGGAATCGCAGAAAATTTTTCACCAGAAGAAGTTATTGGAAAAAGAGTAACCGTTTTAGTTAATCTGGCGCCAAGAGCTTTAAGAGGTGTTGAAAGTCAAGGAATGATTTTAATGACCACTGATACTCAAGGCAAATTAGTTTTCGTCAATCCAGATGCGGAAGGAGTTGATAATGGTGCCCTAATTAGTTAAGTTCTAAAGATGTCCAAGAAACTATCAGTAATTGCCTTTCTTTTATGGTTATTTGCTATACTAATTTGGCAATTTTTATTTTATAATCATTCTGTTATCTCTGAAATCCTTTGGGAAATTCACTGTATTTTTTCAAGCGTCATCCTACTTTATTTTATAGTAAACATTTTGGTAAAAGACGAAACGTTAGACTTTATTAAAATCTGTTTTCGTATTGTTTTTAAGGTTTGGCTAATTATTTTTATTGCCTTTTCAATGCACAACTCTTTTAACCAAAAAGGATTTATTTTAACCTCTACTTTTATTTTTGGATACTTAGAAGGATTGATTGACGTGAATGCTTGGCTACGTAATAACATATTTAAAGTTAATTCTAAAATTGGAGCATTACTTAAAACGAAATCTGATAAAATTAAATTAAGCATTATAGCTATTTCAATAGTTCATTTTGTATGTGCTTTTATTGCACTGATTTTTTTTAATATTGATTAAAATATCTTATGAAAAACCTAAAAGTAATCGCTTTTGATGCAGATGACACATTGTTTGCCAATGAACCTTATTTTCAGGAAACTGAATATAAGTTTTGTGAACTAATGTCAAGCTATTTATCACAACATTCCCTTTCTCAAGAATTATATAAGACTGAAATTGATAATTTAGATTTATATGGTTATGGCATAAAAGGATATACCCTTTCGATGTTAGAAGCGGCTATCAAAATTTCTAATAACACTTTATCTATAGAATCAATTAGTCAGATAATTGATCTAGGGAAAGAGCTACTGCAAAAACCTATAAAATTACTTGATGGTGTTGAAGACACCTTAAAAGCCCTACATGGAAAATACAAACTCATTGTAGCTACTAAAGGTGATTTAAAAGACCAACAACGTAAATTACACGACTCAGGATTAGGTCCTTATTTTCATCATATTGAAGTCATGGCCGATAAGCAAAAACTAAACTATCAAAAACTATTGACACGTTTAGAAATTATACCTGAGGAATTTTTTATGATTGGAAATTCTTTAAAGTCTGACATATTACCTGTTTTAGAAATTGGAGGTTATGCTGTTCATATTCCTTTCCATACCACTTGGGAACACGAAAAAATTAGTCATACAATAGAACATCCTAACTTTAAGACAATTGCTAAAATTTCAGATGTACTCCCCCTTTTACTAAAATAACGTGAAACAAAAATTATCCCGAGACACATGGAACCGTAAGGAACATTTTCATTTTTTTTCTCAAATGGAAGAGCCATTTTTTGGTGTTACCATAGTAATAGATTGCACCATAGCTTATGCAAAATCAAAAGAATTAGGCACTACTTTTTTTACCTATTATTTACACAAAACCTTAATAGCAATTAACGCCATTGAATCCTTTCGATACCGAATTATTGAGGATGAAGTTTATCTATTTGACCAAATTGATGCCTCTGCCACAATATTGCGAGACGATAAAACATTTGGCTTTTCTTTGATGAAATATGACAAAAATTTAACTGAATTTAGCGAAATTACTAAGTCAGAAATAGAGCGAGTTAAAAAAAGTACCGGTCTAGTTACACGAGATTTTGAAATTAATCTAATTCATTTTTCAGCTTTACCGTGGATACATTTTACTGCTTATTCACATGCAAGAAGTTTTAAATGGCCAGACAGTTGTCCTAAAATCTCTTTTGGCAAAATGATTTCGGACAATAACAAGAAAACTATGCCAATGTCAATTCATGTTCACCATGGATTAGTAGATGGATATCATGTTGGTGAATTTATTGATCTATTTCAGAAATTAATGAATTCTTAATCGAAATAAGTCCAATTAGAACCATCACTAACTACTATGACACTTCTTCTATTGCCCTCCCACATATAAATTTGAGCACTTCCTGTTGTAGAACTTTTAGGAAAAATCAAGCCAGAAACTGTAGAAAGTTGAGCAGTATAAGAGTTGTTTATATTTCTTATAAAATACATGCGTCCAGGATAAGTTGCAGGATTTGGCAATTGAAACTCTTGATTAGTTCCTTGCGGATTTATTGAAATATATACCCCATCACTAATGCTAGTTATAGCGCCGCTGCCAGTTAATGTAATAACCTTAACTGACATATTACCGTTAACATCAAGTGTACTTAGAGGAGTAATTGTATTAATTCCAACTTGAGAATAACTAGCTGTTGCTATCAATAGCAATAAAGCCGATATCGGTACTGAGATCAGCATATTAAATTGATTTTGACAGAGTTTACCACTTAACATAAAATAAATATAACTAAATTAATGGACAAAACTTAATAATCAATTCTTAATCATCTTCGAAAACGTTTTCGTGTTGACAACTTTAACAATTTTACGTTAAATATTTACGGAAAAAGTAAATAAAAGCGGTAATATTTTCATAATACCGCTTTTCACTGTGAAGTTTGATAAAATTATAGAACTTCTAATACCTCCAAAATATCTTTCCCATACTTCATTGTTCTTTTGTTTCCAAAACCAGCCACTTTTTCAATGGCTTCTATTGATTTTGGTTTAGATTTAGCAATTGCAATTAAATGAGAATTGTGACAAATTCGAAAAGCATTACATTCTAATTTATCTGCCACATTGTTCCTCCATTTTCTTAAAGCAGCAAAAATAATTTGTTCATTGGGATTTAAATCTTCAATAGATAGTTTATGAATGGTTTCCCCTTTTGCGCTCATTTTGGGTATGTAAAAAATGACTGCAGACCAATAATCCTTCGTGTTTGTCGTTACAAAATTGGTTGAAGTTAACTTTACTTCAACTGTTTCTAAAAATTCATTCAAACGGTCTTGATCTACTTGGCAAAATTCTTTACTAAGTCTAATATTAAAAACCTTAATGTTCATTTAGCCTCTCTTTAGAAATTATTTACCCAACAACAAGATATCGTTCACTACCACTTCTGTTATATAACGTTTATTTCCTTCCTTATCGTCATAACTTCGGTGCGTAAGTTTACCTTCAATAGCTACCTCTTTTCCTTTAGTAACATATTTTTCAATGATCTCGGCAACTTTTCCCCAAGCTGTGACCCTGTGCCATTCGGTTTGTTCTACTTTATCTCCTTTGTCATTAATGTAATAATCATTAGTTGCAATAGTAAGATTGGCTAATTTTTTTCCTCCATCTAAGGCTTTTACTTCTGGGTCGTTTCCTACGTGCCCAATTAATTGAACTTTGTTTTTCATGGCATTCATGATCTTAATAATTTAAATGTTAATACTAAAAAAATATTGCTGACTTGTTTTCAATCAACGAGGCAAAGTTGTGGTAGAAAATAAAAATTATTCGGTTGTTATTCATTTACTTTCGATTGTAACTACTTGTAACCATTTGTAAACGGAAATATTTTCTTATATTTGATTGTCTTAAAACAAATTATACGTGGATAAAACCTGTTTAGAATGTGGAGAAAAAATAATTGGTCGTGAGGACAAAAAGTTCTGTAGTGATGGATGCCGCAATGCTTACAATAATAAAATCAACAAAGACAGCACCAACTATATGCGCAACATCAACAACAAATTGCGCAAAAATTATCGAATTTTAGCGGAGTTAAATACAGAAGGTAAATCCAAAACAACCAAATCTAAATTGTTAAGTAAAGGTTTTGATTTTGATTTTTTTACAAATATTTTAAACACAAATAATGGTAATACCTATTATTTTGTGTACGATCAAGGGTATCGACTATTGGAAAATGATTTTTATATGCTGGTCAAAAAAGAACAATAAGTTTTAGGTCATGAGAAAAAACAATCCTTCTATCTATGCTCTTTTGATTGTCCTAATAGCGATTTTAGGTGTTTTCTATTTTATAATGCCTCAAAACATTGACGAAACTGAAGCCCCACTATCTGAATTTTCAACCCAAAGAGCATTAGTAACGGTAAAATCCATCAGCTTGGCGCCTCACTATGTAGGCTCTAAAAATCATGAAACAGTTGCCGTTTATCTACAAACAGTACTACATGATTTAGGATTAGAGACTTCCATTCAAGAAGGCTTTACAATGACTGAGATGGGAACTTTGGTTAAATCTAAAAATATTTTAGCAAGAATTAAAGGTTCTGGACATGGAAATGCTCTATTGCTATTATCCCATTATGACAGTGCTCCCCATTCCTTTTCTAAAGGAGCAAGTGATGATGCAAGCGGGGTGGCAACTATAATTGAAAGTATTCGTGCCTTTTTACATAACAAAACACAGCATAAAAACGATGTGATTATACTTTTTACTGACGCTGAAGAAGTAGGTCTTAATGGTGCAGCATTGTTTGTAAAAAAACATCCGTGGGCAAAAAAAGTAGGTTTAGTGCTCAATTTTGAAGCACGAGGCAGCGCGGGACCTAGTTATATGTTGATGGAAACAAACCAAGGTAATGCCAAAATGGTAAATGCTTTTTACAACGCTAAAGTTACCTATCCTGTGTCTAATTCTTTGATGTATAGCATTTATAAAATGTTGCCCAACGACACCGATTTAACAGTTTTTAGAACTGAAGGAAATATTCAAGGTTTTAACTTTGCTTTTATCGATAATCATTATAATTATCACACAGTTAAAGACTGTTATGCCAACTTAAACAAAAACACTCTTGCACATCAAGGAACTTACTTATTCCCCTTATTAAACTATTTTTCAAATGCAGATTTATCACAGTTGAATACCCCTTCTGATAAAGTTTATTTTAATGTCCCTTTTTGCTTTGTAAGCTATCCATTTGAGTGGATTCTTCCCTTATTGATACTTGCAATCGGGTTATTTTTACTTTTTGTTTTTATTGGATTAGGTAAAAGAGCAATGCGATTTGATGAAATATTAAAAGGATTTATCCCCCTACTTGGTTCACTCCTTACATCAGGCCTTATCACTTATATTATATGGAAATTATTACTTGTTTTTTATCCGCAATACCAAGATATTCTTCATGGCTTTACTTATAATGGTCATGATTACATATATGCTTTTTTAAGTTTGAGCCTTTGCATTTGTTTTACATTCTATAGTCAAACAAATAAGCGCCATAATGAAATGAACCAAATGGTAGCTCCCTTATTTATTTGGTTAATCATCAACATAGGAATTGCTTTAAAACTTCCAGGTGCCGGATTTTTAATCATCCCTGTTGTAGCAAGCATATTAATGCTTGGCCTATATGTATTGACCCAGAAATCAAATTGGCTTTTGAATTCATTACTGTCTATTCCAACAATAATTATAATTGTGCCATTTTTAATAACTTTTCCAATTGGTTTAGGCTTAAAGATTTTATATGGAATATCCCTTATGATTGTTTTGGTATTTACTTTATTACTACCTGTTTTAGGAACTATTTCAAATAAAAGGATTTGGGCACTAATATTATTTTTTATAAGTTCTGGATACTTTGTAAAAGCTCATCTTAATTCTGAATACTCTACAACTAAATCAAAACCTAATAGCTTAGTTTACTTCTTAAATGATAATAAAGCTTATTGGTCAACCTATGATCTGAATATTGATGTTTGGACAAAACATTATTTAGGAGAGAAACCAATTCCAGCAACTTCACTCAACAAAAATTTACTTTACAGTAAATATGATTCTAAGTTTACCTACATGGCAAATGCTCCTTTAATAGGTCTATCAAAACCTACAATTGAATTTTTACGTGATACTATAAAAGGAAACCAACATTTATATCGTATTAAAATCAGTTCAAATAGGATTGTAAATCGATACGATGTTTTTTGTAACAATGGTGTCAGGATCAATAATTTGAAAGCAAATGGCATAACTTCTATCAATTTTAAAAAAAATATTTCCTCAAAATCTAACAGTAAAATAATAACATATTATGTTGTAGACAATGTACCACTAGAATTACAATTTTCGATTAATTCTAAGGAAAAACTTGATTTAGAATTATTGGAGAGTTCGTTTGATTTACTGAGCAACCGTAAACTTAACGTAATAAAAAGGAAATCATGGATGGTCCCTACACCATTTGTTTTAAATGATGCTGTAATTGTTAGAGAAAAAATTATAAGCTCTCCAATTAATGTCGTAAAAAAACTAAATTTCTCAAGAAAATGGGAAACAAAAGACCGTACTAAATTACCTATTGATACTATCAAACAATGAAACAAATCTGCATTTTAGGTTGTGGCTGGCTAGGTTTCCCTTTAGCTAAATCGTTAGTTGAAGAGGGTAATTCAGTAAAAGGATCAACAACTTCTCCAGAGAAAATCCAAGTTTTAAAAAAAACTGGAATAAATCCCTTTAAAATTAAAATATTGGAATCTGCAATTGAGGGAGAAATTTCATTATTTCTGCAAAATGCCGATATACTAATTATTGATATTCCTCCACAATTAAGAAGCAATACTAAAGAAAACTTTGTAGAGAAGATAAAATTTTTAATTCCATATATTGAAGAAGCTCAAGTGCAAAAATTAATTTTTGTGAGTTCTACTTCTGTTTATGCTGATGACAATTCCACCGTCACAGAAAACACAAAACCAATTCCTTTGACTGAAAGTGGAAAGCAATTACTATTAATAGAAAATATATTGAATGAAAACAAAAATTTTAAGACAACTGTGATTCGATTTGGAGGATTGATAGGAAATGATCGACACCCAATTCGTTTCTTAGCAGGCAGAAAAGAACTTGAAAATCCATATGCTCCTATTAATCTAATCCATCTAAAGGATTGTATTGGCATAATAGAAGCAATTATAAACAATGATTTATTTGGAGAAACCTATAATGCTGTTGCTCCTTACCATCCTTTGAGGCTAGACTACTATACAAACAAAGCAATAGAACTGCAATTACCAATTCCAGAATTTAACTATAAAAATGCATCTGTCGGAAAAACAATTATGTCTACTAAAGTTGAAAAACGACTTAGTTATATTTTTCAAAACACCACATTATGAATCCAAATGATATAGTTGGAACTATTGGTGTTGGGTTGATTCTAATTGCCTACTTTTTAAATATTTTTACTTTAACTAAAAAAGACGGACCGCTATTTTTCATTCTCAATATACTAGGAGGTATTATCGCTTGTATTGCATCTATACTTATTCAGTTTTGGCCGTTTATTATCTTAGAAGGAACTTGGACTCTTGTAAGTATATTGGGCTTACTTAAAAGCATAAAAAAACCTCAAGCATAACTTGAGGTTTTTTATTTAATAGTTTCTTACCAAATTTTTACTTGCTTATCTGGAGCCAAATACATACCATCACCTGGCTTTATTCCAAATGCTTGTTGGAATGTATCTAAGTTTAATAAAGGTACATAAGCCCTGTATTGTGCTGGCGAATGAGGATCTGTTTTTACTTGATTTTTCAACGCTTCATCACGAATTTTACCTCTCCAAATTGTAGCCCAAGAAATAAATAACCGTTGTTCAGGAGTGTAATTGTCTATTAATCCTGGGTTTCCATTTTCTTTTAAATATAATTGTAATCCATCATAAGCAGCATTGATGCCGCCTAGATCTCCTATGTTCTCTCCCAAAGTAAACTTTCCATCAACATGAGTACCTGGCAAAGGTTCTAATGCTGAATATTGATCGGCCAAAGCAGTACCTAATGAAGTGAATTGCGTCAAATCACTTTCAGTCCACCAGTCAACTAAATTACCATCTGAATTATATCGAGACCCTTCATCATCAAATCCATGTGAAATTTCATGCCCTATAACGGCACCAATTCCGCCATAATTAATAGCTTCATCTGCTCTGTAATCATAGAAAGGCGGCTGTAAAATTGCAGCGGGAAATACAATTTCATTGTAAGAAGGATTGTAATAAGCATTTACAGTTTGTGGCGACATACCCCATTCTGTTTTATCAACAGGTTTTCCTAATTTCGCCAAATCTTTTTTCCAATTCCATAAAGAAACATTTTTAACGTTGTCAAAATAAGTCCCTCCTTCTCCTGGGCTTTTAATAACTAAAGTAGAATAGTCTTCCCATTTGTCAGGATAACCAATTTTGATGGTCAATTTATCTAACTTTTCAATCGCTTTTGTTTTGGTCTCAGAAGACATCCAAGTTAAATTATTGATTCTCTTTTTGTATGCTCGTATGATATTTTGAATCATTTTAGCAGCTTTTTCTTTAGCTTCCGCTGGAAACATTTTTTCTACATATAATTTCCCCAATGCCTCTCCAACAGTTCCGTTAACAACTTGTAATGCTTTTTCATGGCGAGGTCTCTGTTTTAAAGCACCTGTCAATGACTTTCCATAAAAATCAAAGTTTGCAGTTTCAATATCAGTAGATAATTGACTAGCTGAACCTCTTAACAACATCCATCTCATATAAGCTTTCCAATCTTCTACTTTGTTTTCAGCAAAAATATTTTGCAATGCTTTCATATATCTAGGTTGAGATACAATAATGGTATCTAATTTTGTAAAACCAACACCCTTCAAATAAGTGTTCCAATCCACAATAGGCAACATTTTCTGTAAATCTCCAATAGCGGTTGGATTATATTGTTTACGCGCATCTCTTCTTTCCACTCTGTCTAGTCTAGGCTGTGACATTTGAATTTCTAAGGCCAAAATTTTATCTGCATCTGTTTTAGCTTGTTCAGGTTTTTCACCTAAAAACTGTAGCATTTTAGCAACATGAAGCACATATTTATCACGTTTTTCTTTTGAATCTTTATCGTCAGAAACATAATAATCTCGATCGGGCAATCCTAAACTTCCAGGACCAAGACTTACTACATTTCTATTACTGTCTTTTTCATCAGCTCCAATTCCAACGCCAAAAAAACCAACACCCCCCCCTATAGCTTCTTCTTCCATCATTAATTTCTGAAGATCTTTGATGTTTTTAACCGCATTAATTTTAGCCAAATAGGGTTTCAAAGGTGTAATTCCTTGTTTGTTTCTAGCAACTGTATCCATTGCTGATTTGTACATGTTTATGGCTTTACCTTGGTCTGTAGTAGAAAGGTATTTAGGGTTTTTAGCAGCGTCTTTTAAAATAGCCAAGGCATCCTTATCTGTGTTTTGACGTAATTCGTCAAAACTCCCCCAACGGGTTTTATCTGCGGGAATCTCGGTGTTTTTTAACCAAGTTCCATTCACAAATTTGAAAAAATCATCCTTTGGACTTACTGTTTTATCCATCAAGGAGGTATTAATTCCAGGTGATTTTTGTTGTGCATTGACTTGAGTAAGTCCTGACAATACCACAGCTGTCAATAGTGTTTTTGAGATAATATTTATCTTCATAATTAGATTAGTTTTTGTTAGTCTGCACAAATTTATCGATTCTGTTGAAAGAATCTCTTTTTTAACATAAATATATGTCTTGATTCATTTCTAAATGTTACAACCTACCAATTGCTTTTGTATTTTTGCAAAAAAAAGAATGCTGACTCTTATTAAGAAATACAAGATTTTCATAGGGACTTTTATTGTATTCTCTATTATTACTATTTCCTTGTTCTACAACGTTTTGAAACCTTCAAGAACATTACCGATATATAATCCCGTTGATGTAAATCCAGAATTGGTTGATAGTACTGTTCAATACTTGAGTAAATATCACACTATAGGAAACTTTTCTTTTATCAATCAAAACGGAAAAAGGATAACCCAAAAAGACTATGAAGGTAAAATATATGTTGCAGATTTTTTCTTTACAACTTGTGGATCTATTTGTCCTAAAATGACTTCTAATATGGAAGAGTTACAAAAAGCATTTTTAAACAATCCTAAGGTCTTATTACTTTCCCACACCGTAACGCCTGAAACGGATAGTGTACCTGTATTGAAAAAATATGCCATTACCAAAGGTGTAAATGATACTAAATGGAATTTAGTAACTGGTGACAAAAAAGAAATTTACAGTTTAGCTAGAAAATCTTATTTGGCAGTAAAATTAGGAAAACCTGAGGAACTCTTCGATATGGTTCATACTGAAAATTTTGTTTTAGTCGATACCCATAAACGCGTTCGAGGATTTTATGACGGAACCAATAAAGAAGAAATAAAACGTTTGATAGAAGATATTAATTGGCTTTGTGCTAATGATAAAATATAGTGTTGTTTAGAACAAACTGATAATTGTCATTTAATATTCTTTTTTTATACCTACTTTTGTAATCTTAATTCAATCTAAATAAGCATTGAGAACTACTGTTGATTTATTACAAATTGGAGATAAAGCTACTATCACTTATGTTGATTTGGATAAAATTCCTCTAAAACTTCTAGAGATGGGATGCCTACCTGATAATGATTTGGAAATTATTCAGATTGCACCGCTTGGTGACCCTATTTATTTAAATGTAAATAATGGTTCACATTTGGCTATTCGAAAAGAAACTGCTCGTGAAATTGAAGTTGAACTACACGAGAAAGAGGCCAAATGAGCATCCAAAACATAACTGTAGCTTTAATTGGAAATCCAAACGTTGGAAAGACCTCCGTATTCAATCAACTTACAGGATTAAAACAACAAGTGGGTAATTACCCCGGAATTACTGTTGAAAAAAAATTAGGTTTCTCAAAACTTACCAGTAATATCAAAGCTAATATTCTTGATTTGCCAGGAACTTACAGTCTGAATGCCAGTTCGATTGATGAGAATGTAGTTATTGAACTATTGTTAAATAAAAATGACAAACTCTATCCTGATGTGGCTGTAGTTATCGCTGATGTGGAAAATTTAAAACGTAATCTACTGCTATTTACCCAAATAAAAGATTTGGAAATACCCACTATTTTGGTAATCAATATGACTGACCGAATGAAAGCAAAGGGTATTACACTTAATATTCCTTATTTAGAAGAACAATTAAGAACTAAAATTGTATTAGTAAGTACTCGCAAAGGCATAGGCATTGATGACCTTAAAAATCAAATTATAGACTATAAGTCTTTATCAACTGAGCCTTGTTTGAATGCGTCAGTTATCGATACAGTTTATTTTGACAAACTAAGAACAGCATTCCCAAATCAATTACTTTATAAACTTTGGCTGGTCATCACTCAGGATGTTAATTTTATGAATTTGGAACGCAAGGGAATAGAAAGTTCCATGACTAAATCACATTCTGATCTAAAACGATTACAACAAAAAGAAACAATAAAAAGATATCAATTTATTAATGAGTCATTAAAAATTGGTCAAAAAATAGACAGTGCTAATGCTTCTGATTTGCGATCCAAATTAGATAAGGTGCTAACGCATAAAATTTTTGGTTATGTCATTTTTCTCGGGATTTTATTTGTTATTTTTCAATCTATTTTTGATTGGTCAAGTGTTCCAATGGAATTCATTGACAAAACTTTTGCTAATTTGGCTAACTACACTAAAAACCACTTAGCTTCGGGAGAATTTACAGATTTGCTTAGTGAAGGGATTATCCCAGGAATTGGCGGTATTGTGATATTTATCCCTCAAATCGCTTTTCTTTTCTTGTTTATCTCCGTACTAGAAGAAAGTGGTTATATGAGTAGGGTTGTTTTTTTAATGGATAAAATCATGCGCCGATACGGCTTATCAGGAAAAAGTATAGTCCCTTTAATATCGGGAACCGCCTGTGCAATTCCGGCTATTATGAGTGCTCGAAATATTGAAAATTGGAAAGAACGATTGATTACAATTTTGGTAACTCCTTTTATAACCTGTTCGGCTAGATTACCTGTATACGCCATTCTGATCTCACTGATTATACCTGAAAAAAGATTATTTGGCCTTTTTAGTTTACAAGGAGCAACTTTAATGACATTGTACCTTTTAGGTTTCGGTATGGCAATATTTTCTGCTTACATATTGAATAAAATTTTAAAACTAAAGACTAAGTCTTATTTTGTGGTTGAAATGCCTAATTATAAATTGCCTCTATTTAAAAATGTTGGTATAAATGTATTAGAAAAAACCAAATCATTTGTCGCAGGTGCTGGAAAAATAATCTTAGCACTTTCAATTATACTGTGGTTTTTAGGTTCTCACGGCCCTGGAAAAGATTTTTCTAATGCCAAAGAGATTATTGTACAAAAATCTATTAAAGAAGACAAACCTTTTAACTCTCAATATCTTGATGACCAAATCAGTTCATACAAATTAGAGCACTCTTATATTGGAATAATTGGCAAATCTATTGAACCCGTTATTAAACCGTTAGGATATGATTGGAAAATCGGCATTGCCGTTGTAAGTTCATTTGCAGCTCGTGAGGTTTTTGTAGGTACGTTGGCCACCATATACAGCGTAGGCAGCCATAACAATGAAGAAACTACTATAAAAAAAAGAATGGAAGGAGAAGTGTATGAAGATACTGGAGGCAAGGTCTTCAATTTTGCTACTGGTATTTCTCTCTTGCTCTTTTATGCTTTTGCAATGCAATGCATTAGTACTTTAGCGATTGTTAAAAAAGAAACCAACTCATGGAAATGGCCAATGATTCAATTGTTTTTTATGAGTAGCTTTGCTTATCTAGCAGCATTAGTAGCATTTCAAGTCTTAAAATAATGGCCTTACCTTTTGTTGTGGTTCTATTTTTGAAGAAAAACTTTAAACGATATTGGATAAAAAACTTTATCCACCTTTTTTTCCTTACGATCAGTTGCATTTCATTTGCCCAATCAAAAATAGACAAATCAAAAAAAGAACTGAATGATAACTCAAGTTCTCATAGTCAGGACACCAATAAAAATAATTCAAACCATTTACATCAGCATAATGACGATGAGGAAAATAATATTTGGCTAAATATTGCCTTTGGCATATTCAAATATGGTCTTATTGGAGATTACAATAACGAAGACCACCTATATAGCAATTTAACTGATTATCCATTTTACAATAAAGAATCTGGCAATTATGAAAACTATAAAGCTTGTGATGCCGATACTTTAAAAAAAGACTTTAGGATTGATTTGGAAAACCATGTTCTATTCAGTAGCAATGTCTTTTATGGTAATCATCTAAAAGTTAAGATTCGCCCATTCCATTTTTTTTATGCCCAAACAGAGTTTCATCAATTATATGAAAAAAATAAATTGACTAATGAAACAGACCGACTATCTTTATTCTTCTTCAATTTAGGATATGACCGCCTGCGTTTTGAAAACATCAACCTTGGTTGGACAATTGGTGCTTCTTATGTAGGTAATGAAGTGAAAAAAGCGGGGATTTCAATTGGCGTAAATACCGAATTGTTTTTCAGTAACAATATCAGTCTATCCGCTGCAGCAAAATGGAGTGCTATTAACAGTAAACCAATTAATTTATATGATATCCAAGGCAGGTATCATGTGAAACAGTGTTTTATTTCATTGGGATTTGAGCATTTAAGAATTGCCTCTCAAAATTATAATTTTATATCGCTCGGTGGCGGAATTTATTTATATTAATATGGCAAAATTTCAGGAAATACTCGTTTATATAGCATTAGGAATTGCTATAGGATTTTTGGCTCAAAAATTTACTGGTAAAAAAAAATCTAAAAAAGGTTGTGATAAAGATGATTGTGCTTGTCATTAATTTTTTACTAAGAAAATTGGAATTCTAGTACGATGACGAACTTTATCTACTGTTGTTCCAAAGACCAAATCTTTCAGGCCAGTATGACCATGTGTTCCCATTATTAAAATGTGATAGTCTGCTTCATTTACAATTTTCGGAATAATTTTTCCTGGATTTCCAAAACCTAACTTTATAGTGACTTTAAATCCTTTTTCTTCAATCATTCTATGGTAGTCCATTAACAATTTCTCATCAATTATTGTTTCATGATCACTTATTTTGTTCCCATAAATCATCGCTCCAACAGTCTCTACAACATGAATTAATGTATAGTTAGCCTCTTTCCCTCCCAAATCCAAAGCGTGTAAAATCGCACCTTCATCTGCCATTGAAAAGTCAACTGACACAGCGATGTTTTTCTTATTATAATTTCGATACTCATCTATTTTCAAAATCAAAGTATGCGGGGAATGATTATCAATTTCCCTTTTCACTTTAGCTATAAATGGTTCAAAAATGATAAATAAAAGCAATGCTAAAAAGGAAAACGCCAAAGGAACAACCGTAAGCCACAGTATGATAGAGTTGTCCGAAGATTCCAACCAACCTTTAATTTCATCAAAAACCAATTTAGCATTTAATGAGACAATTATCGAGGCAATAATCCATGAAGCAATTTGAGTTGTCTTACTGATATGAAATCCGTTCATTTTACTTTTATCACTTACAAAATGAATTAAAGGAATAATGGCAAAACCCAATTGCAAACTCAAAATCACTTGACTTAAAATTAATAATTTTCCGGTGACACTTTCTCCAAAATAAAGGATAGCTATTACAGCCGGAACTATTGCAATTAATCGTGTTATAATTCTGCGTACCCATGGCTGAATTCTTAAATTCAGATATCCTTCCATGATGATTTGCCCCGCTAATGTACCTGTTATCGTTGAACTTTGACCAGCAGCTATTAAAGCAACTGCAAATAAAATAGGAGCCCAAGAAGTGCCTAAAAGTGGCGCTAATAATTGATGAGCATCTTGGATTTCAGCAACTTCAAACATTCCGTTTTTATAAAATGTAGCTGCCGCTAAAATTAAAATAGCTGCATTAACGAAAAAAGCCAAATTCAAAGCAATACTGCTATCAATGAAGTTGTATTTCAATGCTTGTTTGATTCCTTTTTGACTTCTATCAAATTTTCTAGTTTGAACTAATGAAGAATGTAAGTATAAATTATGAGGCATAACTGTAGCCCCTATTATCCCTATCGCAATATAAAGTGCATTAGCATTTGGCAAAGTCGGAATTAGTCCACAAAATATTTTATTGACTTCTGGTTGAGCAAATATCATTTCAAACACAAAAGAAAATCCAATTATCAAAACCAAAGCAATTATGAAAGCTTCCATTTTACGGATGCCTTTGTTAATTAAAAACAATAATAAAAAAGTATCTAGTACAGTAATCAAAACTCCTTGAATCAAAGGAATGCCAAACAAAAGATTTATTCCAATTGCCATCCCAAGAACTTCTGCTAAATCACATGCCGCAATTGCAATTTCTGCCAAAAAATACAGTACATAATTAACGTATTTAGAATAAGTTTCTCGAGAGGCTTGAGCTAAATCATGTTGAGTTACTATACCTAAGCGAGCACTCAAACTTTGCAAAAGCAATGCCATGACATTACTCATGAGCAATACCCATAGTAAAGCATAACCAAACTGACTTCCTCCTGCTATGTCTGTTGCCCAATTCCCCGGGTCCATGTATCCTACACTTATTAAATATGCAGGCCCTAGAAATGCTAATATTTTTCTAAATCCTGTGGTCTTTCCTTCTGTAGCTACTGATTGATTAACTTCTTCTAGTGATTTGCTCATATGCGCCTAATTATTATGTCAAAAATACTCAATAATTTTTAAAGAATTCAATATATTTGGGCTATGAAGCACTATGATTATATTTTTACAGGCTCTGGTTTAGCAGCATTGATGACGGTAAATGAAATGATTGTTTCAGGTAAATTTAAAGACAAATCAATTCTTCTAATTGATGAGAATTCCAAAAAAACAAATGACAGAACTTGGTGCTTTTGGGATAATACTAATGCATATGATAATATCGTCTCTGCTAATTGGGATTTTGCTTGGTTTAAAAATATAGCTTTTGAAAGAAAATTAGAACTAATTCCTTACCAATATAAAATGGTACGTGGAATAGATTTTTACAATTTTGTTCTATGTCTTATTTCAAATCAAAATAACATTCAATTAGTACAACAAAAAGTTATTCGTATTGAAGATTTAGGCAATCGATGTATCGTTAATACAGAAATAGAAAACTATACTTGCGACCAAATTATCAATTCCATATTTAATCCTGAAATAGCAATAAATCAATCCAAATACCCATTTTTACATCAACATTTTATAGGTTGGAAAATTAAATGTAATAAGGCTATTTTTAATCCTGCCTGCGCTACTTTCATGGATTTCACTATAGAGCAGAAAGGCAATACTCGTTTTATGTATGTTTTACCATTTTCTGAAAATGAAGCTTTAATTGAATATACATTGTTCTCTAAAGAATTATTATTACAAGAAGAATATGAAACCGAAATAAAAAAATATATTACAAAGGCAGGAATTACAGATTTTGAAATAATTGAAAAGGAACAAGGTAATATACCAATGACATGTTATCCCTTTTGGAAACACAATTCAAAAAACATTCTTAATGTAGGATCTGCTGGAGGCTGGACAAAAGCCAGCACCGGTTATACCTTTAAAAACACAGTCAATAAATCAAAAGTTTTGGCGCAATTTATCTCAGAGGAAAATGATTTGCGAAAATTTCACAAACTCAATAAATTTTGGTTTTATGACTTATTACTTTTGGATATTTTGGACAATAAAAATGAATTAGGGTCAACTATCTTTTCAGCTATGTTTAAAAACGGTGACTCTTCTTTGATATTCAAATTTTTAGATGAAGAAACTTCTTTTTGGGAAGATTTACAAGTAATTTGGAAATGCCCAAAAGGATTATTCATAAGAGCGCTTATTAATAGACTTTATACATTGTAATTTTTCTATATAATCATAACAAATCTTTATGACTTGATTAAAACACAGATTTAATATTCTGTTTATCTTTGCTAAAGATTTTAAATCTAAAAAAATTATACCTCTAATAGATAAAAAATAAAAATATGTACCCAGAAGAAATGGTATTGCCGATGAGAGCCGAATTAACGGCCGCTGGTTTTCAAGATTTATTTAGCGCTGAATCAGTAGAAAATGCTATCAAAGCGAACGGAACGACTCTAGTAGTTGTAAACTCTGTTTGTGGTTGTGCCGCACGTAATGCTCGTCCAGGAGCAAAAATGAGTTTAGATGGAACTAAAAAACCAGATCACTTAGTGACGGTATTTGCTGGAGTAGATAAAGAAGCAGTTGATGCAGCTCGCCAACATATGTTTCCGTTCCCACCATCATCACCAAGTATGGCTTTGTTCAAAAACGGGGAATTAGTTCATATGTTAGAACGTCATCATATAGAAGGAAGGCCTGCCGAGATGATTGCAGAAAACCTAAAAGATGCTTATGATGAATTTTGTTAATATAAGCCACTTATACTAAAAAAGGGAACTCAATTGAGTTCCCTTTTTTATGAATTAAATAATCTCTTATTATTTATTAGCCAAAGCATCTTGTTTCCATGATTTAACTTCTGAAACTCTACTTCTAGAATAATCAACTTCACTTAATGATTTATCATTCCAAAAAAACCATTTTCCAGTTTTTTCTCCACTTTTATATTCTCCAATAGATTTCTTATTTCCATTCAAATCATAAGCAACCCATTGCCCTTCTAACTTTCCATCTTTAAAATGACCTTGTTGTTGAATTTGACCATTATCATAATAGTATGTTGCTTTCACTAAATCACCATCTTGTTCTAAAACCGGCTTGGCCGCTTGAGCGAAAGTTAATCCTGTGATTAAAATAGCTCCCATAATTAGTATCTTTTTCATAGTAGTAGGTTTTAAATTTTACATTTGAATAACAAATATAGCAATTAATTTACACAAAAAACACTTTTACTTAACAATTTGATAACATTGTTTCAAAATTTAACATTGCTGCAGAATCATAAGCAAAAAAAGCCACGCTTTTCGCATGGCTTTTCACTTGAGTATTTAGTACTTTTTAATTTAATAACTTATCCAGCTGAATCCCTAATGCCTGTGATGAAGGTCTACTAGCATCAGCATCAATTACTACCCCTTTTGGGTCAATCAAGATAAATCGAGGAATGGAATTAATATTAAATGCTCTTATAAAATCAGACAACCAATTTTTATCGGCAAATAATTGAACGCCTCCCAATTGTTTGTCCGCCACAAAATTTTTCCATTTGTCATGATTTTTATCTTCATCAACTGAAATACTAACAAACTCTATGTTCTTACCTTTATATTTTTCTTCAACCGTTTTCAAAAAAGGAATTTCTCCACGACAAGGTCCGCACCAAGTGGCCCAAACATCAATATAAACATATTTACCCTTCATACTTTCTAAAGTTGTTTTTCCACCGCTATAATTTTCATACTCAAAATTAGGCGCTGAAACATTATTCATTTTTCTATTGGCCAATGACATAGCATAATATTGCTCTAATTGAGTCATTTTCCCCTCGTTCATTTGTTTTTGCAAAGCTACAAAAGCAGGGTCTAGTTTACCATTCTGTAATCGAAGCAAATCATTTGCTTTCATTTCATCGGTTTGTTTTTTGAAATCAACTTCATCAGACTTCAATAATAACTCAAAATTTATTTTACTATCTAGCAAAGTGCTTTGTGCTAAGAAATTGTTTTCTGCTGACCCTTTTCCTGAAAACATAATGGTTTCGTCAAACTTGGTTGCATCCATCTTTAATTTTAAATCAAACCCGTTTTTTAAGTACAATTGTGCATACTCTACGCCATCAAACATTTGATACAATCCTTCTTTCACAACAAAAGTGGCTTTGAAATTACCTTTGCTATCGGTTTTTATCTCTTGGATAACACTTTGATTATCTTTAATATAAAGGCTTTCACTGTTCTTATTTGCTATCTCAGCTTGAAAAGTCATACTTTCCTGCGAAACTACCGCAGAAGCAATTAGGAAGGTAAAAATAAAACTGAATACTGTTTTCATAGTTGTTCATTTAAAATTAATTGTAAAATCAAATATAGTTTTTTCGGTAGAATAATTTCTAAATAATAAAAACTTGATTTTAGGTTTCTCACTTTATTGGTTTTTGTTTTTTACTTTTGCCAAAATTTAAAATCAAATGTATAGAAGTCATAATTGTGGAGAGTTGAATGCCTCCCACATCAATCAAGAAGTTACACTAGCCGGATGGGTTCAAAAATCTAGAGATAAAGGATTTATGAATTGGGTTGATTTGCGCGATCGTTATGGTATTACGCAATTAATTTTTGACGAAAGCCGAACAGATAAAAGTGTTTTTGAAGCTGCTAAAACTCTTGGCCGTGAATTCGTTATACAAGTTAAAGGAACCGTTATAGAACGTGAAGCCAAAAATAAAAATATTCCAACAGGAGAAATCGAAATCCTAGTTTCTAGTTTAAACATATTAAATGCAGCACTAACGCCGCCATTTACGATTGAAGATGAAACAGACGGTGGAGAAGACATTCGAATGAAATACCGTTACCTTGACATCCGAAGAAATCCAGTGAAAAACTCATTGCTTTTCCGTCATAAGGTGGCCCAAGCGGTTAGAAATTATTTATCTGCCTTAGATTTTTGCGAAGTAGAAACTCCTTATTTAATCAAATCAACTCCTGAAGGCGCTCGCGATTTTGTCGTGCCAAGTCGCATGAATGCTGGACAGTTTTATGCGCTGCCACAATCCCCTCAAACCTTTAAACAATTATTAATGGTTGGTGGAATGGATAAATATTTTCAAATCGTAAAATGTTTCCGAGACGAAGATTTGCGAGCCGACAGACAACCTGAGTTTACTCAAATCGACTGTGAAATGGCTTTTGTAGAACAAGAAGATATTTTAAATGTTTTCGAAGGTCTAACCCGTCATTTACTTAAAGAAATCAAAGGTATTGAAGTTGAAAAGTTCCCGAGAATGACCTACGACCACGCCATGAAAACCTACGGAAATGACAAACCGGATATTCGTTTCGGAATGGAATTTGGGGAATTAAATTTGGTGGCCCAACACAAAGATTTTGGTGTATTCAATTCGGCTGAATTAGTCGTTGCTATCGCAGCACCTAGTTGTGCAGTATATACCCGTAAAGAAATTGACGCCTTAATTGATTGGGTAAAGCGTCCGCAAGTTGGAGCAACCGGCATGGTCTATGTTAAATGTGAAGCCGACGGAACTTATAAATCCTCAGTTGATAAATTCTATGATCAAGAAGATTTAGCCAATTGGGCTAAAGTTACAGGTGCCAATGCTGGGGATATGATCTTTGTGCTTTCAGGTCCAGCAAATAAAACCAGAACGCAACTTTCTGCCCTTCGTATGGAATTAGCCACGCGTTTAGGATTGCGTAAGCCCGAGGAATTTGCGCCTTTATGGGTGGTAGATTTCCCTTTATTAGAATTAGACGAAGAAAGTGGAAGATGGCATGCTATGCACCACCCGTTCACTTCCCCAAAACCTGAAGATATGGAATTATTAGCTACTGACCCAGGAAAAGTAAGAGCTAATGCCTATGACATGGTGTTGAATGGCAACGAAATTGGTGGTGGTTCTATTCGTATTCATGATAAAGCTACCCAACAATTAATGTTTAAATACCTAGGCTTCACTGAAGAGGAGGCCCGCAACCAATTTGGATTCCTAATGGATGCCTTCCAATTTGGAGCGCCACCTCACGGGGGATTGGCTTTTGGATTAGATAGATTAGTAGCCATTCTTGGCGGACAAGAGACTATTCGTGATTTTATTGCTTTCCCGAAAAATAATTCAGGAAGAGATGTAATGATTGATGCACCATCAATTATTGATGCTGGACAATTGAACGAATTACACATAAAGCTGAATTTGAGCTAAATACTGTCAAATTCACATAAAATTAAGAAGCAATTGTTATAATTTATAAAAACAATTGCTTTTTTTATTAAATAAATAAAAAAATCTCAAGTAATTCTTTGTCAAGTTTTTATACTTTTCTATGTATTTGTAATTTTTTTGTAATTTTTTAACATAGAAGTGCTTGTTATGTCGCAATAAAAATTATCTTTGGACATTATTAATATTTTTATTTCAACAC
The DNA here is from genome assembly GCA_947451475.1 of Flavobacteriaceae bacterium. Taxonomy (GTDB): domain Bacteria; phylum Bacteroidota; class Bacteroidia; order Flavobacteriales; family Flavobacteriaceae; genus Flavobacterium. The sequence goes on along the minus strand of CANFZC010000025.1, from coordinate 186 downwards.
AATGCGCACAGGTACAGTTAAATTTTTCAATGAGTCAAAAGGTTACGGTTTCATCACAGATGACGAAACTGGAAAAGACATTTTCGTACATGCTACTGGAGTTAAAGCTGAAACTTTAAACGAAGGAGACAAAGTATCTTACGAAGAAGAAGAAGGAAGAAAAGGTAAAGTAGCCGCTCAAGTAGT
>CANFZC010000024.1 GCA_947451475.1 Flavobacteriaceae bacterium | reverse complement strand
GCAAACACTTTATTGGTTACGTTTTTTAATAAAGTAGATGTGGGGCAAACACTTTATTTGATTATTAATGACAGAACGTATTGTTTGATATTCTTCTACAATATTACGTCAAACACCGATTAAGTTACAAATAAAATCGATGAAATACACAATAATTATATTTGATACTATATTATTCTTACATATAAGCTTGTCATGGTGGTATTACTATGCTCATGAGGTAAACTTTAAAGCAAAAAAAAACCACCCCGAAGAGCGGTTTTATATAGTATTGTGTGGCTTAAAAATTTTAGGGTGATAATCTTTCTATTTTCCATGTCCAATCTTGTTCCTGCTTATAGCGTATTCTGTCATGTAATCGATTAGCCCTTCCTTGCCAAAATTCAACTTCAAATGGTCTGACTAAAAAACCACCCCAATTTACTGGTCTTGGAATTGCTTTACCTCCAAAGGCAGCCTCTAATACTTTCAATTTATCTTCAAGAAATACGCGCGAAGGAATAACTTCACTTTGAGGAGAAACAATAGCGCCTAGTTTACTTCCTTCTGGTCGTGAATCAAAATAATTATCTGAAATATTCGGAGCTGTTTTCTCAGCAATTCCTTTAATGATCACTTGACGTTCCATACTATGCCAAAAAAAGGAAAGGCAAACATTAGGATTGTTTGCAATAGCTTTGCCTTTTTCTGAATCATAATTGGTATAGAAAATGAAGCCTTCTTCAAAAAACTTCTTCAACAGTACGACTCTAGATTTAGGAAAACCATCTAATCCAATAGTAGAAACCGTCATCGCATTCACTTCTTCGCTTCCCCCAAATTCCTCCAATTCATAAAACCATTTATGAAACAGATTGATTGGATCTTCAGGAATAGTAGTTTCAAGCAGTTCGCTTTTATCGTATGATTTTCTATAATTACTTAAGTCTTTCATTATTTATTAATTCTATCGGTAAAGTTACTAATCAAAATCAAAAATTTTTCCATCATCCGCTAAAAGTGTGTTTGAAAAAATAAATTCAGCTTCCTTTTTAAAATGTTCGATATCACTGTAACGGGTGCTATAATGTCCAAGTACCAAATGCTTAACATTTGCTTTTAATGCAATGGTAGCTGCTTCTTTTGCAGTACTATGCATCGTTTTTTCAGCTTTGTCTGCCTCCGATTCAAGAAAAGTGCTTTCATGATAAAGTACATCAGCATTCTTTATAATTGGAATAATAGATTCATCATAGACGGTATCGCTGCAAAACGCATAGCTTTTAGGCGGAATTGGATCAAAGGTTAATTCGACATTTGGAATTGTAGTACCGTTTTCTGTAGTTAGGTCTTTCCCGTTTTTTATTTTTTGAAAATAACAGGAATCGATACTATACTTGTTAACGGCATCCAAATTAAGTTTACGGTCTCCAACCTTTTCTTGGAATAAAAATCCGTTCGTATAAATCCGGTGTTGGAGTGGAATGGTTTTCACTACTACTTTTTCGTCTTCAAAAATCACTTCGCTTTTCTTAGACTCGAGTTCATGAAAATACAAATTGTATCCTGTATAAGAGTTCCCAAGCCTCAATTGCAACAAGATAAGCTCTTTAATTCCTTTGGGACCGTAGACATGTAAATCCGTTTGACGGTTCAACAACATAAAAGTTGAAATTAAACCTATCAATCCATAAAAGTGATCTCCATGGAGATGCGAAATAAAGATGTGATTGATTTTTGAAAATCTAAGTTTGTTCTTGCGCAATTGAACTTGTGTTCCTTCAGCACAGTCAATTAGAAACATTCGGTTTCTTATTTCTAGTACTTGAGCAGTCGGATTGGTAATGGTTCTTGGAGTGGCTGCGTAGCAACCTAGGATCGTTAATTTCATTGCTTTTAAAAACCTAAGTCGCGTTCGATTTCGTCCATTTCAATAAGATCATGCGCTTCTAATATAGTAGGTACTACTATAATGCTTTTGGGAACAGAATTAAAATCCACACGATCAGACACTAATACCATTGACTTCTTTACTTTTTTATGGGACTTAATTAAATCTGAAAACAATTTAATACCATCCATGGTCAAGTCTTTATCATGCGTCAAATCAAGAATCAAATTTTGCTTTTGAAACGTCGAAAACTCATGAGATAGCTTTTGTAGAAACTCAGCTGTGCTTCCTTGAGTGTTTTTAATGATAGTAGTATGTCCCTTTTGATCAACCTTCATTTTAAGTATTAATTTAATTATGAGGCTAATTTACTAAGTTTTTGTCACTAATCGGTCATTTAACCCGATGATAGTAAAACCAATAATGCAGTTCATAGAACTTATTGGTTTTTCATCGATGAAATGCATGTTTTTTTAACATTTTATAGATTAAGTGCAACAAAAAAACGCTTAAAACCCCCGAATTCATTGGTTTTGTGCTTTAAACGAGTTTTGGGGTTAGTTATCGAAAAAATTTCCTCCCAGAGAACTCTCACCGTAGTTTTGAATCAGAAATAACAACAAAAACATTCGCAATTATGACAACAACTACTAACACATCAGCTCAAACAACAAACTTCAGATTATTTGTTTTGTTCGTATTATTAGTATTGTCTTCAACAGGAGTATTTGCTCAAAACACTACTACTACGGTTTTGACTACAACAACTACTCAAGTAACAGTTGCTAAAGAAGCTACTACAGTTATGGCTACTGAAAACGGAATCGCTACTATGGATGTTGCGGCTTGGTTAATGGGAGAGACTAACACTAACGGTGTTAAAACTACCGCTACTAACTTCGGTAAAAAACAATTAATCAATGCTGGTGTTAACACAAACAGTGTATTGGTTAGATCATTTTTGAAAAAAGTAGTTGGTCAAGAAAGCGCAGTAGCTTAATTAATTATTAAAATTATGTTTCAATATAATTTGGTTAGTTTTGGAAAATAAAAAGTCCCGATTTTCATCGGGACTTTTTTTATTTTGTATTCTGTTTGAAATAGATTTCTGTAGCACCTAAACCATACTTCTGATAGTTTGCATCTTGAAAAGATATGTTGGGATACCTTCCTAACATAAAATCAATCTCCGATTTTAATACCCCATCTCCTACTCCATGTATAAATACAATCTTAGGAATTCTATTTCTGAGTGCAAATTCTACATGTTTTTTGGCTGTCTCTGATTGTAAGGTAAGAATTTCGTAGTTACTCATCCCTTTAAAACTCTTAACAAGCTTTTCGATGTGTAAATCGAACTCTGGTACGGGGATTTCTTTTTTAGATTTCTTATCTTTATTTATATAATTAGGCTTCGCTATTTCCTTCTCACTGATCACTTGATTTTTATTAAAACTAAAATTCATCGCACTATTGCCTTCTGTTTTAATAAGTTCATGGCTCTTGAAGCTCATATTAAAACCGTCAGTGGTTTCAATGATTACCTCTGTACCTTTAACCTCAATGACTACCCCATCAATGGCATCGTCTAACACCGATACCTTATCGCCTTTAGTTAGCATCTTCTTCTTCGTTTTCGGGTTCTACATGTTTACTGGGTGTCTTTGCACTCAATTGCATCATGCCATACATGAATACTACAAGAGCCACAATTTGTATATAGATATTGGGTCTATCTTTAGATTGTTCGTATAAGCCAGCCAATATAGCCAGGAACATTATGGGAAGGATCATTTTTTTCATAGCCAAATTTATAAAACTTTATCAAGGTATGCTCGATTTAAAAATTAATTAGTAAAATTGTTGTACTAATAAAAAACACATGGAGAAATTCCTATTGCCTTGCTTAAATAAAAAGCTTTTTGGTGTAGAATGTTTTGGCTGCGGGATGCAACGCTCCTTTTTATTAGCGTTAAATGGGGATTTTATCGGAGCTTTCAATCTTTTCCCTGCTTTATATTCTTCTCTCATCTTACTGCTTTGCATTGGATTGCATTTTGTAGACAAATCCCGGAATTATCATAAAGTAATTATTGGAATGGCCGTTCTCAATGCAATAATCCTAGTAGGATCGTATATTTACAAATTAACTCACTAATACTAAATCATATTTTATGGAACAATCTGACTTTTCAACTTTCGAAACTAAACAAAAACTTCCTAATGCGACTGCCGTAATGGTTCTTGGTATCCTATCCATACTTACCTTTTGTTGTTATGGTATCTTCGGGATTATTTTAGGTATAGTAGCGCTTATATTGGCAAAAAAAGATCGAAATGCCTACAAACAAAACCCTGCTCTTTACAGCAATTATTCTAACTTAAATACCGGGCGTATATTAGCCATCATCGGATTAGTATTAAGCGTACTGTATCTTATTTTAATTATTGGATTGTTTGCTTATATCGGACTTGAAGCCTTTCAAAACCCTGTGTTAATGCAAGAAAAAATTCGCCAACTATCACATTAATTAGATAAAAAAAGTCCCCAATCAATGGGGACTTTTTTATTATTTTTCAAACTGTTTGAGTGTCTTGATGATGATGGAAACACAATCTTTCAACTGGGCTTCATTCATAACCAAAGGCGGCGCAAATCGAATGATATTACCATGAGTTGGTTTGGCCAACAAGCCGTTATCTCGAAGCGCCATACAGATATTCCATGCCGTATCACTTTCTTCGGTATCATTAATCACTACAGCGTTTAACAAGCCCTTTCCACGTACTAAAGTGGCAATAGTAGAAGTCTCGATATAGTTAGTTAATTCAGAGCGGAAAAGATTTCCTAGACTTCGAGCGTTTAAGGCAAGTTGTTCCTCACTTACTACATCTAGAGCAGCCATGGCGACAGCTGCAGCTATTGGGTTTCCACCGAAGGTAGAGCCGTGTTGTCCAGGTTTAATAACGTTCATTATAGCATCATTGGCTAATACTGCCGATACTGGATAAGCGCCACCAGACAAGGCTTTGCCCAAAATTAATATATCGGGAGTAACATAAGATGCTTGCTTCTCACATTGGTTTTCACAACTACAATTACCACATACAGCCAATAAAGAACCTGTACGCGCAATTCCAGTTTGAACTTCATCTGCGATAAACAATACATTATTCGCTTCACACAAGGCTTTAGCTTTAGCCAAATAATCTTCACTAGGTACATATACCCCAGCTTCTCCTTGAATAGGTTCTACTAGGAACCCAGCAATATTTTTAGACGAAGTAATCGCTTGTTCTAACGCGGCAACATCGTCATAAGGTATTTTTATAAATCCAGCCGTGTAAGGTCCGAAGTTTTTACGAGCATTTTCATCGTTAGAGAATGAAATAATGGTTGTTGTTCTTCCATGGAAATTGCCTTCACAGACGATGATTTGGGCTTCATTTTCATTTATTCCTTTTCTCTCGTATGCCCATTTTCTGCAAAGTTTCAAAGCAGTTTCAACCGCTTCGGCACCTGTATTCATGGGTAATACTTTGTCAAACCCAAAGTAATTGGTAACAAATTCTTCGTAGGCGCCCAATTTATCATTGTAAAACGCACGGGAAGTTAGGGTTAAGGTTTGCGCTTGTTGCACCATAGCCCCTACGATCTTAGGGTGACAGTGTCCTTGGTTCACCGCTGAATAAGCCGAAAGGAAATCATAGTATTTTTTACCTTCTACATCCCATACGTATACTCCTTCTCCTCTACTAAGTACTACGGGTAACGGGTGATAATTGTGGGCTCCATACTGATCTTCTAATGCAATGGCATCGGCGGAAGTTAATTTTTCTAAAACTGACATTGTAATTCAAATTGTAATCTGATCTCGTCTCAGATTATTGGTAAATTAGCCATTCCTTCTTAGTGGAGAGAAATCATCCATAGGTTGACAAAAGTATAATTTAATTGTGAATTACGAATGATAAATTCCTAATTCCTAATGGTCTAAAACTGTAAATAAAGTAGTGCTCCCGCAGCAACGGTCATAATAAGTAAGGAGGCAAAACCTAGAATATTGGACATCGTGCTATTGGTAAATTTCCCCATCACAGTCTTATTATTAGAAATATGGAGAATAATAGCAATCAGCACTGGAGCCGTTAGCCCGTAGAGTATGGCGGTGTAGATAAGGGCTTTCACCGGAGAGATGCCAATATAATTGAGAGACAATCCTAAGATTAGCGAAATTGCCATCACGATATAAAACGCTTTGGCTTCATGGAATTTCTTATCCAATCCTTGCTCCCATCCAAAGGTCTCCGTAATGATATAGGATAACGAACCACTAAGTACAGGTATCGCCAATAGCCCCGTCCCAATAACTCCTAGAGCAAAAAGCAAGTAAGCAAAATTTCCTGCCAAAGGCTTTAAGGCTGCAGCGGCTTGTTCTACCGTATCAATTTGGTGTATTCCTCCTTTATACAAAACGGTTCCGGTAGTTAAGATAATAAAAAACATCACCACCCCCGAAAAGGACATCCCAAAATCAACATCTTGTTTCATGTCATGGATGATTTTTTTGTTGACCATCAAATGGCGTTTCTTGTGTTCCATTTCCTCCACCTCCATAGAGGCTTGCCAAAAAAAGAGATAAGGCGAAATAGTAGTACCCAATATGCCAACCAATACGGCTATAAACTCTTTATTAAATTGAATACTCGGTATAAAGGTATTCTTAGCGATATCGAGCCAATCTTGCTTATACAAAAAGGGCACAATCAAATAGACCAATAAGACGATGCAGAGGTATTTAAGAATAGCGGCTATTTTTTGGTAAGGCAAATAAATGATGAGAAACAACAGTATAATGGTAAAAATAACACTAAAATAGGTCGCAGCAATTTTAGGAAACAGTAAATTTCCCACCGCTCCCATTCCAGCGATATCAGCGCCAATGTTCATTACGATGGCAGGGAAACTGAAAAGTAACATTAAATACAAAACGGGCTTTGGATAATGGGTTTTTAAGGCTCCCGTCAATCCTTGGGAAGTAACTAATCCTATCTTGGCACACATCTGTTGAATAGCGGCCATCAAAGGAAAGGCTATTAAAGCAGTCCACAGGGTTGACAAACCATAGGCCGCTCCTGCCTGCGAATAAGTGGCAATCCCCGATGGATCGTCATCACTGGCACCTGTTATGAGCCCGGGACCCAGTATTCGCCAAAATCGTATAAACTTATTGGGACGTTTCACTGTTTAGATTTTAAGGCTAATTTACGGCTAATTCTGCCACCAGCTAGCCTCTTTCCTGAAACATTTTTAACAACACATTTACGGTGTTCCAATTGCGGGTTGTAGACATCACATTCATGTTCTTCTCAATCCACTTATTGTCGAGTCGGGTCTTAGCAGGCGAAACCTCATACTTTAAATAAATGCGCTTGCCATCAAGCTGTATCTCATCGGGTTTGATGAAATTAAGGTTGAGCTGGGTTATCATGTTCTCAGGCAACTCAGCTGAAATAAACGATACATAGAGTTTTTTCAAATCCACCTCTCGAGCATTTAAGAAATTATTGCGATCCAAACAAGCCTGCAGATCCTCCTGCCCAATCACAATTACGGGCACATCGTGTCCAAATTCCTTAAAGATTTCTTGCTTAATGAGGAAGCCCACCTTAGCCGGGCTCTCCTCTACGGTATCGACAAACACGTTGCCCGACTGTATATAGGTCACCACATTAATAAATCCAATGGCTTCTAATGCTTTTTTCAAAGCGACCATGTTAATCATTTTATGTCCGGAGACGTTAATGCCGCGAAGGAGTGCCAAGTGAGTGGTCATGGAAATTAAATTTGGTATATCTTATCCCTCAAATATACTAATTCAAATGAGAACGATAGTAACTAATAAATTTACACTTTTATAGAACAAAAAATAATTTAACGAAATGGCAGTTCGTTTTTAGCCAATAGTTTATTTTTGCGCTATGGGAAGAAAAGTAACCAACAAAGTCATATTTGAAAACATTACGGTTTTAGATGCAGGTGCCAAAGGAGTATCTGTAGCCAAAGCCCCAGAAGGTCAAGTCATCTTTATCCCCAATGTCGTTCCAGGCGATGTGGTGGATGTACAAACCCTTAAGAAACGTAAATCCTATTTTGAAGGTAAAGCCATCAAGTTTCATGCCTACTCAGAACACCGTGTGGAGCCTGTTTGTCAGCACTTTGGTGCCTGCGGAGGTTGCAAATGGCAGAACATGAAGTACGACCAACAGTTGTTCTACAAGAATCAGGAAGTCTTCAATAACTTAAAACGCATTGGCAAAATTGAGTTGCCCGACTTCGAACCGATATTAGGCTCCACCAAGCAGTTCTTTTACCGCAACAAAATGGAGTTTGGTTTCTCTGACACTCGCTGGATGACCGATGCCGAAATACAATCGGGTGTAGAATTTGACAACAAAAACGCCCTCGGGTTTCACATTCCCCGCATGTGGGATAAAATCTTGGACATTGAAAAATGTCATTTACAAGAAGACCCGTCTAATGCCATTCGAAACGAAATCAAACGTTTTGCTACCGAAAATGACATTGCCTTTTTCAATGCTCGCAGTCACGAAGGATTACTGCGCACTTTAATGATACGCACTGCTTCAACAGGTGAAATAATGGTGCTCCTGCAGTTCTATAGAGAAGATAAAGACCAACGCGAATTGTTGCTAAATCATATCGCTGAAAAGTTCCCGCAGATTACTTCACTACAATATGTCATCAATGGCAAAGCCAATGATACCTTATACGACCAAGACATCAAGTTGTACAAAGGAAGAGACTATATCTTGGAAGAAATGGAAGGCCTACAGTTTAGCATTAACGCCAAATCGTTTTACCAAACCAATTCAGACCAAGCCTATGAGCTTTATAAAATCACCCGTGAGTTTGCCGGTTTAACCGGAGATGAAGTGGTTTATGATCTATACACCGGTACGGGAACAATTGCTCAGTTTGTTTCCAAACAAGCTAAAAAAGTAATTGGGGTTGAAGCCGTCCCCGAAGCCATTGCCGATGCTAAGGAAAATGCAAAACGCAATAGTATTGCCAATTGCGAATTTTACGTAGGAGACATGAAAAATGTATTCAACGACGAATTCATTGCGCAGCATGGCCAACCCGATGTAGTCATTACCGACCCTCCAAGAGATGGTATGCATAAGGATGTTGTAGAACAATTATTGAAAATAGGAGCGCAACGCATCGTTTATGTAAGTTGTAACTCGGCTACCCAAGCACGTGATTTGGCCTTAATGGACGAGCAATATAAAGTAACTCGCGTACGTCCTGTGGATATGTTTCCGCAAACGCATCATGTGGAAAATGTCGTACTTTTGGAAAGACGATAAGAATTACGAATTGGTAATTATGAATTACGAAATTTAAATATGAAAAAAATAGTGTTGTTACTTTTAGTAATGTTGTCACTCTCCAGCTGTGAGAAGGATGACATTTGTACCGAAGATACTACGCCAAGATTAATTGTAGATTTCTATGATATTTCAAATCCGGCTACCTTGAAAAATGTAGTGAATTTGAAAGTAACTGGCGATGGATCCTTCAATGATTTAGCTTTGGATACATTCAACGGCGTGAGCACCATTAAATTACCGCTTAATCCCAGTACGACGTCAACGCTATACCACTTCATCTTAAACAGCGCAAGCACCAGTTCAAATCCAAACGAAGATATCGTAGTAATTAATTATACAACAAATACAGCTTACGTATCGAGAGCTTGTGGTTTTAAAACCATATTCGAGCTAACCAATCCTTACGGGGTCGTCTATAGTGATGCAACCACACCTGATACGGTTTGGATTCAAAACTTAACCGTTGAATCAACTTCAATTACAACCGAAAATGAAACACATGTTAAGATTTACTTTTAGTCTAGCCCTCATGTTGCTCTCTTTTTCGACTGTAGCTCAGGAAAAGAAAACAACCAAAACGGACAGCATCAAAAAAGACAGTGTCATACTTAAAAAAGAACGCTATGGGCTACGCGTGGGTGTTGATTTATTTAAACTTACGCGTTCGTTTTATGAAAAAGACTACCGAGGATTAGAATTGGTCGGAGACTATCGATTAACACGCCGGCATTTCATTGCGGGGGAAATAGGTAATGAAAACAAAACAGTAGACGATGATCGTGTAAATTTTACTACCAAAGGCACGTACTTAAAAGTAGGTTTTGATTACAATACCTATGAAAACTGGGGCAATATGGAGAATGTAATTTCGTTAGGTATGCGCTATGGGGTCAGCAGCTTTAGTCAAACATTGAATAGTTACACACTCTACAATCCGTATCCCTATTTTGGAGCAGTCGCCGAAGTTCCCTCAGGCGTTATTTCTAAAGGTTTGTCTGCCCAATGGATTGAAATCGTAGCGGGAGTAAAAGCAAAAGTGTTCAATAATGTTTTTATGGGCTTCAGTTTCAGAATTAACCGTTTACTTTCTCAAAAGAAACCCGATAATTTTGACAACTTATACATTCCCGGATTTAATCGTACCTATAATGGAAACTTTGGTGTAGGCTTCAATTACACGGTTTCTTATTTTATACCGCTATACAAAGCAACGGTTAAACCCAAAGAAGTTCCAGCAGCCAAAAAGAAAAAATAAGAGAAGGCCAACTTATTTAATCTCCTTCACTCCTTTTAAGACGATCCATCGCATAAACAACTTTTCACCATCTGGGGTTTGAATTGCTTGAAATTTAGGTGCCGTCAACGTACCCACCATAAAAGCTGTTAAGGGTATCCATATCCCCGTTAGTCCCGTATAGTGGGCGATTAAATAGCGAAATGCAATAAATAAGATTGCGAAACCAAGAAGATTGTATATAAATGCTTTAGCCTTTTTTGACATGATTATTCTATTTTAAGTTTCAAAGGTAATTGAATTCTATAAATTCAAAAAGGATGTAGTATTTAATCGTCGATTTTTTTTTATTTCTTACAAATCCCTATTTTAGTGCCTTAATACAACCAAGCTAAAAATAAATTATATGAAACTATTAGGAATAGGCTCTAGAATCAATCATGCCGAGTATGGTAAAGGAGTAGTAACCAATGTATCGTCCAAAGAATATTGGGTAACGTTTATAGACGGCGGCTTAGAAACGATTGCCATTGACAGTGAATTTGACGTAATCGAAGCAGCCGAAAATGAAGTGGATACCATCAGTTTTTATGATGTAGAACAAAGCCTTTTATCCATTTTAAAAAAATGGAATGGCCTTGGCGAACCTGTAGCAATTGCCGATAAATGGAAAGGTGGGAATATGAAACTAGAACCAGGACAAGCCGGTGTAGCAGGAAAAGATGTACCTATTGATACCTTTTTCCACAAAATCGTAATGTTGCGCGACCGACTTAGAGTGATGGAACAAAAAATAAACGCCAGTACTATTGAAGAAATAGAAAAAGTTGAATTGCAACAATACATTACCCGAATTTATGGCAGCTTAACGACCTTCAATGTATTGTTTAAGTTACAGAGCGACTACTTTGTTGGAGAAAAAACAAAATAAATTTTAAGTTAATTTAAGCAGTTGCCCATTTGCAATTGCGTACTTTTATAGTTCAAAAAAAGAATTATTATGAAAAAATTACTTTTAGGAATTACCGCAATGGGCTTAGTGGTATTAGGATGTAAAAGTCCGACTGCTAACGCCACAGCCAACAAGCTAAACATAGCGTTTGAATCCAAAAACAATAGCGGAGTAACCGGTACAGCACTTTTTACCGAAAAAGACGGCAGTGTTACGTTTACGGCTAAATTGTCAGGACTTAAACCTGGTGTGCACGCCATTCACATTCATGAAAAAGCAGATTGTTCAGCTGCCGATGCGGCTTCTGCCGGCGGACATTGGAATCCTACTTTCAAGAAACATGGGAAATGGACCGATGCTGAACACCACAAAGGTGACATTGGAAACTTTACAGCGGATGCTAATGGTAATGGTACCATTACATTAAAAACAGACGAATGGTGCATTGGCTGTGGTGATGCAACTAAAGATGTTTTAGGCAAAGGACTAATTGTTCACGACAAACCCGATGATTTCACTACACAACCAACTGGTAATGCAGGAGCGCGTGTAGCTTGTTCTGCGATTATAAAATAAATGCTCTTTGGAAGATAAAGAACATTTATACTTCAAAAATGCTCAAGAATGGCGCGAGTGGTTGCATGAAAATCACCACTCCTCCATTGGAGTATACCTAATTTTTTATCGAGTTGATAGTCCTTTTGAAAGCATGCGCTGGGAAGAAGCCGTGCAAGTAGCCCTGTGTTATGGCTGGATTGATTCAACCGTCAAAAAGCTTGACGAACACCGCAGAAGGCAAATGTTTACCCCCCGCAAAGAAAAAAGTGTCTGGAGTAAAGTAAACAAAACCTATCTCGAAAAACTTATAGAACAAAACCTAATGCACGAAAGTGGCTTGCGAATCATAGAAATTGCCAAACAAAACGGCTCTTGGGAATCGTTGGACCAAGTAGAGGCATTAGTAATATCCACAGATTTAGGAACGGCTTTTCTAAACAACAAAACGGCCTTAGACAACTTCAATGCCTTCAGTAAAACTTATAAAAAGAGCTACCTTTATTGGTTAAACCAAGCTAAACGACCTGAAACCCGCAGGAGCCGTATCGAAGAAATCATCAAACTTTGTGAACAAAACATCAAGACAAGATAATCATTGAATAATTTAACTTTAAGAAACTCTTTAAATTGGTAAAGAGTATTTTTTTGTTCAATACATAATTAAAAGTTAAAATTTCATTATTAATAGTATTACTATTATATTTGCATAAAAAATAGTATATGCAAAATTTATTAGCTAATATTACCATCTCAGTAAATGATAAACTCTATGTCAAAAATCCAGAGACCTCAGAGCTAGGCAGAAAAATAATCGAATACAGCATCATACTTATTGATGAAATAGGCTTTGATAATTTCACCTTTAAAAAATTAGGAGACCTAATAGGTTCTAATGAAAGTTCCTTATATCGCTATTTTGAAAACAAACATAAATTACTCATTTACCTTTCTTCATGGTATTGGGGTTGGATTGAATACCGCCTTGCCTTCGCAACCAATAACATAAAAGACCCGAAAGAAAAACTTAGAATTGGTATCGGAATTTTAACCGAAAAAATAGCTGATGATTCTACTACGTTACACATTAATGAGGCCATCTTAAACAGAATCATCATAACCGAATTTACCAAAACGTTATTGACCAAAGAAATAGATGAGGAAAACAAGATTGGTTTTTTCTTAGTCTACAAACGAGTGATTAACCGACTGATCGAGATGATAAATGATGTAAATCCGAACTATCCTTTTGCCAAATCTTTAGCCTCATCAATAGTAGAAGGAGCATTGCATCAACATTTTTTAAAAGAGCATCTAATAACAATAACCAATTGTGACGACTCTGTTACTCCTACCGATTTTTATACGAATATGATTGACACCATTTTACAATAATTAAATATGAACGACACACCTCTTCAACGGTTTTACAGCTTTTTAAAATTAGATCGAAAAGACATTATCCAAATCTTTTTCTACGCCATATTTGCGGGATTAGTAAGTCTTTCCTTGCCCTTAGGTATCCAAGCAATAATCAATTTAATACAATCAGGTAGAGTTAGCGCTTCGTGGGCAGTCTTAGTGGTTGTCGTTGTAATTGGAGTTGCCTTAGTAGGTATTCTATCCCTAATGCAATTACGTATAACCGAAAATTTACAACAAAAAATATTTGTAAGATCTTCGTTCGAATTTAGTATTAGATTACCTAAGATAAAGTTTGAAGAACTTTACAACCAATACCCGCCAGAATTAGCTAATCGCTTTTTTGATACCCTTACAATTCAAAAAGGGACTTCTAAATTACTGATTGATTTTTCAACTGCAGTCTTGCAAATTGTATTTGGAATACTACTTCTTTCCTTATACCATCCCTTTTTCATATTTTTTGGAATATCCCTATTGCTCTTACTATACTCAATTTTCAGATTTTCATATAATGCTGGTTTAACTACTAGCCTCAAAGAATCCAAATACAAGTATAAAGTTGTAGGCTGGCTACAAGAGATTGCTCGAAATAATTATAGCTTTCGAAAAAAAGATAATTTCGATTTTGCTTTGACAAAAAACGATACACTAGTATCGCAATATTTAATTTATCGTGAAAAACATTTTGGTATTATTAAAAGACAATTTGTTCAATTAATTCTTTTTAAAGTAATTATTACCGCTGGCCTATTATTAATCGGTGGCTTTTTAGTCTTGAATCAACAAATGAATATTGGACAATTTGTAGCTGCAGAAATCATCATATTACTAGTCATCAACTCGGTTGAAAAAATAATCATCGGACTTGAAACCTTTTATGATGTAATTACTTCTATTGAAAAAATAGGCCAAATTGCTGATTTCAAAACGGAAGAATTTAGCGCAACTACATCAAACTATTGCTTTGCCAATATTAGTTTAGAGACCGATAATATTAGTTTTAAATTTCCCGATTCCTATGATTATGTACTAGAGAAAATCAATTTAAAAATTGAACCTTCTGAAATAATTTATTTAGACGGAAATAACGGCTCTGGAAAAACAACCCTTATTAGAATTTTGTCCGGCCTACTGCAACCAACCTCTGGATCTTTTAGCATCAATGATGATACCTACAGAAAAATTAATTTACCTCAATATCGATCGCATATAGGAACTATTATTCATGGTGAAACACTTTTTGAAGGTACCATAATGGAAAACTTAACGTTCAACAATGCTGAAATTAGCCATGATATGGTCAAATGGGCTATCGACAATTGTAAATTAGGAACATTCATAAAGGCGCTACCCGATGGACTAGACACTAAAATTCATCCCGAAGGAAGGCAACTATCCTCTTCTAATGCTCAAAAAATAATTCTAGCCAGAAGCATAATTAATAAACCTAAAATACTATTCTATGAAGATCCATTAGATTCGTTAGACGAACAAACTTCCAAAGAAATCATAGATTTTATAACTGCCAAAAATCATCAATGGACCCTAATTGTTTCTTCGAAAAATAAGTATTGGAAAGAAAAATCAAATCGAATAATTACGATGAATGATGGAAAAATAATCTCTGATTCTAAAATAAATAATCATGCTTAATTTATCTCGAAAAAACCCAATTACTGAGAATATTGACCAATTTAGTACTATTCAAAACTTGGTTAAACGCCCTCATTATAAAATATTAAATAAAATAATTCTAACAGTTTCTTTGATAGGGTTCATAATTTTGTTTTTACCATGGACACAAAACATATCTGGAAATGGCTCCGTGACTACCTTAAAACCAGATCAACGACCTCAAACGGTACAAACCGCGATAGCCGGCAGAATCGAAAAATGGTATGTTAAAGAAGGTGATTTTGTATACAAAGGGGATACTATTCTCTTTATATCAGAAATTAAAGAAGATTACCTTGACCCCAAATTAATTGAAAACACGAAGAATCAAGTAGATGCAAAAAAAGGTTCACAAGCCTCCTATGGAGGAAAGATAACCTCACTAGCAGCACAAATTGAAGCTATAAACAGAGAGAAAAACTTAAAACTACAACAAGCCAAAAACAAAATTAAACAAGCGGTTCTAAAAATTAAAAGTGATAGTATTGATTTGGTGGCGGTTCGTACTCAAATAAAAATAGCAACAACACAATTCAATAGAGCACTTTCTCTGAATAAAGAAGGATTAAAGCCATTAACGGATGTTGAAGAAAAAAAATTAAAACTTCAAGAAACGGAAGCCAAAATAATAACGCAAGAAAACAAACTTATTACCAGCGAGAATGAATTAATTAATGCCAAAGTCGAACTGAACCGCATCAATGCTGAATATACTGAAAAGGCCTCAAAAGCACAAAGCGAGCAATTTACCGCCATTAGCAATCAGTACGAAACCAAAGCACAAGTAAATAAACTCGAAAATCAATACCAAAACTATAAAATTCGAAATGGCATGTACTACATAAAAGCCCCACAAAGTGGCTATGTTAATAGAGCACTACAATCGGGCATCGGAGAGACCATTAAAGAAGGAACCCAAATTGTAAGCATTATGCCAGCACAATACGACATCGCTGTCGAGACCTTTGTGGAGCCAAATGATCTGCCTTTATTACACAAAGGGGAAAAGGTTCGTGTTTGGTTCGATGGATGGCCAACCGTTGTATTTTCAGGTTGGCCTAATATGAGTTATGGAACCTTTGGCGGAAAAATTGTTGCCATAGAAAATTTTATCAGTGATAATGGAAAATTCAGAGTTTTAATTGCGCCAGACAAAACAGAATCGTCTTGGCCTACACAAGTCCAAATGGGATCAGGCGCTCAAACGCTAGCCTTGTTAGACAATGTTCCTGTGTGGTTTGAAATTTGGCGTAAACTGAATGGCTTTCCACCCAACTATTACCAACCCAAAAACAAATCGGTAAAAGAAAAAAAATAATGAGAACCCTATTCCTTGCCCTACTCTATTCTGCGTCAATTTTTGGACAAAATTTGAGCACAAAAGAATTCACTCTTGCAGAATATTTAGGATATGTTAAAAAATACCATCCTTTAGTAAAAAGGGCTAATTTAGAAATTAGCCAGGCGCAGGCAAACCTCATGGTTGCTAGAGGTGCATTTGACCCTAAAATAGCTATTGATTTCAATAAAAAACAATTTAAAGAAAAAGAATACTATTCAATGCTCAACAGCAGTTTTAAAATCCCAACTTGGTATGGAATTGAAGTAAAAGCCAGCTTTGATAACAACGACGGAATCTATATAAATCCAGAAAATACAATTCCTAATACCGGACTTTATGCCTTAGGAATCAATGTTCCTTTAGGACAAGGACTTTTTATAAATCAACGTATGGCCGACCTTCGGAAAGCAAAAATGCAAATTACATTAAGTCAATACGAAAGTAAATTACAAGCGACAGCTATACTATATGATGCTGCCGTTGCCTATTTTAATTGGAAGAAAAATTTTGTTGAAGTACAATTGTATGAGCAATATTTGTTAAACGCAAAAACTCGTATCAAAGGAATCACAACCTTAATAAAAAATGGGGACAAACCTGCTATTGATAGTATTGAAGCCGGAATAATTTTAAAAAACAGGCAACTAAACCTGGAAGATGCTTCTTTGAAACTAACAAAATCTAAATTAGAATTATCTAACTTTCTCTGGTTAGAAAACAACATTCCATTTGAACTACAAGACGATCTTACTCCAGAAGAAAATTTAATGCAAACCGTAAAAGAAACACTAAATACTAACGAACTACTGCTGACTAATTTTTCAATTGTTAATCATCCTAAAATAAATGCTCTTGAAAAAAAAATAAGCATTCTTACCATTGATCGAAAATTAAAATCAAATCAATTACTACCAAAAATTGATTTTGGTTATAATTTTCTATCGGAGCCCAGTACATTAAATCAATACACTACAACTAATTATAAACTTGGTTTAAACTTCTACCTACCCCTATTCTTAAGGAAAGAACGGGGAAGCCTTCAAATCACAAAATATAAAATACAAGTCACAAAATTTGAATTAGATTTAGAAAAAGTACAATTAACTAATAAAATTAAAGCACAACAAAGCGAAATTAAATCTCTGGAATTGCAAATCAATTTAAGTGCTGATTTGGTAAACGATTATAAAGTTATGCTGTCATCTGAAGAACGATTATTTGCTTTTGGTGAAAGTTCAATCTTTTTACTAAATACCAGAGAAAATAATTTGGTAACTGCTCAACTTTCAAATATAGCACTTGAAAATCGTTATTTTATTTCAAACGCTACTTTGTTTAAAATTATTGCAAATCCTAACTAATTCTAAACAAAAGGCCTAGATTTGTATCTCAAATTTAAGTTATGTTTAACCCTTCGGTTCACGGTTGGATTGATAAATACTTTGCAGAACAGCAACCTCTGTCGCCTCAGTATTATAAGGAGGCCTTGTCTTTCTATACGCAAACTCGTGCTACAGGGTTTATCTTCGGTCATATTATAAGTTTTGATTCCGCACAACCTATAGAACTAAAGGACCGACTTCCTGAGGAAATCTCTAAAATAGGAATGCTGAACTCCTTGTTTCAAATGTATCGATTGACCAAGCAGAACAATGACTATGATAATTTCATAAATGAAACGGTATCGTTTTACAACTTGCTAAGTCCTAAAGGATTCAATCCTTTGCAAAAAATGCTTCCGTCTAGTTCCCCATCGAGTAAATTAGAAAGAATCATTCATGATCGTGTGCAAACCAATGAAGATGTGTTCAGCAAAAACTTCTCGCATGTTATTACTAATGCGCTACTCTTCATTGATATTTTAGCATTCAAGCAATATTTAGAAAAAGGGCTACTGCCTGAAAAATATTTTAACAGAATTGAAGATATTGTAATCAGTGTGGTTTCATTTTCATTAAAAACAAAAACGGGCGTTTCAACCCATGATGATCTTCTACAAAAACTATTTGAATCCTCTGTACGTTATAATAAATTTTCAACTTCTTCTTCATTGACAATAGACGATATAGATTTAAGTTATTTACAAAATGACTTAGAAAAATATTATGTAATCGACTTAGCCGGAATAAGTCTTTGGAGTGACGAGAAAGTAGAAAACGAAGAACGCTATTTCTTATATAAACTTGGAGAGAAGTTAGGGATATCAGACCAATTTGTGCTTGAAAGTATTCATTTTGTAAATGGTTTTATTTCACTCCATAAAAATGAAATTCCTTATTTCAACAATTCTAATCCGGTTAAAAATTTCTACGATCAAACAACCGATAGCGTAGTAGTTTTAATCAAAAGAAATAAAAATAGATTCCTAAAAGAAATAACCGAAAGCAAGGAACTTATGCATCTTTTAGCGAAATCAACCCATAAAGATTTAGACAAAGAAGAAAAGAAAAAAATAAAAAAACAACTGCTAGATATTTGTAAAACAGTACCATCGCTTACCATCTTCCTATTACCAGGTGGCAGCTTGCTATTACCCATCTTAATAAAATTCATCCCGAAATTACTCCCATCGGCCTTTAATGAAAATGAAAATTAAAAAGAAGTTATCCAAGAAAAGTACTCATTAATTACCGTTGTTTTTTCTTTTCTTAAAAATTCCAAGTAGGTTTTGGCAACGGGACTCATGGCTTTATTTTTTAACCAAATTAAGCGCCAAGTTGATTGAATTGGGAAGCCCGAAACAGGGATGATTTTAAGATCACCTTTCTCTAATTCATTTTTTAAACCAATTAAAGGCATTATCGAATATCCAAGTCCAGATATCACTGCTTGTTTAACCGCTTCATTAGAAGTTAATTGCATTTTTTTTCCTAATCTAATATCATTTTGATTAAAAAAATTCTCCATAACTTTTCTAGTTGCCGAACCTTCCTCTCTTAAGATAATTGGTAATTCATTAAAAAAAGATTTAGGCAATTTTTTTTGAGAACCACCGAACTCCTTCTTTCCAACGAGGTATAATTTGTTTTCCAATAATACCTCTGATTCAAGTTTCAATTCATTAGGAACAATAGAAACTAATGCAAAATCTACTTCATTATTTTCAAGGCTTTTAATTACTTTAATTTTATTGGTGACATCCATATTTAAATCAATACCTGGATGATTTTTCAAAAAATCAGTTAAAAAATAGGGCATAACGTATTTACCCGTTGAGACAACAGATACTGTTAATTTTCCCGATAATATTCCCTTAAACTTCATTGTTTTATAATCAATCTCGTTTACCTGTTCAATTATTTTTCTTGCGGTATCAGCAATTTCCAAACCAAATTCAGTGATAAATAGTTTCTTTCCTATCACTTCTGTCAAAGCAATATCAAATTGATCCTGAAAATTTCGAAGTTGAATAGAAACCGCAGGCTGCGTCAAATTCAGCTCCTCCGACGCTCTCGTAATACTCTTTGTTTCAACTATTTTTAAAAATATTTGCAATTGGTGCAAGGTATACTTCATAAATAAATTTTATATATAACATAACAAATATAAATAAAAATATATGATATATAATTTACAATTTTGCCCAGATAATTTAAAAAAATCAATCCTATGAATTTAGATCTTAAGAAAGATTTCCTACTCATTAGCAGTACACTTCCTCCCACTGAAGCGAATATGATGCTAGTCCATCTTATCAATAGTAAAATCAACTATCACAATCTAGATGATTTCAGCCATTTCGTGCGTAAGGAACGAAATATTGAATACTCCAAAAAAAGGATAATTGAGCTAAATGCAACAAAAACATCGCTAAAATCATTTCTAGATAAAGCGGATGAAAAGGGCTATAACGTATCAGTAAAAATGACAATATCACTTGAAGTATCAAAATAATGTTTGCAAATCGAAAGTTACTTATCGCCACAAAACACCAAAAAGAAAAGGTCATTGCTCCTCTTTTTGAAGCGCAACTAGAAGTATCTTGTTTTGTTTCAGATACATTTGACACCGATTCATTAGGTACTTTTTCGGGCGAAATAGAAAGAAAAGACGATACCCTTACGACGCTGCGAAAAAAGTGTCATTTAGCAATGGAAATGAATGCTACGGATTTAGTAATTGGCAGCGAAGGGTCTTTTGGCGCACATCCCTCAGTCTATTTTTCAGCTGCTGATGACGAACTTATGATGTTCATCGATGCTAAAAATAATTTAGAAATAGTGGCGCGCGAAATAAGCATGGAAACAAATTTTAACGCTTCGAATATCAATTCAACTATTGAGTTAATTGACTTTGCCGAACGCGCAAAATTTCCATCACACGCGCTAATTATGAGACCATCAAAAGATGATTACAGTCCTATCATAAAAGGAATAACCGATCAAAGTGCGTTAGAAAAACATTTCTATGACTTCAAAAAAAAAAGTGATTCAGTTTATGTAGAAACCGACATGAGAGCCCATGTTAATCCAACTCGTATGAACGTAATTAAAAAAACAGCAGAGAAATTGTTAAAAAATATACGTTCGGTCTGTCCCGCTTGTCAAACACCCGGCTTTTCAATAGTAAAAGCACTACCTGGTCTACCCTGCAACTGGTGCAATTCCCCTACAAGTTCTACGCTTAGTTTCCTATACGAATGCAAGAAATGCGATCATAAAAATGAAGTGTTTTATCCGCATCAAAAAACGAAAGAAGATCCCGCTTACTGTAATTTCTGTAATCCCTAATATACATCATGATTTCTAATGACATTTATAAAGCTGCGCAATTTTTAAATAATAACGAAATTGTAGCGATACCTACTGAGACGGTCTATGGACTTGCTGCCAATATTTATAGTGAAAAGGCCATCCACGCCATTTTCGACTTAAAAAATAGGCCACTTGTAAATCCTCTAATTGTTCATATTGGTTCGCTACACGACTTAAACAAGGTAGCAGAAGAGGTACCCGAGATGGCATACAAACTTATGAAAAGATTTTGGCCCGGTCCATTAACCTTAGTATTAAAAAAAACAATAGCGGTTCCTGATAGCATTACTGCGGGTAAAAGTACAGTTGCAGTGCGAATGCCAAACCATCCTAAAACTTTAAAATTGCTTAATCTTTTACCTTTTCCCCTTGCTGCCCCAAGTGCAAATCCCTCTGGATATATCAGTCCAACAACTGCCACGCATGTTGACGATTATTTTAATGAAAAACTACCGATGGTTTTAAATGGGGGTAGATGTGAAATGGGAATTGAATCGACCATTATTGGATTTGAAAAGGAAGCACCCGTAATTTATAGACTTGGTTCGCTTGCCATTGAAGAACTAGAAAATGAGATTGGTCCCATCACCATCAGAAATTTTGAAGAGCAGCATCCCAATGCTCCTGGCATGATGGCAAAACATTACGCTCCTGTTACAAAAACCATATTCACGTCCGATGTTGAAAGTGCTATTAATTCAAATCAAGAAAAACGAATTGGAATACTGCTTTTTAATTTAGAAGTAAAAAATAAAAGTATAATCTACCAAGAAATACTGTCCAAAAAAAGCGACCTAAAGGAAGCCGCAACCAATTTATATGCTGCTTTACATCGTTTAGATAATTTAAAACTCGACGTTATCATAGTTGAAGAGTTTCCTGATAATCAATTAGGAAGATCCATCAACGATAGATTAAAAAGAGCAGCAACGACAAACTAACCAAACAAAAATTAACTTTAATTAAATTAAAATAATATGGTAACTAATAAAACAAAGACGCTTTTCCTCCTTTTCATAACGACGCTACTTTTTTGTGGGTGCAAATCAAAAGCAACGCTAGACTACCCTAAATCATCCTTAATAAATCATTCCGTACTAACTAAAGAACAACAACAGTCGTTAACTCCCGATGACGTTTTGAAGCAATTTAAAGACGGAAACGAACGATTTAGAAAAAGCGACTATACCCTACGAAACCATTCAGAAAGCATAAGAAAAACAGCTACCGATGGACAATTTCCCGAAGCGATGGTTTTAAGCTGTTTAGATAGTCGTGTACCGGTAGAAGATGTATTTGACCAGGGTATTGGCGATGTCTTTGTAGGGCGAGTGGCCGGTAATTTTGTCAATACCGATTTATTAGGGAGTATGGAATTTGCTTGTAAGGTCGCTGGAGCCAAACTTATTATTGTCATGGGACATCAACATTGCGGCGCAGTGAAAGGAGCTATTGACGACGTAAAACTTGGAAATATTACTGCTATGCTCAACAATATTAAACCCGCCCTAGCAATGAGTCAAAACTACAAAGGCGATAAATCTATAAAAAATGATGAATATGTAAAGCTCGTTTCTCAAAACAACGTCCGTAATGCCATCAATGAAATACGGTCCAAAAGCGAGATATTAAGAACTATGGAAGCCAATGGCGAAATAAAAATTGTTGGTGCCTTTTATGTTCTTCGCACCGGCGAACTTCAATTTTTAAATTAATCGATTTAACTATAATTATATAAAAAACAACATCATGAATTTACAATTACTATTTGAAAACTTAACCAGCCCCGCCTTACTCTTTTTCATTCTTGGAATAATTGCAGTGCAACTCAAGAGCGATTTAGAAATCCCTGCGCAATCGTCAAAATTCATCTCCTTGTATCTGTTGTTTTCTATTGGTTTTAAAGGAGGTCAAGAATTGTCCCATAGTACGTTGTCAATGGAAATCGTTTGGTCTATAATCTTTGGTATCTCGATTGCAATTTTAATTCCTATTTATACTTTTTTTATCTTAAAGAAAAAATTAGGCGTGGACAATGCCGGCGCTATTGCAGCCTCCTATGGCTCAGTAAGTGCCGTCACTTTTGTAACAGCGGTTTCCTTTTTGGAGGCACAAAAGTTGACGTTCAGTGGTCATATGGTAGCAATCATGGCGCTTATGGAAGCTCCTGCAATAATCATTGGCGTTATGCTACTTTCTTGGTTTAAAAAAAATAATACAATCCAACTTTCTCAAATCATTAAACATTCTTTTACAAATGGCAGTGTATTTTTAATTATTGGAAGTTTAATTATCGGAATGCTTGCTAGTGATAATCAAGCCAACGGTATAAAACCATTTACAACCGATATTTTCAAAGGATTCCTCGTTATTTTCTTGCTGGATATGGGAATGACCAGTGGCAAAAAAATAGCTGAATTCATAAAAAATGGCTGGTTCACCATAGCTTTTGCCATTACAATTCCTTTGGTAAATGGGTGCATAGTCGCTTACTTAAGTAAATATTTCACTACTGAAATAGGAGATCGATTCATTTTTGCAGTCTTAGCAGCAAGTGCCTCCTATATAGCGGTTCCTGCGGCGATGAAAATTGCGGTACCCAAAGCCAATCCTGGGCTATATTTACCTATGGCATTAGCCATTACGTTTCCATTTAATATTACACTCGGCCTTCCAATTTATTTTGGGATTATAAATATTTGTTAAATAGTATATTTTACTGCTATTTTAACTATAAGATTTACTTATAGTTTTTATATTTGCATCAAATTTTACTATAAATGACTATTACACAACTTAAATATGTTTTGGCTGTTGCCGAACATAAAAACTTTACGCTTGCTGCTGAAAAATGTTTTGTTACACAACCCACTTTGAGCATGCAAATCCAAAAAGTAGAAGAAGAACTAGACATCCAAATATTTGATCGAACTAAGAAGCCTATTCAGCTCACTGAAATCGGACTGAAAATTGTAAACCAATCCAAAAATATCGTAAATGAAGCCGATAGAATTCAAGATATTGTTGACCAACAAAAAGGGTTCATTGGTGGTGAATTTCGTCTAGGAATCATTCCAACTATCATGCCTACACTGCTTCCAATGTTCTTAAACAATTTCATAAAAAAGTACCCAAAGGTAAAGTTGATCATTGAAGAGTTAAACACTAACGAAATCATCGAAAAACTTAAAAACGGACATTTAGATGCCGCGATTGCCGCTACACCACTAGAAGAAGAAAAAATAAAAGAAATTGTACTGTATTTCGAACCATTTGTTGCCTACGTCCCCGAAAATCATCAAGTTTTCCAAAAGAAAGAAATTGAAATCAGTGATTTAAATATCGATGAGATTTTACTACTGCAAGACGGTCATTGTTTTAGAGATGGCATATTAAATTTGTGCAAAAACCAATACCAAAATGAGAAAAATCATTTTCAAATAGAAAGTGGAAGTTTTGAAACACTAATAAAATTAGCCGATGAAGGATTAGGAACGACACTACTTCCCTATTTACACACCTTGAATTTAAGCGAAAAAGACCAATTAAAACTAAAGCACTTTGTTGAACCTAAACCAGCAAGAGAAGTTAGCTTAATTTTTCCAAAAAACGAACTAAAAATACACATCATTGACGCGCTTCGCACCACGATATCCGGAGTGATTAAAGGAGCAATTGCATTTCAAAACGTACAAATAATAAGTCCGCTACAAAAAAAATAAGGAGCTGTTGCACCAACTCCTTATTTTTTTTTTTTAACTAACTACTGCTAAACATTGCTTCAGTTCTGGATGTTCACTAGTGAAATATTGAAGCCATTTTTTTAATTGTTCAACCTCATAAGGCAGCAAGTTTCTTACTGCTTTTTTTAATTCTTTAGCAAAAAGAATCGGGTCGAAGCTCACTCTTTCGAGTACCGATTTTGTGTAATCATAGATCATTCTAGGCATAATGGTTAAGATTTGGGGTTATCTTACGGTAAGAACGTTTTGTAAATGTAAAATAAAAAAAAGTAACTAGCATCATGTTTTGTTAAAAAACATCGTTAAAAAACTATTTTTATCGACTAAAAGCACTTTTATTACTATTTATTATGTTTTAACTTACTAAAATAGTAGTTAACATCGCTATGGTTTCTTCCAACTCAGGTTTATCTGCCGCAAAAAAATGTAACCAATTAAGCAATTTTTCAAATTCATGTGGCATTAAAACCTTGGATGCTTTTTTAAACTCTTTGATAAATACTTCCTTATCATTACAAGATCGCTCTAAATTCGATTTTGTATAATCATAAATCATCCTTCCCATAACAATCAATATAATTTAAATTAAGATCTCAATAGTAGTTAAACATTTCTTTTTTTAAATACCCTACAATAGAAATAAAAAAAGGAACTAGTGAAGTTCCTATTAGTATTTTTAGTTTTTAATATACAACATACAGTGCTGTAATTCCGGCCTTTCCTTGGTAAATTGTACTAGCCAATTGGTTAATTCTTCTAACTCATAAGGCAATAATACCTTACATGCTTTTTCAAGTTCTTTAGCAAAAAGATTGACGTCAAAACTCACTCTTTTTAATACCGACTTGGTGTAATCTAACATCGTTTTAGACATAGATAAAATATTTAATAAAGTTAATAGGGTATTGTAAGACCAAAATTATTACTTCAAAAATAGCTAATAATTAAACTCCAAGATTCAAAAGAAAAGTTAAATAATAGCATTCTAATGTTAAATTTTTAAAAGCCTTTAGTGGCGCGCAACATTTCTCTTTTACCCGGTGCTCCGGGTAATTTTTCTACTGAAAAACCGGCCGTTAACATTGCGTTCTTAATGGAAGTACGACAAGCATAAGTAACCAAGACTCCTTTTGACTTCAAAGCAGCATACATACGCTGAAAAATAGCTTCCGACCATAATTCAGGTTGAACCCTAAATCCAAAAGCATCAAAATAAATCAAATCATAAACGTTTTCTTCATCTACTTCCTGGAATAATTTTTGCTGCTTGGTTAAATAGACGTTGGCCGAAATTTCATTTCTTTGTTCCCAACTACACTCGTGCATTTTTTGGAAAACAGCACTATTTGCTGGAGCAATTTCTTGTGCATAATTCATTTGCATGGCTTCCTCCAAAAGTACAGGATAAGCTTCTATTCCAACATAATCAATCTTTTGGCCCGATTGTTCAGATTCTAAAAAAGTAATAAAACCATTCAACCCTGTGCCAAATCCTATCTCTAAAATCGAAACAGACGCTGCTTTGCTCCGCAATCCCATGATTTCCGAATTAGCAAAGTAGAGCCCATTCTTGATAAATACATGATAAGCTTCTTGAATAGCACCATGCTTGGAGTGGTAACTTTCGTTCCAATCCGGCAAATAAATGGTGGTAGAACCATCACTGGTTTGGACAATTTCTCGCTTCAAAAGTTACTTGATGTATAGTTTTTTTATTCTTGGTATGGGCCCGCCGCATTTGTGCTGATGGCATTGTATACAAGCATCAACGCCTGTATTAAAGTGCTGCTTGGCATTCTTAGGGTCTTTATAAATTAACTCCTGCGCTTTAATAAACTTTGCCGCCTGCGTTTTAAAAAAAGCATCATTATCCGACGCATCAGTCATCACCGCTTTGTGTATTTTTAAAAAATGTTGCGGAAATTTACCAATAGTATCTCCTTGTTTAATACGTTCTTTCAATCGTTGATTGTCAACATACATCTGCTCCATCAAAGCAGCCATTTCAGACATTTGATACATTTCAAGCTTTTTCCCGCCACCAGAACTGCATTTAGACTCTTCCTTGTTTGCTTTTTTAACTACTTTAATCGGTTCCTTCTGCTGACAGGAACAGAAACCAATAAACAATAAAAGCAATAGCGTATTTTTCATCCTGAATTATTTTTTTATATAAACCCCATCAGCAGTGAAAGAGTACGTAATTTCAGGTTTCGTAATTTTGGCAATCTCAGCAGCTGATTTACCGCCGTCCTTAGCATAATGTCTTAATTCGTCAACAGAGACAACATCAACAAAAGCTTGACCATTAACGATAGCCGTACTGTTATCTGCATTCAACGGAACGAAAAAGCTGTAATCTTTAAATTTCACAAAGGAATCATCATCTCCAGCCAATTCCATTTTCATCCAACAACCTTTCTTTTTACAAACCGCCTTAATATTGGAAACAAACTGTACCACAATAGTATCTCCTTTTTTAAGATTTTTGTACTTCTTTAACATTTGGTCTTTGGTTAAAATCTTAGTTACTTTAAATTTTTCACCAAATAAAGCATAATCCTTCGGATTAAACGCTTTGGCTTTTGACTGAGCAAAACCAGACACTACAATAAATAAAAGGGAAACAAATAGGAGGCTTATTTTCTTCATGATCGTATTTTTCTATGAATTACAAAGGTAAACAGTTTAGTAATTTCTCTTTAAAAATCACTAATAAATTTTAGTCATTTTTTAAAAAAAACTACTGCATTTTATAAATATCACAAAAAACTAAAAAAAAATCCAATATTTTTCGAGCATGCAAATCACAATCATATTTTTATTAGTTTTACAAAAACTAACAATACCACTATAATCATTAGGAAAAATATATAATTTTTTGATTATCATATTATTACATTTTTCCTTGATAAAACCTATACGTAAATGACTTTAAATAATTCTTCCGAAATCGATATAGTTAAAGCTAATGCTACCAAAATTAACGAAGTCGATTTTGAAAATTTATCCTTCGGAAATACCTTTACAGACCATATGTTGGTTTGTGATTACAAAGAAGGTAAATGGCAAAAACCTATTATTAAACCCTACGAACCTTTCTTAATCGACCCTTCTGCAAAAGTATTCCATTATGGTCAAGCCATTTTTGAAGGCATGAAAGCCTACAAAGATGAAAATGATGACGTATGGCTTTTTAGACCCGACCAAAACTTAGAACGCTTCAACAAATCTGCTACTAGAATGGCCATGCCAGAAGTACCCGAAGCTATTTTTATAGACGGGTTAAAAACAATTGTTGATATCGATAGAGACTGGGTTAAAAAAGGATTAGGAAACACCTTATACATCAGACCTTTTATGATTGCCATAGGCTCTGGAGTTATTGCACAGCCTTCTACACAATATAGATTCATGATCATTCTATCTCCTGCCCGTTCCTACTACTCAGGAGAAGTGAAAGTAATCATAGCAGAACATTATAGTCGCGCCGCAAATGGCGGAATTGGAGCAGCGAAAGCCGCCGGAAATTATTCAGCCCAATTTTACCCGCAAAAACTTGCTCAAGAACAAGGATTCCAACAAATCATTTGGACCGATGATGCTACCCATACCAAATTAGAAGAAGCAGGTACTATGAATGTTTTCTTCCGCATCAAGGATACCATCTATACGGCTCCTACCAGTGAAAGAATTCTAGATGGGGTTACCCGTAAAAGCTTAATTGAATTGGCTAAACGAGAAGGAATTAAAGTCGAAGTAAAATCAGTGCTCGTCGCTGAGTTAGTGGAAGCGGCAAAAGATGGTACTCTAAAAGAGATCTTTGGGGCAGGTACTGCTGCAGTAGTAAGTCCTATCGTCGGTTTCCAATATAAAGAAACCTATTATGAATTACCCAAAATAGAAAATACCATTGCCCTACAGTTAAAGGAAAAGCTCACCAAAATACAATACAAAATGGCCGAAGACACCTTCAATTGGACCGTTAAAATATAAATATCACTAAAAAATCCTCCAATAGGAGGATTTTTTATTTACATGATAATTGTCATTTGAATTGTACAAAAGACTACATAATTTTGACCTTACAAATAAAAGTATATGTCAATTTCTTTAGTGCAAAAATACAATGTTCCTGGTCCAAGATATACCAGTTATCCAACGGTTCCCTATTGGGATGAATCTTCATTTTCATCCGAAAGTTGGACAGCGACATTACTTAAAAGTTTTAAAGAAAGCAACCGCAGTGAAGGATTAAGTTTATATATTCACTTACCTTACTGTGAAAGTCTATGTACTTTCTGTGGATGTCACAAGCGAATAACCAAACGTCACGAAGTAGAACATCCCTATATTGAAGCCGTTCTTAAAGAATGGAACTTATATTGTAATTTATTTCCAGAGAAACCAATCATCAAAGAAATTCATTTAGGAGGTGGGACTCCTACCTTCTTTTCTCCTGAAAATTTAGAACGATTAATAAACGGTATTTTGGATAAAGCCGATAAAGCGCCGCACTACGAATTCAGTTTTGAAGGACATCCCAACAATACCACGCGCGCTCATTTGCAAAAACTTTTTGATCTAGGTTTTAGAAGAGTTAGCTTCGGAGTACAAGATTATGCCGAAAAGGTACAAACAGCAATCCACCGAATTCAACCGTTCCATAATGTGGCAAAAGTTACCTTCTGGGCAAAAGAAATTGGCTATACTTCCATCTCGCATGACTTGGTTTTTGGATTGCCTTTTCAAACGCTCGCAAACGAAATTGATACCATTGAAAAAACCAATTCGCTCTCGCCCGACCGATTAGCCTTTTATAGCTATGCGCACGTTCCCTGGATAAAAGGGAATGGTCAACGCGGATTTAAAGACGAAGACGTTCCAAAAGACGACGCCAAAAGACAATTATACGAAGTGGGTAAATCATTATTAGCCGAAAAAGGATATCTAGAAATTGGTATGGATCATTTTGCTCAAAAGGAAGATGCCATGTATACCGCTTTCAAAGAAGGTAAATTACATCGAAATTTCATGGGATATACCGCTTCTAAAACGCAATTAATGATTGGGTTAGGCGTTTCTTCCATCAGCGATAGTTGGTATGCCTTTGCTCAGAATGAGAAGGAAATAGAAACCTACTATAACCGACTAGAAAAAAATGAATTACCGGTATTCAGAGGTCATGTACTGACTGACGAAGACCTAATCATTCGAAAACACATACTAAACCTAATGTGCCAGTTTTATACGAATTGGGAAAATGATGCCTTCTATTTTAACACACTCCTTCCTGAAATTCTATACAATTTAGACGAATTGAAAAATGACGGTTTAATTGAATTGACTCATAATAGTCTAACCATTACTGAGAAAGGCAAACCTTTTGTTCGCAACATCTGTATGGCATTTGATTTACGTTTAAAACGCAATGCACCAACAACCCAATTATTCTCCATGACTGTTTAATTTATTTTTTCTTAATTATGACAATTGGCCGTGGCTTGCACAAACAAATGAACGGTACCAGGAGATAAATAAGGAATATTCAATCCCATACCTCTAAGCACAAATAAAAGCCCAATAACTACGGTCATTATGGGAACTATCTTTTGTAATTTACTTCGATAGGGAAAACTTAAAAAGTTAGACACATAAACCACTGCACTCATTAATGGGATAGTCCCTACTCCATAAAGAATCATGTACAACATACTCAAACTAACATTTTCCATGGCAATGGCTCCAAATAAAGCCGCATAGACTAAACCACAGGGCAATAACCCATTAAACAACCCAATAGTAAATAACGCATCGGGGCTTTTTCTTTTGAACTGCTGTCCTAAACCCGATTTAACTTTCGAAATAATCGTATAGATTGGTCTAGAAAAATTATAGCGAGCAAATACTTTTTCAGGAACTACTGCAATACTAATCATGAGCACACCCACCACTATAGAAATGTTCTGTTGAATTCCTGCTACATACAAACCTCTACCTAACAATCCAAATAGCAATCCTAATAAGGCATAAGAGGTCAACCGACCAGCATGGTACAACAGGATTTGTAGTGCCTTTTTGGCAGGATTAGTCCTAGATACCGGCAACATCATAGCAATCGGTCCACACATGCCTATGCAGTGCAAACTCGAAATTAAACCGAATAATAATGCGGTGTAAAGCATGACCTAGTGATTAGAATTATTGCTGAAAATACAATTCTTCCTTATTTAAATACGATTGGCCATCGTAGGTCCATTCTACAGTAATATCCCAAAGACCGCCCACCAGATTCTTTTTAGGTATGAGCAAATCGGAATTAGAAAGTACAATTGGGATAGTAAAATCTAACTTTTTGTTGGACGGTCTATAAAGGGATACTGTTCCTTTAATATTTTTAAATTCCAAATCTTTTGGAAATTGAATCGTTATACCTTCAACAGCATTAGCAATACTCAACTTCTGATTCAAAGCATTCGCATTCTTTTCGCTGTTAATATCATTCTGAACTAAAGCCTCTTTTTTATAATACTCTTCAGTCACTAACTCATTGTCATATTTGCTATCAGATTGCACTCTGAAAACAAAAAACAATATAAAACTCATAAATAATGCAAACGCGATCACGATTGCAGTTCCCCAATTAATTTTAACTCTCATACCTCTTTATTTGTGCTAATCGAAACTTCTCGGACCCAAAAAATTAGTCGTCTCTGTATCAATTAACTTGTTATCATTATAAACATCTAATACTAGTTTAGTTCGATCACTTTCCAATAAAACTTGCTTAATTTCAATAAACAACGTTCCTTCAGTAATGCCTTCTTTAGGTACTTTAAAGTAACGCGGGCCAACCATTTTTACCTCGCCCTTCTGATTTACTATTTCAATATGTACTTTGTCAAAATCGACCGCAGTCTTATTAACAATTTTGAACGTATAAATATTACTAATCTTATCTCCTTTGTGCTGAAACAATTGCCCAGGTAATCGCAAAATAGTTGCTTCTACTTCATTTCTCAAAAACAACATACCCATAAAAACACCCGATAAAATAGCCAAGATAGCTACATAGCCTTTCATACGTGTGGTGAATTTAAACCGTTCTTTTTTGACAATCTCATCCTCACTGGCATAGCGAATTAACCCTTTAGGCAATCCTACTTTCTCCATTATGTCATCACACTCATCGATACAAGCCGTACAATTAGTACACTCTAATTGTGTTCCGTGGCGAATGTCAATACCGGTCGGACATACATGCACACACAATCCACAATCAATACAATCTCCTTTTCCAGTAGCCGCTCTATCTTCATTTTTATTGAATTTTGCTCTTCCTACCTCCTTCTCTCCTCTAACATAGTCATAGGCAACATTAATGGATTTATTGTCCAATAAAACCCCTTGCATACGACCATAAGGACATGCAATAATACATACTTGCTCTCTAAACCAGGCGTAGATAAAATAGAATACGGCAGTAAAAATCAATAAGGCGATGAGCGTAGAGGTATTATTGGCAGGTCCTTCTTTAACTAATAATATTAATTTGTCGCTACTAATTAAGTAAGCTAAAAACACATTGGCAATCCAAAACGAAATCACAAAGAAGATAAACCATTTGGTCAATCGCTTTCTAATCTTCTCCCCATTCCACTCTTGTTTGGCTAAGCGAATTTGAGCGCCTCTATCTCCGTCAATCCAGAATTCAATTCGGCGAAATACCATTTCCATAAAAATGGTTTGAGGACAAAACCAACCGCAAAATATACGTCCGAAAGCTACCGTAAATAGGGTCAATCCAACTACCCCAATAATCATAATGATAACAAAGATGTGAAAATCCTGTGGCCAAAAAGGAAAACCAAAGAGATTAAAACGACGTTCCAATACATTGAACATCATAAACTGATGGTGATTAACCTTAATAAAAGGCGCAGAAAACAGAAACAGTAGCAAGAAATAACTCAACCATTTTCTGCGCTCATATAATTTTCCTTTTGGTATTTTAGGAAATATCCAAGCTCTTTTCCCTTTAGAATCAATAGTACTGATACTATCTCTAAATCCATCATCTTCGTGCTCTTCAGACATTGCAGTGTGTTTTATAAAAACGTTAATTCAATTATTTTACAACAACTTTCGTGGCTGTACTATCCACAACTGCTTTTGCAACAGGTGCAGCAGCTGCCGCTTCTTCTTTCCATTCTTTAGCTTCTTGTTCCGTCGGTTTAGCATTCTTCGGATTAGAATCTTGCAACGACAACACATAACTAGCTACTTTCTGAATGTCAGATGGTTTAATTGAAGTTTTCCAAGAAACCATTCCTTTTCCATCACGACCCCCTTCCATAATAGTGTTGAAGACATTTTTAATACCTCCTCCATTAATCCAAAAATGATCGGTTAAGTTAGGTCCTATTTGCCCTCCAGCATCGGCACGGTGACAAGGAATACAATTTTTAGTAAATATATCTTTACCTACAGCCAAACTTGGTGCATCTTTCAATAAAGTAACTTTGTCTTTATTCATTTGATCAGGAGCCGTTTTCATATAAGCATCTACCGCTACTTTAGCTTCACGCATTTCCGTTTGAAACTCTTGATCTTGATTGTAATCACCCATAATTTGGAAACGTACTAAGTAGATAGCCCCAAAAATGATAGTCCCATAGAACAAATACACCCACCATGGCGGTAATACATTGTCCAACTCACGAATGCCATCATAGTTATGATCCAACATAACATCGGCTTCTTGCTCTATCGTTTTAGAACGGGTTAGTTTTTTCAAAATATTTTGATAGAAAGCACTCTCAGTAAAAGGTACCGATTGCGCATCTTCTAATACTTTTTTCTGCTCTTCTGTTAACAAATGATACGTAACATTATCTACCGCACTAATCACCATTTCAATAGCAATCAGTAAAAATAGAAACACTACTAAAAACAAGGCTACCATCGGGTATTTGATAAAAGCCGGGCGGTCGCCTGAGTCGATGAAGTATTCCAATGCTCCAAAAACACTGGCGAAAATCAACGGTACTCTGACATATACTGGAATTAATTTTTTCATGATTATAACTTTTGGTTTATTATTCTTTGATTGGAAGTTCACTCATTTCTTGAATGGTATCTTTTTTATAGGTAAACACCCAAAAGAACAGACCCACAAAAAAGGTAAAGCAAATCAGCAGTGAAATGATAGGGTATATCGCTACACCTGCTATGGATTCTAAATTATGTTGTACAAACTTTAACATGGTGCTTTACTATTTAGTGTTCTTAACTTTAATATCAGTTCCCAAACGTTGTAAATAAGCAATCAAGGCTACGATTTCTCGATCTTTCATCGGTACAAAGGCTTCTCCTTTAGCAGCCGCTTTTTCTTTACTGGCTTCATACGACTTAACAAAGTCAGGATCGTTGTAAAGATTTTTCTCTATCGTAGAGGATTGTTGCTCTATACTTGCTTTAGCATTAGATATATCAGT
>CANFZC010000023.1 GCA_947451475.1 Flavobacteriaceae bacterium | reverse complement strand
TTTTCATTGGTCTTTGCTTTTTACTAAAGATTTGCAAATTTAATACAATAAGTTGGAGACTTCTGCGTTTTATATTAGAGATTTTTATTTGATATTTGTAAAAAGAAAAATTGCCTTGAAAAAAACAATTGCTATACTGTTGCTTTTCACCAGTCTACTTATTAATGCCCAAGCCGTTAGAAAATACTCTAACGAGTTTATGAATATAGGCGTTGATGCTGCGGCTTTAGGGATGTCGAATGCGGTGACGGGGCAAACGGGAGATGTGAATTCGGGTTATTGGAATCCGGCAGGATTGATGCAAATTGAAGACAGTGAGGCGGCTTTGATGCATGCTAGTTACTTTGCTAATATCGCGCAATACGACTATGCCGCTTATGCAAAAAAAATAGATGACCGCAGTGCGTGGGGTATATCGATGATACGCTTTGGGGTAGACAACATCTTAAATACTACCCAATTAATAGACAACCAAGGCAATATTGATTACAACCGCATTAGCTTATTCTCTACGGCAGATTATGGCTTTACTTTTTCTTATGCTCGAAGACCTACCCTAGCGGAAGGGCTTACTTATGGGGTGAATGCTAAAATCATTCGGAGGGTTATTGGAAAATTTGCTAATTCTTGGGGGTTTGGCTTTGATTTTGGGTTACAATATGAAAAAGACGATTGGCATTATGGTGTGATGCTACGAGACATTACTACAACCTACAATGTCTGGGCGATCGATGAAGACAAATACAATGCTATTAAAGATGCCGTAGCGGGGCAAAATCAGGCACCACCGGAGAGTACAGAAATCACCTTACCTAAGGCCCAATTGGGAATCTCTAGAAAATTTGAATTTGATCATGATTATACCTTATTGGCAGCGGTGAATCTCAACATGCAATTTGCCCGAACGAATGCTATATTTGGTTCGGATGCTTTAAGTATCGATCCCGCATTGGGATTTGACTTTGGCTATACTGATTTAGTATTTCTAAGAGCAGGTGTAGGTAATTTTCAAAAAGTGGAGCAAATTGACGGGACTAAGAAAGTGAATTTTCAGCCTAACATTGGATTAGGGTTTAAGTACAAAGGCATTGCAGTGGATTATGCTTTGACGGACTTGGGCGATCAGAGTGCGGCACTATACTCTAACATATTTTCGGTTAAAGTAGACTTGAGTGTATTTCGATAAACTATAAAAATAAGCACATGCTTAGAAACTACCTTCTTTTACTGTTTTTATTCCTATTGGGAGCGACCCAGCACCTAGAAGCGCAAGCCCTTGGCGAAAAGGCAACCGTGAGCATACTTACTTGCCAAGAAGGCAATGAACTGTATTCTCTTTATGGTCACACCGCTATTCGTATTAAAGATGAAGCGAATGCCTTGGATGTGGTTTATAATTATGGTACGTTTGATTTTAACACGGAACATTTTTATTTAAAATTTGTCAAAGGCGATTTACGTTATTTTGTTACTGCCTATTCGTATAATGAGTTTTATTATGAATATACAATTGAGAACCGCTCGATCTATGAGCAGGTACTCCGTTTAACGGTAGCACAAAAACAGTTACTGTTTGAGACCTTGAATGAAAGTTTACAATCGGATGCAAAGTATTACACTTATAAATTTATAGACCGTAATTGCACCAATATGGTGGTGGATAAGGTGAATATGGCGTTGGGGCAAAACTGTATTGTAAAAACTACGGAAAAGGACTTAAGTTACCGTCAGATTTTATTCCCTTATTTGAAAAATCACTTTTATGAAAACCTAGGGATTAATATCCTTTTTGGATACAAAACCGATCAAATGGGAGAAAAGTTATTTCTACCGAATCAGTTTATGGAAAGTCTTAAAGTGGCTAAGTATGAGGGGCAACCCATTTCGGGCGCGCCTAAAACCCTGTTAAAGGCTACAGCAGCCCCTATTGAAGGCTCGTTATGGAATAACATCTACACTTTATGTTTGCTATTGTTATTGCTGGTACTAGCTCGTAAAGCATGGGTTTATCTGCTTTATTTTTCGGCCTTTGGGATTCTTGGAATTCTAATGACGCTTGCTGGATTTTATTCACTACATGAAGAGTTGGCTGCAAATTACAATGTATTATTATTTAATCCGTTTCTTTTACTGGTATTGGTTTTCTATTGGACTAAAAACTATGCTTGGATGAAAAAGACGGTACAAATTTGTATTGTATTGGATATGGCATTTTTTATTGTTCTATTGAACAAACCAAATTTGGTTATGTTTATGCCTCTAATAATCAGTGTGCTTCTTATGCTTTTCTATTTTTTAAGAATGAGCAACAAAGGTTTATTGGCCGCGGTAAAATAGAATAGTACTGAACGTTTTGAAGACAATATTGATGTCTAGAAAAAGGCTACGGTGTTTTATGTAATACAAGTCGTATTGTAGTTTGATTAAACTATCTTCTATCGTTGCTCCATAAGAATAATTAACTTGAGCCCAACCCGTTAGACCTGGTTTTATAACATGTCTAGTTTCATAAAACGGCATTACGTCGGCGATTTCATTGACAAAAACAGGACGTTCTGGTCTAGGCCCGATAACAGCCATATCACCTTTTAGTATATTAAAGAATTGAGGGAACTCATCGATACGCGATTTTCGCAGTATTTTACCAAAAGGAGTAACTCGTGCATCGTTGGTTGTAGCAAAGACCGCCCCTTCTTTTTCGGCATTTTTAATCATGGTTCGGAACTTCACGATATTAAAGACCAACCCATTCTTACCTACTCTCTCTTGGGTATAAAACAATTTCCCTCTATTTCCAAGTAGATTACCTATGAACACTAAGGGAATCAAAACAAGACAGATACTTATACCAATTAGTGAAATCAGTACTTCAATGATACGAACGGCTATTAGGTACAAGTGATTTTGATTGCTACGACTGAAAGGAAAATAGCGGTAAAAATCTCTTGAAACATATTGTACGGGAATGCGTTGGGTTATATTTTCATAGACTTGGGTATACTCTCTAATGATGAATCCGCTTTCCAGTAAATGAATTAATTGATTGTATAAATTAACCGTAATACCGTCTGTTTTTTGTGAAGCAATAACAATTTCAGAAATAGAATTTTCTTTGACAAATTTCTCTAAGTAATTAATATCAATATTCTTAATTTTCACAAAGGTCAATTTACTGTCATCAGAACTATCTGAATTAACATAGCCCAAAACTCTGTAATGGGGATCAACACTTTCTAAACCGTTTACTAATTCTTTAACTTGTTCTTTATCACAAATTAAAATTACTTTTTTAAGAAACCTATTGGAAGCAAAAAAGCGAACATAAATAATTCTCCAAGTAAAAAGCGCTAAGAAAACGGCAAAGAAGAAAATTACGATTTGGAGTCTGTTGGGAAGTACCGGGGTGAATATCGGTGTTAATAAATAGAGTAATACCGTTGTCGAAGTAGTAAGCATTATACTCTTTATGATTTGAAATTGATTACTCGCTACTTGTAAATTATACATTTCGAATACTGAGCCGATAAAATTAAGATATAGTCCTAATACAAAAGTCCAGTAAAAATTGGTCGTAGAAATGATGAAATAGTCAAATTTGAATATAATTCCAACTAGATATAGAAAGAATAAAACAAAAACTACATCAAAAATTCTGAGCAGTATTTTTCGCTCCGATATTTCAAAGTGTATGTCTTTATATTTATTCATAATTAATCGAAATTCAATCTTTTATTGGAGTTGCAAGTTAATAAATAATATAAAGCTATTAAGGAATTCCAGAGAATGAATATCATTATAAATTCCTTATGTCTGCTAATCATTTTCCTTGCTCTTCATTGAACGTTACCTTTAGTAATGACAATGAGTAAACAAATGCAGGTGCGGCAATTCTCATGGCCGCATGATTGATAGTGAGCAACCAAAAAATTAAAAAACAAAACATATAAATGTGTTCCTTATTATCGAGAAATAAAAAGATAGGCGTAAAAAACACTATTATTAACGCTATGATACCCAATGTGCCGTGCTCAGCGATAGTTCTTGTAATTTCGTTATGTGATGTAATGATTTGGCCTGTTTGTTCATACCTTATTTCAAGTCCTTTGGCTACTCCGATACCGAAAATAGGGCTATCAAGAAAAGAAGCAATTTCGCTTTCCATTATTTCCTCCCTACCTGTCAATTTACTTTCTTTAGCCCTACCCATTGCATCCTGATTGGCATATCGTTTATCAATCAACCCACTTGTTTGACTAGACGTATAAAACCATATAACACTGAATACCAGTGCCATAAAAATAAAAAGTAAATTTAATTTAAACCTACCTGAGGAGTTAGAAATTTTATAAAGAAAAAACAATAAAATTATCATCATTACGAAACCTGTTATCATTCCACCTCTTGAAAATGTAACCAAACCTCTATATGTAATATTACAAGCTATTAAGAGATTAACAATGAAAATAATTTTATTCTTTGAATTAAAAATTAAGCGGGTAAAGAAAATAAACATCCCAATACCCAAAATGGTAGCTACCTGATTAGGTCCGAATCCTCCTGAGGTTTCACCATTTGAACCCGTTCCGGTAAGTACATCTTTTAGATCGGGTGTATACAATATTAAGTATGAAACTGTTGAAATTACGGGGAGTCCTATTGCCAATAATAAATTATTAACTTGAGAGAAACTTATTTTTCTGTTATAGCAATAAATTGACGACATTCCTAAACAAACCGGGCCCGAGATATTAAACATAATAGATGTTCTCAAATCGGATTCGAGATTCAAGGTTTCGGTCGCTACAAAAACACCAGGAATTAAAAGCAGTAGATAAATCCAAAAAGGAACTGAATTTTTTGAAAGTCCGCTATACAACATGCCAATCGTTACAAAAATAATCACACCATATTTTGAGAATTCGTAAAGGATTGACCCGGAAGTCATCCTTAAAAAAACATCACTACCTACTATATACGCGGCTACAATTAGAACCTGGTTATTTTTGTTTCCCGTTTTAAAAACATAAAAAAGTCCGAGTAAAAAGATGCCCAACCCGTATAAACTTGATAAAGGTTGCACATAATAAATAGCCACACCAATTGCAATGTGTAGTATAACGAGTAGTATATAATGACTGTCTTTAATTTCCATTTACCAATAACCAAGTTAAATATTTTTCAATGACACCATTTTTGGAATTGTTCTTTCTAATTGTTTCGTATAAAGCAGCTCCAAAATTAGTTCTTAGTACTTCATTATCGATTAATTTTTTTAGATATTCGAAAAACTCGTTTGGCTCATTAACTTTTACAATAAAACCATTAGTGTTATGGTTTATAATTAAAGGTATTTCACCTACTTTAGTTGAAAGCACAGGTTTTTTTAGTAGACCAAACTCAATTAAAGCGACTGGAAGACCTTCTGAATCTGATGTAAAAATGGCGATATCACATTGACTAATAATATTTTTTATATCATTTTTGGCACCATAAATATATACTGTATGTTGAAGTTTCCTTTCAACAATAGCTTCTTTAACTTTGGTTGAATACTCATCTTCAAAATCTTTCCCTATCAAATGAAATGTCCATTCAGGATCAATTTCTTTACATTTTTGAGCAACTTCCAATAATAAAAAATGATTTTTTTGCGGTCGTAAGTTTGCCAAACATACTATTCTTTTCCCTTGATTTCCATATAAAAAGGTAACGGGCGGTACCGCTCCATTTAGTTCTGTAAAATTGGGTAAATAAATTACATTTTTACAATGCAGGTAATTTTCGGCCCAATCTTTAAGTTGGTAATTTACCACTATAATTCCACTAAAAAAACAGGAAGCGGCTTTTAGAATATGATTTTTTTGAGAAGTAATAAATTCACTTAGCCCATTATGATCATGCCAAATAATTTTTAGCTTGGGATATATCATTTTGGTGAGAACTGCAATGAAATAGGAACTACTATGACAATGAAGAAAATCAATATCATGAGCTTTACAAAATTTTTTTAATCGAATACAGGCAGAAATATCTATTATTGCTTTCTTTTTTAGATATAAATAGTTGACTTCATTATTAATTTGGGTTTTTAAATCACCCTCAGCTCTTGTAGTTACTAAACCTGAAAAATCAATTTTATCAGAAAGAGCATTCGCATAATTAACTGCCATTTTTTCGGCACCACCAATATCGAGTGAATCAATTATCTGCACTATCCTCATACCTGTACTAATTTTTTAATTTCATTTTCGAATTTATCTAAGGTATACATTCTCGACCAATTTAATGCCTGCTCCACTTTTTCATTATAGCTTTTATCATCTACCAAAAGACTTTCGATTTGAACAACATCTCGACTTAAAATCATCTCTAAAAGCAAACCCCTGCGTCCATTGTCAAGCATATTGGGCACACACGAAACTTTGGATGCTATAGGTAAACAGCCCCAAAACATACCTTCAGCAACAACCTTTGGCCAACCTTCACTCATTGATGGTAAAATTACAAAATGATTTGTCAAATAGGCCTGTTTAACAGAATCCTGATTTTGATTGCCTTTCAAAAAAATAAAGCTATCCAGTTTATTTTTACCAAGATACTCTTCCAACATTTTCCTTTCATTTCCCTCTCCAAATAATGTTAATTGAACATTGTGTCCATTTTTATATAATTGCTCTACCAATTTTATTGCATATAATGGTTGTTTTCCATTGGAAAGGGTGCCGACAAAGAGAAATGAAATAATTCCCATTAACGATTTAGGTTTACATTCTATTTTGTCGATTTCAAAATAGCTAGCCGTAAAAAAGGATTTGATATTTATTGAACTGTTTTCCCATTCACCATAAACAAGCACTTGCATGTTTTTGGTTAAAAACGTATTGGCAAGTATCCATTTTTGCAATTTATAGCTGAGAGGTTGTCTTGCTTTTTTATCCCAATTTCCAGCATACTTGGCGGTTTTAGGTTTGTTTGGATAAGCAATTTGAATTAAGCATCCAATCAGACCCATGTTTCCAGGGCAACGCAAATGAATATGATCAGCAGTGTGCATTGCTTTAGCAATTATAAATAAATTATATAACAATTTATAAATTGCTTGAAACGCATTCTTTAAAGTGGTCAAATCAAATTCTTTAACGGCATATACTTTAGAAATTGAAAAATGAATGGGTTGGTTTAAAAGGTTTTTATCCGAATTCCATACTGGGCATACCATTTCAATTTCATCTGCATATTTAGCCCAAAGTTCCAATTCCTTGGCATAGGGACTATAGGCAAAATAATCTTTCTCAATTCGGATAAGTGGAGCAGTGGAAATTACTAGTAGTTTCATTAGATGTATCCTTTTGAACTATTTTCAGATATTTTGACTGCCGGTACACCTAAACAAACCGAATTAGAAGTCACATTCGTATTCACAAATGAACAAGCACCTATAACCACATTATCTTCGACTGTAATTTTACCAGCCACTACACTATTTGCTCCTATATATACATTATTTCCTATAACAGGAACCCCTCTTTTTTCATTTAGTCCAGAAATACCAATTGTAACTCCTTGTGAAATATTACAGTTAACTCCAATGCAAGTATTTGCATTCAAAATAATCCCCCCAAAATGACCAATATAAAAGGAGTGTCCAATAGATGCTGAAGCAGGCATTGATATTCCAGTTGTAATTTCAATTATTTTTTGCCAAAAAAATAACGGGATAAAAAGTATAAATTTGAGTGGTTTCCATTTCACCTTTCTAAAGCAATAATTTGCAATTCTATATTGAAAAGTAGCCC
This sequence comes from Flavobacteriaceae bacterium, assembly GCA_947451475.1. Classification (GTDB taxonomy): domain Bacteria; phylum Bacteroidota; class Bacteroidia; order Flavobacteriales; family Flavobacteriaceae; genus Flavobacterium. Next base: position 27,427 of record CANFZC010000023.1, on the reverse strand, counting down.
AAAATCCTTGGGTTAAAAAAATAATCACCCAAAAATTTGAGCCATATTTTTTATATTTAGCATAGTCCGAATATATCAATTGATACAGTTTCATTACTTAAATTTAGGTTTATTGACAATTAAACTCAGCCAACCCACAAATCTACCTAAAAATTCGGTTCCTGCTTCTTTTCGTTTAGAAGTCGTAATCACGTTGCCTAAACGAACAAATGATAACAGTAAAACAATAGCATTCCATTTAAACCGAGCTTTAATACTAGGTTTAGGAAACTTCACTCTCCAAACATACCATCCATTACGAACTACCATTTTCCCATAACGGTACTTATTGGGACGTCCCGCATCATCATGAAAATGACCTAACTGTGCCTTTGTATTTACATATAATTTACCGATATGAGAAAGTCGAAACGTAAAATCTGCATCTTCATACAAACCATATCCTTCGAAATAGGTCGAGAATGCTATAGTATCAAAAACTGATTTTCTGAAAGAAGACACACCGCCCATTAATTGTTCAACTTCATAAATTTTACCAGAAGGTGGCAAGAAACTAGTACTTCTGCCATTAGAGAATTGAGGCACAAAACCAGGTTTTGAATTCGAGTCTAATCCTAATCTTTTTCTCAACACAAAACGACTACCATCTACTTTTTTCCATCCATCATAATAAAATTCATGAATAGATGGGATGTATGCTGAACTAACTTGAGTCCACTGATCTTCATTAGTAATGTACCCACCGACAGCTAATGCTTCGGGATACACCTGGTAAGTCCGGATGATTTCTTCAAAATAATGAGAATCTAATACAGTATCATCATCCAAAAAACAAATGATCTCTGAGTAGGAGCTTGTTTTAGAAATTCCGAAATTTCGTTGTTTTGTTAGACCTCTATTTTCTTCCGTTACTTTATAGTATTGGAGATTTTTAAATTCATTTTTCTCTAGTATTTTTTTAGTTTCATCATTGGTAGATCCGTCAATAATCAATATTTCATTTGGGTATAAAGATTGAAACTTAACAGAAACCAGTAAGTCCAACAAAGACTTTGGTCTCATATAAGTACACACTATTAATGTAAAAGACATGTTCATTATTTAGTTCTTTTCCCTAATTGAATCAATTTATCAGCATAAAATACAGCCTTCTTAAATTGTAATTGACGAAGCGGCAATTTGATGAAACGGATTGGAAATAACCAGATAGAATCTTTAAATAAGTAAGACACCATATACTTATATCGGTATTCTGAAAGCAATTTTCGGTCATAATGCTTTAAGAAAAAATAAATAACAGTAGGACTTGGAAGTGGCCTTATCCATTTCACTGGGACGTCTAATTCCCATGGTTGTTTCTTCCTGTTTTTTCCAAGTACACTCGCTTGATTGCCCCAAAACCTATATCCTCCCGTTGCGGGTTTTAAATGTAAATTGGCTGCAAATGGGTTTTGTAAAACGGTAATTCCTAATTTTATTAAAGACAATCCAAAATCACTATCTTCTCCATAACCCCCATCGTAATTGATATCATTACCTACTAATTTATTTACATATTCCCTTTTAACACAATTATTTGCATTATTAAAAAAAAGTGCCACACCAGTAGTGTAGAGGTCTTTTGCCATATTGTTTAATTTTGTATCTAAAACATCTAAATTTTGTGTTTCATTATCGGCCCTAACATCTAGGCCATTACAAGCAGAAGCATTATAAGTTTGTAAAAAACGCAAATGATTTTCAATATAATCTTTTGGTATCCTGATATCATCGTCACCAAAAATAAGGTAATCGCCTGTACATAAATCAATAGCTTCATTTCTAGCTCGGCAACTTCCTTTTGTTTCTTGCCATTTCAGAATAATTTCAAACGGAAAATCACTAAATTGATATAATTCAACTTTTCGAGCATCAACGGGTGTAGCATCTACAATTACAACTTGAGTAGGCTTATAGGATTGGGCAGACAAATCATTTAATAATTGTATTGTATACTCCTGCCGCATCATTGTTGGAATAATATAACTAACTTTTGGATTCCCATCAAGAGCATTTAGTTTTCTGGGGGATAATACAGGAGTATCTCTATTTAACTTAAATTTTTTCTTTGCATAAAAAAAAGCATTCCATTCACTAAGTTTCCAAAAACCAATTCTATAAATCATGAAAAGTGCATGATCTATTTTAAATTTCTTTATAAAAAAAGCGTGTCGATCTTTTGGACTAATACGTATTTCATCTTTTATATCAGATTTAAAAAGTCCGTTAACATATAGAGGAACCGCTCCGGCTACTAAGGCGCGATAGCCAAAATCAATGGCTTTCATTTGAGTTGAACTATATTCATTATCAAATCCCTCTAATTGGTCCCAAACTAATTTTCTAACTGCAAATTGATTTGGATTAACACGCCAACTCACTCCTTCCTCTATCCCATCAAAATCACAAGTGTAAAACTCAATTGTTTGATAGACTATCTCTGGAAATGCATTTTTGTAACCTTGTTCGAAAGAACTATGCCATACATCTCCATAACCGTTGGATAATAATTCCAAACGGTCAAAATCGGGTATTCCATTATATAAAATTACTTCTCCTGTAGCTGTTATATATTCTTTAAGTTGTATACTCATCTTGAATAAGCTTTAAAAGCTTCATAACTATTTTAATTTATACATTTTTGATAAAATGCAATACTTTCTTTAGCAACCACCTCAATACTAAATTTTTTTTCTACCTTATTTCTGGCAGCAATTCCAAATTGAGTTCTTAAACTGGGATTTTCTATTAATTTTAAAATTTGGGAAGCATATTCTTGATGGTTTTTAGGATGTACTAAATAGCCGCTAATTCCCTCATCAATCACTTCTGAAGCCCAACCAATATTTGAAGCTACAATGGCTTTATTCATTGCCATTGCTTCAATCCAAGATACAGGTAAAGCTTCTGCAAATGTGGGGAAAACACATACTGTTGCCTTATTTATATAGTCCTTGATCTTATCATAGGAAACACTACCAATGTAGGACACATTTTGAAGTGCTTCTTTTGTAAATAATGGTTGCATCATAGCCCAAATAGAAGAGTTACCTGTAACTACATCGGCAGAATCCCTCCCTACTAAAATCAATTTAGTGTTTTTATTTTTGCTATGTACTTCATTAAAAATTATTGGCAATTCTAAAAGCCCTTTTTTCCTAATTAAAGTGCCATAATACAATATTATTGGGGCTAATTGATCTTCTTCAACAGAAGAACTATTAAAATCATGTATATCTATTCCGTTAGGTATTACCTTATAATCCCTAGACAATTGAAATAACCCATTTGTAACTTGTGCAGTATATTGACTGACTGACACTATCTTGTCTGCTTTTATAAAAGCCCTTCTTTCGCGATATCTATTGAAAAATTTAACGGGACGTTTGTCTATGTGACAGAAATAAGTATCGGAGCCGTGTAATTTGACAATTAAAGGGCAATTTGTTTTAATATTAGAAGTAATCCCTTCCCAATCTACTGCTTCAATTATATCTATTTTGTTCTCAACGACTAAATTATGAAGTAATCTTTCAATTTTTTTTTGAGTTAAAAGAAGAGAAAAACCTTTTACTTTACTATTTTTAATTTGATAAAAAGCAATCCCATCTTCAACAAAATAATTATCTTTTTCTTGACCATATAACACAATAACTACTTCATTACCTGCTTTTGTCAATCCTTTCGCTAAGTTAAAAACACTTGTGCCTATCCCTCCTGAAAATTTAAATTTGGGGTGGGGAAACTCGGGAGTTAAAAAAGCAATTTTCATGTTAATTGATTAATAATGACAATGGAAGGTCAAAAATAGTGTTTATTTCTGAATGATTGGTTGTTTTAAATCGATGACAAGCGTCGGAATTTCTATATTTTTTTCATCTTTTATACGTAGTGCAGCATAAAAATAGTTTGTCGAAATTATTCCAATGTGAGGATTTAAGGAAAAAATTCTACTTGTCTTTTGTATAGTATTAATTGAAATCGAAAAAACGAGCTACATTCGGTACTACACAGATACTAATTATGACAATTCAATAAGAAACGATTTTAAATGATGAACTTTAAAAAAGACTATTGTAAGAGTCTGATATAATTGTTTACCATTTTCTCGATAGTAAAATTGTTCTCAATAAAAGTTCTAGTGTCAACTGCTATTTTTAGATTGCCCAAAAATACATTTTGAAGAATTGATTTTAATAAAAAAGCATCCTTTGGTTTAACAATAAAGCCATTAACTCCATGGGTAATTGCTTCTTCATTTCCTCCCACACTAGTAGTAATTACTGGAACATTTGCTGCCAAACTTTCAAGAATTGCCAAACTAAAACATTCCATATGGGTGGGTTGTAACATATAATCATACTGACAATATATTTCTTTTAAATTAGGCACACTCCCTTTAAAAATGAATATCTGTTCTAATCTATACTCTTTAACTTTTTTGACTAAATATTCTTTATAATATCCATCCCCATATATATCAATGTTAAGTTTGTCTTTTATTTCATTTGACGATAGATGAACCGCTTCAATTAAATCTTGAATTCCTTTAGATTCTCGTAAATGAGAAGCTACTAAAAACTTTGGTTCAAGAACTTTTCTTTGTGGATTAACAATAATATTATCGATAACAACTCCATTATAAATTACAATAGTTTTCTTTTTTAAGTGAAAACCAAAATCTTTTACTATTTCATTTACAGTATAATTAGAAACTCCAACAAATAAATCGATGTATTTTGAATATAAAATTCCTTTCATCTTTTTTTTGATTCGTATCTTGGAAGGATACCCTTCAATTGGACGAGGGTTATGATCGACGGCTATAATAGCTGCATTTGTAGTTTCTTTTATTTTTTTAAAAACTGGTGTGCAGAGTTCGACAAAGTGTGTGATAACATGAGTATAATTTGGTTTGTTGGCAACACAATATTTATAGAAAAACTTTTCAACATTCTTTTGCTCACTAGTAATTATATTTAGTTCCGAATAGCCATCATGACTAGATTCATTTGGAAAAAACCAATCTACCTGAATTCCATTTTCTTTACATTTTTGATCAAAATGCCAGAAAAAATAATCCATACCTCCAATTCTTTCTGGCAACAATTTATAGGCACAAACTACTGCTACTTTAATTATTTGTTTGCCCATATTCTTAATTGTTCAGCGATTCTTTTTCCGGTTCCGAATAATGGTTTCCCTAACTGCAAATCAATGAAATTGCTTCTTTCCTTCACTTTATTATCCTTATTTTCAAGTAAAAAATTAACGGCATTAAGAAACTCTGTTTCATTTTTCACAATTAAGCTAGCGTCAGATTCTACTAAACGGGATAAATGCAAATAATCTAAAAATTTTTGATCATCAAACATTCCGTTTTCTTTATTTCCAAAGACTGGATTAATAACTGGTTTATCAAAAATAAATGAGTCAAGCGTTATAGTAGATAAAATATTAATATTGAAATCACAATGCATCAAGAGCGATTTTAAATCATTTAAATCTTCTAATGAGGGTACACGTTGCGTCCATGCTTCCATATGATTTTTACGTTTTATAGTCCAATCAGGATAGTTCCAGACAATAAAATCATACGTATCTGCAATTTCTTTAAATCTAAGTGGCTCTTCAGCTGGAGAAGTTCGTACTACTAGGTTTATGTCCTTTATTAGTTTTTTTTGCACAATAAACTCAGCTAATAATTTAAGATAGACAGGGTCATTTTCGCTACTTGCATCATTACAAGTGAAAAATACAATCGGTTTATTTTGATCTAAATCGAATTTAGCTACTAATTTATTTTTTTCATAGCCAAATTTAGGATTTACAAATGGTTCAAACTGAGGTGTCCCTACAATACTTATTTGGTCTTGATTTACCAAATTATAGAATTGTAGCATTTCATTTTTCATTAATTCACTCCAAACTAAAAAATAATCAAAATTGCCTGCCATTCTATTTTTGGAAGCTAAATTATCCCAACTAAATATAAATGCTGCTGTTTTAATTTTGAGTTTTTCGGCGACATAGATTAGAGGGGCAATAAATGAAGGTCTTTGATGTGTGAAAAATAAAATGTCTAAATTTTCTTCCTCAATTATTTTAAAATAGGACTTCAAAACTGGTTTTTGAGCAAATGAATGTTGTTGCAGTTTATTATACCGATTAATCCATTTTTCTGAGTTAAAGAAGTAAGTCCACCAATAAGCAAAATGAGTTGCATATCCTCTTGGCGTATTTGATTTTGAATAACTAACTACTAAATTATCTTGTATACCAAAATTTCCTTTTTTATGCTGGTGTAAATGGGCAATCTCTTTTATTTTTTTAAAAAACCAAGTAATAAATTTTTCATCAAAAACTTCTAATTCGATGATTTTACAATCCAAATTAAAATCTTCGTATACCACTTTGGGCAAGCAGGATAAGATCACCACACTACCAAAATTTTGTTTTGCCTCATGTATGAAATCACTCAAAATAAAATTTCGGAAACCTACACCATCTGTTATTACAACACCTAAATTTTTCATGCTTACGTTTTAATACTTCCAACTCTTCCATGATCTGAAAAGGATCTATGAACTACTAATTTCTTGTCTAAACATTCTTCTGAGAGAAAAGTAATATCGCAAAAATAATCCATTTCTATAGGATTTAAGCGCCAAGGAATATGGCTTTTGTAATCTAAAACCCATCCATTTTTTTCTAGATTTTTTGTCTTTAAATCGTTCCAGGACGTAATATAATCGATCCAATTATACCCGAGTTCCCATGCCTGCTTTTCAAGTAATTCAACATCATTAATATCTACGGCCCTAAGACCACCTACTTCTTCATGGCTAACAGCAGTTGAACCATCTAAAAGGCATATTCCTTTAATTCCGGGTTGCTTAAAATAATTCGTGTCTGAAATTATCAATTGGTCTAATTCAACAGTGATTTTATTACAAATGGTTTCCTTAGCTAATGAAGAAATGTTTGGATTAATTTTAACGTAACGTTCTAAATTATAATAACGAATCCAACCCATATTTTTATAAAGTCCTAAACCAGCAGCATTAGCAGCAGTAGCCGCTAAAGGATAATAGCTTCTGGCAATATTATATAATTTAGTTAATATCCCTTTTCCTCTACATTCTTCATCTAAATAAACATTTATGATCCATGCAATATTTCCGCCAAAAGCTGCACCTACATGACCTACAATAACATTTTTTTCATTTAAACATATTAATGATCTTCCATAATTAACATTACCATATTGCCATTCCCAAAACGCTTTGTTATGTAATGGATGATCCTTACGATAAATTCTATTGAAAAAAGAATGCAGTTTATCCCAATCTTCAATTGTCGCTTCTCTTGTTATCATACTGGTCTATAATTTTTCCCGCCTGGCAAATCGTTACAATCAAAACGATTCAATAATAATAAATTATTATTTTCGGTGTTGATACCCCGTGTAGTTGTGAATCCTAATTTATAGTTGACCTTGGCTGCAATAGTTGCAACATCTATATTACACGCTTCTGGCGATCCGTACGGATAAGCTACCATTTCTATTTTAGAATTTGTGTGTTTTTCAAAAAAAAACTTTGAATGTTCAAGTTCAAATTGAATATCACTAGACTTTAATAGGCCTAATGGATAATGGGAATGAGTATGACTTCCTAAATACCCTTGGTAAGCTAAATGAATCATTTCATTTTGGTTCATATAAAGCTTTTCTAACTCTTCTTCTTCATTAAAAAAATCTTCAAAAACCGTCTTAATTATACCTTCTTGTTGCTTAAAATTCATTTTAAAATTCAAGATATACTTGAGAATAGCACTCTCTAAATTATCGTAAATATAAGTTTTTTTTGCATTTTCTTTATCTAAACTTGAAATGGGAACCTTTTCAAAAGAAGTCACTTTTTTTAAAAAATCAGCTGGTGCGATAATTGAGCGTAGTAAGTGTATTTTATGAACAGTACTTACTTCTAAATTTTCATGGTTTTTTGAATTTGCAAAAAATATAGCAGGAATTTGTAATTCATCTAAAATAGGTAAAGCGTATTGGAATTGCTCTTTCAAACCGTCATCAAAAGTGACAAAATGATAATTATTTTTTGATGATAAAGCAACTTTGACATTAGAAATTAAATCTTGAGGACTCACAAAATCACCTTTATCTTTAAGCAACTTCAACTGCTTTTTAAAAGCACTTGGAGTAACTCCAAAAATACTTGGATAATTTGTATCAAAATTGGGTCTTATGTAATGGTAGTTGCAAACCGTTAACATTCCTTAGTGTAAATTAATCTTCAAATATCAAGGTTTATTTTGGAATCAAAAAATATTTACGAGTATAAAAAAGACATTACAAAACAGCAATGTCTAATATCAACTAAAAAAAATCATTTAATATCTCTAAACTGTTTTTGGTGATTTACTTTCCAAATTTCAGGACTTACTAGTGATTGAAGAAATAACTCAGCACTATTTCCTTGTCCAAAATCGGATTTAGAAGTTTGTATATGATGACGGTCTATCGACTTTAATGCTTTCTCAATATCTTTACTATCGTAACCAATATTTACTATATCAGCATGTAAGGCCCTGTTTTGTTGACGTGTTCCAATATTTATAATAGGGATGCCATAGTATGGTGCTTCCCTTATTCCGGCACTACTGTTTCCAATAATAAATTGACTGGATTTAAGTAAAGTCAAAAAATATTCAAAACGCAAAGACGGGAATACTCTAAACCGGCTATTTTGAATTAATTGTTTATAATTTTCAATAATACATTGGCTCCCTAAATCATTATTTGGAAAAATAACTACATAATTATGATTATCATTTAATAGTGCAGTTACAAAATTAGCTGCATATTCCTGCATTTCATTGACTTCTGTTGTTACAGGATGAAACATAACAATAGCATATTTATCAAATGGAATTTGATAATATTCCTTTACTTCTGAGAGGTTGGGTAAATGATTGGAAAACATAATATCAATATCAGGCGATCCTATTGTATAAATTGAGGATTTCATTTCCCCCATTTGAAGTAACCGTTTAGCAGCATCACTATTGGAAACAAAATGAATATGACTTAATTTTGATACACTGTGACGAATTAATTCATCCACTGTTCCTGAAAGCTCACCTCCTTCGATATGTGATACTAATATATTGTTTAGGGAACCTACTATTGCACCAGCTAATGTCTCAACCCTATCACCATGGATTACAATCATATCGGGGTCTACTTCTTTACAATACTCTGACAAACCTTGGATAGTTTTAGCCAAAGTTAAATCCATTGTAGTTTCATGAGTATGATTTTCAAAAGTATACACATTACTATAATTACATCTTTCGATTTCAATTAGCGTATACCCATATTCTTTTTGTAAATGCATACCAGTTACAAAAACATAGACCTCGAATTCTTGATGCGCATCAAGTATAGAGATGAGTGATTTTATTTTACCAAAATCGGCTCTTGTACCGGTCAAAAACAGGATTTTTTTCATTCTATTTTATAATACCTGAAATGTTTTTTTGTTAAAAAAAAGATCTCATATTCTATTTTTCGGTTAAGTTCTTTTATAAAATGTCTATTCGAAATCTTCAAAAGTTAACTGTTCATCAATGTAAATGTCACGAGTTGCAATCTTACCTAATAATTGGTTGAAATGTTCAGCCAAAATCATACCTGTTCCGGGCCTTTTAACCCAAATATTTTCTTTACTAAAAATATCACCTTTTCTAATATTTGCGATACTACATACAGTTGCAAAAGCAAAATCAATGGTAACTTGCTCTTCTTTAGCAGGTTCTTTAGTTCCACCTCTCATTTGCCAAATTTCATTGGAATTTCTAATAAGTTCGGTACAAGCTTTTTCATCCATACTACAAATAATATCAGGCCCTGTTCGTTGCATATGATCGGTGAAATGACGTTCTAATATACTGGCTCCAAGTGCTACTGAACCTAAACAAGCATTATTATTCAAGGTGTGATCTGAAAGTCCAAAAACCTTATCGGGAAACGCTTCATGTAATTGCTTCATAGCACCATAACGTACTAAATGAATTGGGGTAGGATATAAATTAGTAGTATGCAAAAGCGCAACAGGAATTTTGTATTTATCAAATATTGACACTGCTTTTTGAACACTCTCGATGGTATTCATTCCCGTACTTAATATTACTGGTTTACCAAAACTACAAATGTGCTCAAGCAATGGATAATTATTACATTCGCCTGAACCTATTTTATATGCTGGTAGATCAAACTTTTTAAGTCTTTCAGCAGCGGCCCTTGAAAAAGGTGTGGATATAAAAATCATACCCTTACTTTCTACATAGTTTTTGAGTTCAAATTCGTCGGTTTCGTTTAGCGAACAACGTTCCATAATCTCATAAATAGAAACATCTGAATTTCCCGGAATTACTTTTTTGGCCGCGCCACTCATTTCATCTTCAACAATATGTGTTTGATGCTTAACAATTTCAACACCTGCTCTGTGAGCTGCATCAACCATTTCTTTGGCAGTCTTTAATGAACCTTCGTGATTAATACCTATTTCTGCAATTACTAAAGGGGGGAAATCTGGTCCAATTTTTCTGCCAGCTATTTCAATGTATGGGTTCATGTTTTTATTTATTTAAAAGATAAGACGCATATTCAAAATCTACTAAAGTATCTATATCTACAATAGGAAAAGATTCATCAATAATGTAGGGTAATGCATTTTCTGAAATTATTGTATTATTCATTATTAACTTTGCTTTGCAAATATATAGCAATCCGTTTTCAAAATATAAAGGTTCTAAGTCTTGACTTCTCTGTCCAAAAGTATAATTATAAGGGATAAATGAATTGTTTTTAATTTTTCCAAGTTTATATTCATTTTTGCTAACTGTAAATAAGCATTCTACTCCATCACTAATAAACTTCTCATAACAATTTCTGACCAAATATTCTGGTCTTAACGGATTAGTAGGTTGCAATAAAAATAAATTATCAATTTCTACATTCAAATTGTCCAAAACGTTTTTTATTGCCGATACCGTTGGCTCTAGGTCACCTGATAGTTCTGCAGGTCTATCTATAACTTTCGCTCCAAATTTAAGAGCAATTTCCTTAATTTGAGGATCATCGGTAGAAACATATATGGAGTCAATAATAGAAGGATTATTTTGAGCATAAATAATACTATGCGCCAAGAGTGGTAATCCATTAAGTTGTAATATATTCTTGTTCGGCAATCTTTTAGATCCACCTCTAGCCGGAATAACTGCAATGTTTTTCATTAAAAAAAGGAAATTGATAGTAAAGTAAAAATAACTATTTTTCTGGTATCCAATATATTTTAGCCTCGTTTAATTTGAGGTAATTTTCATACTCTATTTTGGAAAAAGAATTTCTATTTTTTACCAGTTTTGGTATCTTAATAAAAAAATCACAAACAGCAAATAATAATGGGTAAACAGTTTTAAAATCGCCTTTTATTACTATTTTTTTTAATTGTTCATAAATGGAAAACATCAAACAATTAATTGCTATAAATAACGGGAAAAACAATACATAATTGAACCAATCGGAGCGCAATGACCTTCTCAATCGAAAAGAAAATTGCGATCTATTTTGAGCTCTTTCTTTTAGATTTACCCGATGTTGTACTAATACCTCAGGAAGATAATGTACTTGCCATTCCCTTTTGAACAATTGAAGTGAGGCAAAACTTTCTTCTCCATAAAACTCATACCATTCTGGATAATTAGGGATATCATTCCAAGCTTCCATTCGCCAAATGTGTGCGCAGCCCACGAAGCTTTTTACAATGCATTCTTTTTCATTGCTTTGAGAAAAAAATACATCATCTTTAGTCCAAAAAATACGAGTAGCAATTAATCCACATTTTGGGTTTAAGGAAAAATATTTTGAAATTACTTCTAAAGGATTATTACCAATAAAATTAGCATCATCATCTAAAGAAATTGCATAATGAGCTTGTGTTTCATTTAACATTTTATTTCTACAATAAATATATCCTTTCGATTTTCTATTACTTTTTAAAATAATTTGCGGAAAATTTACTTTAACTTTTTCTGAAGTCGAATCTTTAGAACCATCATCATAAACAACACAAATCACATCATTACTAAGCAATGGTTGTATCTTATTTAGCGTAAAAAGTAATTCGTCGCAACGGTCTTTGGTAGAAATAAGTATCGCAAAAGTTACCATATTCACATCAAATCATCTATTATCTTCTTCAAATTCAATTCTGTTGCATAATCAATTAAATCATTTCTGTTTAACATTAAATTAGATGGATTACTTTTCCAGATTTGATATAAATTGGTAATGCATAGTTCAATGGATTTTTCATCATTTGCTTCAGCCCAATAAGCGTAATCATTACCCAACAATCGTTTAACTTCACTATAATAAGGTCCTAAAATCAGAATGGGTTTGTTTGCAACAACACAATTGGGAAACTTACCTGGTAGGAAGGGACTTATTTCAGAAATAGCTTCTAGAATTATATTTACTGATGTTTTATTTTCAAGATTTTGTACAATCTTATAATCTAAATAATTCTGAACAACAATATTAGCATGACTGTATTCAAGAAGTAATTTCTTGTGTGAATCATTATGTCCAATAAAGTATAAGGTTGCATTATCTTTAGCATCAGGATTATTTTCTAAAAAATTCAAAAATCCTTTTATCAAAAACTCTGGATTTCTTTGTTTTAATAAATTACCGGCATGTAATAATGAGAATTGATTTTCTTTAAAAAAGTCAGGAATTGGTTCCAAACTATAGGATATATTGATTTGGTGAGGAATAATTTCACTTTTTAAAGCAACTGCAGGAAAATAACTTTCCATCCATTGTTTCAGCAGTAAGCTAGGAAAAGCTAAAAATTTTGCTTTTTCAGTTACTTCTCGAATAAATCTTTCTTTTTGCAAGTACCCATATTCCACCCAATTATAAGGCCTAGGATACATATGAAAAGGATACGGATCATGAATATAAGCCATCCATTTCTTATGTAGTTCAGGCAACAGCAGCATGGCTCTGTGTGGCCTGAAACTTCCACCTTTACTAAGTGTCAGTATCAAATCTGGATCATAATCGCTTTCCTTCTTAATGTACAAGGCAATTTGATTTACATCATTGGTATGAGTAAACGAAAATCCAAAAACATTTTCAACATTATGATTGATTAAAATTTTTGTCTTTCTTTGAAAAATTCTTACCAAACGAGATAAAACAAACAATATAGAAAACCGTCTTTCAGGAATCCAAAGGCATTCTATTCCTTCTAATTTAATTTCTTTATGAGAAAAATGTAAAACTTTTAGGTTAAAACCAGCTTTTACCAAATTAGAAATCAAAGCAACATTTACCTTGGAAGCACTGCTATCTTCAACATTAATCGACTCTGATATGACTAAGATTTTCATTGTTTTTGTTTTTCTAAATATTCTGAAATTTTTTGAGAAGCTAACCCATCACCATATGGATTTTCACTAGTTGGATTAAAGCCATTTTTGAGATAATAATTTGCCTTCTGAACGATTAAATCTTTCTGAGTTCCTACTAATGTTGAAAATCCTTTTTCCACGCCCTCTGGTCTTTCTGACACTTCTCTAGTTACTAAAATATGCTTTTTGAATGTCGGTGCCTCTTCTTGAATACCGCCAGAATCTGAAATAATCAAACTGCAATACTCTAACAACCAAACCATAACAGGATAATCCACGGGTTCAAGCAAATGGATATTATTGTTTTGACCAAGTAATTTATACACCGGTTCTTGCACATTAGGATTTAAATGCACTGGAAAAACAATATGCACATCTTGATCGTAATGAACTATTTCGAGTAAAGCTTCGCAAAATGAAACGAATCCTTCACCAAAACTCTCTCTTCTATGACCGGTCACTAAAACAAATTTCTTATTCAGAAGAAATTGTAAATTTTCAATTTCAGTATTAAAAAAACCGGATTCCAGTTTATTTTTTGTCCAAAGCAATGCATCAATTACAGTATTTCCAGTTACTATAATATCTTTTTCAGCTATGCTTTCATTAAGCAAATTACTTTTGGCTAATGCAGTTGGAGCAAAGTGAAAATCAGCTATTCTACCCGTTAATTGACGGTTAAGCTCTTCTGGGAAAGGAGCGTTTTTGTTATAAGTTCTAAGTCCTGCTTCTACATGCCCCACCTTGATGCCTCTATGAAATGAAGCCAAAGCGACCATTGAAGAAGTAGTTGTATCACCATGCACTAAAACAACATCTGGGTTCTCCTTTACTAAAACACAATCTATTTCTGCTAAAATATTGGCGCTTAAACCATTTAACGTTTGATTGGGTTTCATTAAATTTAAATCATAATGAGGAACCATTTCAAAAAAATCTAATACTTGATCAAGCATTTTACGATGTTGTGCAGTAACACATAGCTTAACTTCAAAAAATGCATTGCTCTTTAATTGATGGTAAAGTGGTGCCATCTTAATCGCTTCCGGTCTTGTTCCAAAACAAAGTATAATTTTCATCTGTCGGCAGTCCCTTTTTTTATTTTAATATGCTTTTTAAAAACTTTTAAAAATAAGCTTTTAACAAAATATAAAACATGATTAGAGATGTATTTATCTTTTAGATGAATAGTCTCAAAAACAGACGGCTGAATTAATTCTAGATTATCATAATTTAGCTTAGTTGCTTCGTCATCTATTCGATTTCCGAGATGATAAGCAAAACTTTTTACTGTTGACAATCTATAAAGTCCACGTTCTTCAGCCAAGCAATCCATAAATTTTTCTTCGTATCCATTCTTGAATTTAATTTCTGGATAAATACTTTGATTTTTAAAGAGATTGCTTTTATAAGTTGCTATGAAATGCGTTGCTCCTATTATAGCTTTTACTTTTCCATCGAGATAAAATTGCCTTTCTTTCCAATTGAACTTGAAAGAATTATTGACAAGCGCTTCATTATTGATACCTTTGAGATATAAATCAACATCTTCGTCAGAAACAATTTTTCCATAGCGCAATTTGTGGGTGAAAAAAGAATCAAAAATAACTGCTGAATTAAAATTAAGACCCGAATATTGTGAAGGTAAAGGTGTTACTATACCAGCTTTAGGGTGGTATTTAAAAACATCAAAAACTGCGTTTTCCCAACCATTAAAAAATAGAACATCAGCATCAGATATAGTTACAAATGGCTCAAAAACAGATCGCACTTCATTAATGACGGCATACACCTTTCCTTTATTTTGACCATAAAGAACATACTTATCTATTTTATCAAGATATTTATTTACAACGCTTTCTGAATCTTTTATCGAATTATTATTGATTAATGTGATGTTAGTAGTCTCAGGATTAATGGTTTTTGTGAGCGAATGAAGACAACTGTCCAAAACCTGAAGTGCTTCAGTATAATAATCCTCTTCAATATTGGGAATATAAAAAACCACTACAACTCGGTGTTGCTTTTTAAGGTTTATTTCTTCCTTATTTTTTTCTGGATTTACACCTTCTCGCATTTACTTTATAATTTTTAATGCGTTACTACCCTTTAATAAAACATAATCAGCACTACCTTCATACTGACTCACTTCAATTAATTCATTTTGAGCACTGATTTTAAAAATCGTTTTAAAATCATTTGCGATTAACATATTTACAATAGTTGCACAGGTTTCCTGTCCGTTAATTTCAGTTAATAACTCAATAATAATAACAGCTTCCTGCACCTGATTCAGTAATTCCTTAGCTCCTTCAATTACTTCTTTTTCAAAACCTTCTACATCAATTTTAATAATTATTTTTTTGGAAGTAATGAACACTTTAAAATCGTCTAATAATGAAACTAGAATGGATGCTTTTTTACTATTTTCTGAAAAAGAAACTTTAAGGGAATGTTTCCCTTTATTCCATCCTTCATTAACATTTAACTCGGCAAGTCCTTTAAAATTACCTAGCCCCATATTAAATGGGTTAATATTTTTAAAATTATTTAAACTAATGTTTTTAATAAAATCGTTAAAATTTGATGGTTCTGGCTCGAATGAAAAAATTTCTATTTTTGCATTGGCCGAAGCTGCTGTCAAAGAATGAATACCAACATTAGCGCCAACATCTACAAGATCGTAACCATCTTGGGCAAACTTTTTAATAATGCTAAGTACTGCCTTTTCGTTATAAGTATTAAACAAAATATTTTGTTCAATTGCAGATTTCACACCCGCATTCATACGAAAACCATTAAATCGAATCAAAATCTTATCATTACTCAACAAGTACTTAATATACAATTTGATATTTGTGCTGGGCTTGACATTATTATAGATATATAATAAAAACTCAAGTAGTATTTTTTTCATTATTACTTGCTTTTATTGGTGACTATAATCCATTTTGAAATCCATCAAAATCTTACTTTGATTTGTTGGTACTTGTCTACTATTATTAAAAAAATCACCAGACTCAACTATGATTTGAAATGCATTATGAATATAATCAGTTACTTCCCCATCAATTGTCATAAAAATAGTAGCAAAATAAATTCCATTATTAAATTGATTTTTAGGGAATTTTATTTTTATATCTGTTGGAAAAACATTTTCATTGATATGTACTAAGTCAGAACTCACCCATGACAATCTTTGTCCGAAATCATCTTCGATTCGCATATCAAAGCGAATTCTTGAACTAATAATATTTTCTGGATTGTATAATTTAATAATAATATTCAGTTCATTTCCAGAAACCACTGTTTCATTTTCAGTATTTCCAAAAACTCGTACTTCTTGAAATTTTATTCTCCCATTACCTTTTCTCCCTTTGGCATTAATTAAATCATTGGAGAAAGAATCACCTTGTAGGTATGTCATTATAGTTTGATTTATATCACTCTCCTTAATTAACCTTCCATTCTCAATTAACAGTCCTTTTGTGCAAAGTTTTTGTACAGAGGCCATATTATGACTAACAAAAAGAACCGTCCTGCCTTGACCTTTACTTATATCACCCATTTTACCGAGACACTTCTTTTGAAATTCTGCGTCTCCTACTGCTAATACTTCATCTACAATTAATATTTCGCTTTCTAAATGAGCAGCTACAGCAAAAGCTAAACGTACATACATTCCTGAAGAATATCGTTTTACAGGTGTATCTATATATCGTTCTACTCCTGAAAAATCAATGATCTCATCTAATTTTCTGCTTATCTCATTTTTACGCATTCCAAGTATAGCTCCGTTCAGATAAATATTTTCTCTTCCTGAAAGTTCAGGATGAAAACCAGTACCAACTTCTAGTAAACTTGCGATTCTTCCTTTTACCCTTATCTGTCCGGTAGTTGGACTTGTGACCCTAGAAAGAAGCTTTAAAAGTGTACTTTTTCCAGCACCATTCTTACCTATAATCCCTACCGCTTCACCTTGATTAATTTGAAAATTAATATCTTGTAAAGACCAAACAATATCGCTTTCTCCTTTGATTGTTCTATCATTAGCTTGACCTATTTTTAGAAAAGGATCTTCTTTTCCTAATATTTTAGTCAACCAAAACCGTTCAATATCACGAGATATTGTCCCTGTACCAATTTGACCGATTTGATAAGCTTTGGATAAGTTCTCGACTTGTATAATTGGTTTATTCATTAGATGGTGTCAACAAAGTTTTTTTCTGTTTTATTAAAAATAATAATTCCAAAAAATAATATAACAAAAGTAACTATTGCAGAATAACTTAAGCTTCCAAAAGTAAATTCTCCTTTTCCTAAAAAAGCATATCGAAAAGCTTCAATAATTCCGGTCATTGGATTTAATCCAACCCAATAACCATAACCTTTTTCTTTGGCATAACTTAACGGATAAATAACGGTCGTTGTATACATTAGGAGTTGAACTCCGAATGTAACTAAAAATGTCAAATCTCTATATTTTGTTGTTACTGCAGTAATAATTAAACCCAATCCTAATCCTAACATTGCCATCAAAAACATCAGTAATGGAAATAACAAAAGTCCTATCGTAATAGTAAAACTTGCACCATTTACAGGAAAATAATAGAAATAAATCATCATGAATAAAAGCAGAAGTAATTGCACAGAAAATCTAACCAAATTACTAATAACTATACTCAATGGCATTATCAACCTCGGGAAATACACTTTTCCAAAAATATTCGCATTATCTCTAAAAACTGTACTGGTCTTTGTTAAACAATCTGAAAAATACTGCCAAGAGGTAATTCCTGTCAAGTAGAATAATTGATGTGGCAATCCATCAGCACTTATTCCCGCGAGAGTACCAAATACAAAAGTAAAAATAATCATAGTAAAAATAGGCTGAATGAAAAACCAAAGCGGCCCTAAAACAGTTTGCTTATAAAAGCTAACAAAATCTCTTTTTACAAATAAAAAAAGCAAGTCCCTATAATTCCAAATGTCTCTGAATTTAATATCAAAAAGTGACGTATGCCCTTTAATTACCAAATCCCAATCTTGCGATTGATTTATATCTTTCATTTTGTATTTAGGTTAATATTGCCACTTTACGACACTTGCAAATATATAAATTCGCCTTACCTAATAAAAACAAAAGTGTTGAATTATTTAGGATTAATTACTTATTTAAAGAAATAGATTTTTATTTGTTTAATTTTGCATTCTAAAAACAAAGCTTTGATACATTTTTTTAAACCAAAACCCTTTTTATTAGACTTCATTCCAGATGATTTTGTTGATATTCATTCCCATTTACTCCCTGGAATTGATGACGGATCACCTGATTTAGATACTTCCGAAAAATTACTTAAAGGTTTGGAACGTTTAGGATTTGCAAAGTTTATTACCACACCCCATATCATAAGTGACGTATGGAATAATACTAAGCAAAGCATTCAAGAGGCAGAATCGAAAACCATAGCAGAATTAAAAACCTTAAATATTGGTAATCGGCTAAAAGCTGCAGCAGAATATATGATCGATTCTCAATTTAGAGAATTATTTACAAATAAATCTCTATTAACATTAAGAGACAATTATGTATTAGTTGAAATATCCTATTTACGTCCACCAATTCAATTATATGAAACTTTATTTGAATTGCAAACTTGCGGATACAAACCTGTTTTAGCACATCCAGAACGTTATAATTTTTACCATAACAATTTAGATGAATATACAAAATTAAAAAATGCAGGTTGTTCTTTTCAACTGAACATGTTATCTACAACAGGATATTATGGACCTAATGTAGCTAAAGCTGCGGATTTTCTTTTGGGAAATAGAATGATTGATTTTGTTGGCTCCGATGTACATCACAGCAGACATATCGACTATATCACAAAAAAAGTTGTTTTGAAAAATCACCAATTACTCACAGATGCCTTTCAAAACAACTCATTCTTTGACTTTTAATCTTCTTTTTTCTTTTTGAAAATAGATCTAATTCTTCTTATCAAAGACTTTTTATTGGATGGATCAGCTCCGTAGCCATATCCATAACCGTAAGCATAATTATATTTATACTTATAGCTATAACCATATTTGTATCCATAACCATAATTTAAACCTACGTTATTGATAACATATGTCATATTTTTTAATTTTTCTCTATTACTTAAGTTCACAGAAAATGGAATTAATTTTTTCGGCGTAAAATCAGCTCTAACTACGTACAATGTGGCATCTACATATTGCGAAATTAGAAGAGTATCTGTTACTAATAAAGTTGGAGCACTATCAATTATAATTATATCATATTCTTTTTTTGCCTCGTTAATCAATTGCTCTTTGCGTCCATTTGACAACAACTCTGCCGGATTAGGGGGTATTCTACCTGATAATATGATATCTAAATTTGGATTTTCTAACTGTTTCTTATTAATAATATTATGCCAATCTACTGAAGGATCATGTAAATAATCCTGAAGTCCTACTTCACTTTTACTAGTACTCAAATATCGATGCAATTGCGGATTTCTTAAATCGGCACCTATTAACAATACCTTTTTATTCATAATTGCAAAAGAAATAGATAAATTAATTGCTGTAAATGTCTTTCCTTCACCTTTTATTGTACTGGCGACTAGAATGGTCTGCCCAAGTTTATCAGTTTTTACTGGTAATATGTAAGATAAGTTAGTCCTCAATATCCTAAATGATTCTCCTAAAATTGATCGATCGTTAAACGTCGTAAGTTTTTCTATATTATCTATATGTGGAATCTCCGAAAGAATTACTTTTCCTTTAGCAAATTTAGATACATCTTCAATATTATGAACTTTATCATCTAATAAGAAACTTACATATATTATCAAGAACGGCAACAATAATCCAACTATTATTGATGCAATTATAAATGTTGCTCTTTTTGGTGAAGCTGGAACGGTATTGGTCATGGCATAATCAATAACCTTCATTGATGATGAAGTAATTGCCAAATTAACCGCTGCTTCTTCTCTTTTTTGCAGTAGCAAAATGTATAATGCTTCTTTAATGTTTTTATTTCTATCAATACCATTTAAAACTTTTTCATCAAAAGGTATATGACTAAATTTACTTATTGTAGCTTGTTTTAAAACATTATTTTTTGCTAAGGAGACTTCTAATTCCTGCTGATAATCTTTAATTGTTTTTAAAATATTATCTTTTAAATCAGCTAATTTATCATTCAACATCACAACTCTAGGATTCTTTTCTGCAGCACTAACTAACAACCTTTCTCTTTCCAAGACGGCTAAATTAAAATTATTAATCAATCCATTCACATCAGAACTTTCAACTCCAATATTGGTTGGTAATAATGCTAATTTTTTATCTGATCGTACTGATTTATCCAAAAGTCTGGATAAGGCAATTTGCGTTTCAGTATGAAAAACATCATTTTTAGCAGACATCTTACTTGCAGACGCGGAGGTAGCATCTGATTCTATGAACGTTAATTCATTACTGCTTTTATATTTCGCTTTTCTAGTTTCAATAGAATCTAATTCATTTTCAAGAGATTTAAATCGATCATTTACAAATTCAATAGTTCGTTTAGATACTAATCGTCTATCCCTTAGTCCATCTGCATCAAATTGTTTTATAATTTCATTTAAAACCGCTTCTGATTTATCCTTATTAGAGCCCGTAATTGAAATACTTAATACGTCTGAATTTTCATTTTTATTTGAAATTTTTATAGCGTTAGAAAGCCCAACTACTGTAGATTGAACAGATCCCTTTCTTATTAAATATCTATTACCTTTTATTCTATCTAAATTTGCATCAACTTGTAGCGCCAATCTAAATGAAATTCCTTTAATGCTTTGAACAGTGTTATAAGGAACGAAGATGTTTTTGTCATTGCCATTAATTTCAATTACTTTGAAACCGTTTTTTTCTACTTCTATTTCAAATGTTAATGTTTTTTCATCTATTGAAAGTGAAGAACCTAACCATTCAATATTAAAAGGTATATTCTTCCATAATTCTAAATTATTAAAATAATTAACTTTATAATACTGAGTATTTAAATTCAAACTCTTAACAACTTGTTCAAGTAACTTCGATGATTTTAAAACTTCAATTTGATTATCAAGATTAACTTTTGATCTGCCGAATAATGTAATACCTGAACTTGGCAAAGTAAAACTGTTTTGTGAATCATCGATGATTTTTACATTGGTTTGTGATTCATAAATAGGAATGGTATGATTCAGATAATATTTAACAGCTAGAAAACATACAATTACAGATATCAAAAAATAATACCAATATCTAAAGTATTTAAAAATTTCTTCAATAATATTAAAATTGATTCCTTTATCAATTGAATCCTCTTGGTGATTTTCCATGATTTATTTTTTTAACAACAATACAACAGTAATTCCAAATGACAAAACTCCTAATATGTTTACAACGTTAGTAATATAACCAGATTGTAAAACTTTAGGTCCATTTGGATTAACAATTATAATATCATTCTGTTTTACGTAGTAATAAGGGCTATCAAACCACTTTGAAGATGTCAAATCTAAATGAATGTATGTTCTTGTCCCGTTAATTTCTCTTATCAACAACACATCTTTTCTTACTCCATTTATTGTCAAATCTCCAGCAAAACCAATTGCTTGATTTAGTGAAATATTTTGTTCTTCAAAACTATAGGTCCCAGGAACTTTAACTTCACCAATAACCGTTACTTTACTATTAATAACTCTAACACTAACCGTCGGATCTTTAATATAACCATTATCTTTCAACATTTTTGCAATCAAATCTTGTGCTTCCTCTGTAGTTTTACCAGCAACATTTATTTCTCCTAATATTGGAAACGTTATCGATCCTTTCTGCGAAACTAAATATCCTTGAATCTTATACGTCTCTATATTAATATTTCCTAATGCACTTACTTGTATATTGAAAGGATCAGCAGATTCTTGGATCAATGCCGCAACCTTAATAAATAAGATATCGTTTACCTGAAGTTTTGTCGCTAGATAATTGATATTATCTTGAGATTCATTTTTTATATCTTGGTAATATAAAATGTCTTTTTTATTTGCGCAAGACTGGATAAAAAGAGAAGCTATTGTTAAGAAAAATAACTTTTTAATCATAATACAAAAGATTTAATTATTGCTTTTAACAAAAGCAAAAACATTTAATTAATAATCGCGCAAATCTACAATTAGATTTTCAAATTTAGAAGTGAATCCTTTAATTAATTAGGACAAAAAATACATATTTAAAAAACTGTTTAAATCCCATCTAACTCTTGAAAGATAGAATTTAAACTCTTATACTCGGGGACAATGTTTTTCATTTTAGAAACAATTGCATTATTTGATTTTTGCTTGGCTGTTTCGATCAAAAGCTTAACCGACTCATTAATCTCCTCGTATATCATAATTTCTTCTTGAGCTATCATTATTTTTTCATTATGAGTAGGCAAATTTTTCGAAGAGTCATTTAATAATTCTTCATACAGCTTTTCTCCAGGACGCAAACCAATTATTTTTATTTCAATATCTTTATCCGGAATGAAACCAGCTAATCTAATCATTTTTCTAGCCAAATCAATAATCCTTACCGGTGCTCCCATATCAAAAATAAATATTTCACCACCACTCCCCATTGCTCCTGCCTCTAAAACAAGTTGGCATGCTTCTGGAATAGTCATAAAATATCGGATAATATCAGGATGGGTAATAGTTATTGGGCCCCCATCTTGAATCTGTTTGGTAAATAAAGGCACTACAGAGCCATTAGAGCCCAAAACATTTCCAAAACGAGTTGTTATGTATTTTGTGGATTTACTACTACCTGCATTATATTTAACTTTATTATTTAAAGATTGAACATATTTTTCCGCAATACGTTTACTTGCTCCCATTACATTACTAGGGTTAACTGCTTTATCGGTAGAAACCATAACAAATCGTTCAACTTCATATTCAAATGCTAAATCAGCGATATTTTTTGTACCTAAAACATTAGTGAAAATTGCTTGGCCCGGATTTTCTTCCATTAAGGGAACATGCTTGTATGCTGCTGCATGATATACAACTTCTGGTTTGTATTTAATAAACACCTTTTCAATTGTTTCTTTTTCTCTAATATCAGATATGATGTTTACAATACTAACATTTGAGTTAATATTTTTTATTTGTAAACTTAATTCATGCAACGGGGTTTCCGCCTGATCTAAAACAATTATTTTCTTTGGCTCAAAACTTAAAATTTGCCGTACAATTTCACTTCCGATAGAACCAGCAGCACCCGTAACCATAACTTTTTTCCCTTTGAGTTGATTTGAAATGGAATTATTATCTAAAACTATCGGTTTCCTTTCCAATAAATCTTGAATTTCAAAGGCTTTTATGCTTTTTGTAATTTCTTTTTGTCCCTCTAAATCAACAACTAATGGAATAGTATACACTTTAAATTCGGACTCTAAACAATCTTCAACGATTTGAGATCTTTCTTTTTTCGATAGATTTTTATCCACTATAATAAGAGCATTTGCTTTAGTTTCCTTTAATAATGATGCTGCATTATTTTTCATAAATAAAATAGGAGCATCTAAAATTCTCTTAGTAGTATTTTGATTCGATTTTTCAATAAATCCAACTAATTTAAAACGCTTAGGAATTTCTGTTTTAAGTGCGTTAGCTAATGCAATAGCATTATCATTAGTACCAAATATTAACGCCCTTGTTAAATTAGAATTATTACTTGAATTAAAGTATCTCTCATAAGTTTGTTTGACTATTACTCTATATAAAAACAAAAAAGAAAATGATAAAAACCCATTAATTACTAAACCTGTATTAAGGAATAGCTTTCTTTGATGGAAAATAAAAAAATAATAGTTAATTGCTAATAAAATAGTAAATGAAAAAAACTGAGCAAAAAAAAGTTTTAAAGCATCAACATAGGATGAATGCCTTATAATCCCTGAATAGGTTCGATATAACCAAAAGAAAAATACATTTACACAAAAATATAGCGATAAAGAAATAATTAAAAGCTCATTCTTAATGTAATGCAAACGAAGTCCACTAAAAAATAAAAAAGTAATTAAAGATGCAATAAAAAGCAACAATATATCAAACATAAGAACGAGCCATCTAGGCAAATAACCTAAATTTTCTAGTCTAAAATCGATATTAATTTTATACCAAAAGCCTTTTAAATCTTTTAATAAATTAGATTCTGTAGTTTCTTTCAATGGAATTATTAAATATTAATTAGTTGTAAAAATAGTAAAAATGTAATCTTTAAAACAAAGACTTAATCACTTTCGTTATTCTTTCTCTATCGTTGTCAGTTAAATTGGAACTTGATGGCAAACAAAGCCCATTATTAAATAATTTTTCTGATATCTTATTGCCGAAATAGGCATAATTCTGAAAAACAGGCTGTAAATGCATTGGCTTCCACAAAGGTCGAGATTCAATGTTATCTTTTTCTAAAGCTAACCTTAAATCTTCGCTTTTAACATTTGTTTTTGAAAAATCAAAGAGTATACAAGACAGCCAATAATTGGAAAAATAATCAGAAGTAGGTTCGGTAAATACAGTAATTTCATTAATTTCTGCAAATAAATTCAAATAAAACTGATGCATATCTCTTCTATTTTTCATATGATCATCAAGAACTTCCATTTGCCCTCGTCCGATTCCCGCACAAATATTACTCATTCTGTAATTGTATCCTATTTCACTATGCTGATAATGATGAGCATTATCTCTTGCTTGTGTAGAAAGAAAAACAGCTCTATTTTTTATCTCTATTTTGTTTGTTATTAATGCGCCCCCTCCTGAAGTAGTAATAATTTTATTTCCATTAAATGATAGGATTCCAATATCTCCGAATGTACCACATTTTCTACCTTTAAAAGTACTACCTAATGCCTCCGCACTATCTTCTATTATTGGTATTTCGTATCTATCTGCTATAATCCTAATTTCATCAACTTTACATGGCATTCCATACAAATGCACCATTATAATTGCCTTTGGTTTTTTATTACGCTTAATTCCATTCGAAATAGCTTGCTCTAATGCGACTGGACAAATATTCATCGTCTCATTTTCACTATCAACAAAAACCGGTTTTGCTCCTAAGTATACTATAGGATTTGCAGAAGCTGAAAATGTCATGCTCTGACAAATAACTTCATCATCTCGTTTTACATTTAATATAATTAGTGCCAAATGTAAAGCTGCCGTTCCGGAACTTAATGCAGCTGCAAAGACATCTTGTCCCAAATAATCTTCTAAATCCTTCTCAAATCCATTGACATTAGGTCCCAATGGTGCTACCCAATTCGTGTCAAAAGCATCTTGAACAAATTTTTGTTCACTCCCACCCATATGTGGCGACGAAAGCCAAATTTTGGAATTATTCATTTTCTTGTGTGTTTTTTATTATTCTACCTGGATTTCCAACTATTGTCACAAAATTGGGTACGTCTTTTAAAATAACTGTACCTGCTCCTATCGTTACCCATTTGCCTACTGAAACACCTTGAATGATAGTTGCGCCTATACCTACATGGCTACCTTCTCCAATTGTTACTCCACCAGCTAATGAAGCATTAGGAGAAATATGTACAAAATCTTCTAAAACACAATCATGCTCAATTACAGCATTTGTATTAATAATACAATGTTTACCTACTTTAACATCTGGATTAATAATAGCACCAGCCATAACTACCGTCCCCTCATCTAAAGTTGAATAATTTGAAATTACCGCATTTTTATGAATAGCAGTACTAAAACATAAATTAAGTTTAGCGGATAACATTTTTCTAACTTTATTATTACCAATTGAAATAATCCAATTGGAATTTTCATCAAAGTCGCTATTTGTGTTTTTATAAACTTTGATTCCTAAAATAGTTTCAATTTTAGGATTATCATCAATTATCTTTTCGATTAAGACATTATTAGACAATAATATGTCTGCTATAACCTTACTGTGTCCGCTTGCTCCGTATAAATTAACTTTATTTTCCATTAAATGGTTCTATAGTTGATGAATCTGAAGCATTTATCCCTTCGCTAGTCATTACTTTAACAATAGTTTTAATAATAATTTTGAAATCTAAAAGAAACGAAACATTATCTACATACCAAACATCATATTCGAATTTTTGATCCCAACTTATAGCGTTTCTACCATTAACTTGTGCCCAACCCGTTATTCCTGGCTTTACTTCATGACGCCTTTTTTGAAATGCATCGTATAAATGTAGATAATTAGTCAATAGAGGTCTTGGTCCGATTATACTCATTTCTCCTTTGATAACATTTAGTAATTGTGGAATTTCATCTAAAGAGGTTTTACGAACAAATTTTCCGATTTTAGTCAATCGTAAAGCATCAGGCAATAAATTCCCATTTACATCCTTATTATCATTCATAGTTTTTAATTTTATGATTTTAAAAAGAACTTCGTTTTTACCAGGTCTTAACTGTGTAAAAAAAGGTTTTCCCTTATTAACAAAATACAGCATTAAGGTAAGGATTAAAAGAAGTGGTAATAGTATAATAAACCCTATTAAAGCTGCAGTAAAATCGACTATTCTTTTTATAAAATTATTATACATTGTTATTTTAGGAAGATTTATTACTTTGTAAAATTAACAAAAAAAGATGGTTTACTCCTATCTCCATTTTAATTATATAAATAAAAAACCCTCTCTGTTACCAGAGAGGGTTTCTATTTATAAACCTAAGGGTGATTATCTTTTGATAACACGAAGTGTTTTAACGTCACTTCCTTGTGTTACTACTACGTTGTACACTCCTGATGCGTAACGATTTCCAATCTGTAAACC
>CANFZC010000022.1 GCA_947451475.1 Flavobacteriaceae bacterium | reverse complement strand
GGTAATAGCTTCGGGCTCATTTATGGTCCAGGGGAAAACTTTAAAATTTTGGGATTGTAATTGTTCCGTATTTTCTTTGGTCAGCAGGAGGTGATGCGGGTGGATGGCGTAGGCTTTTATGAATTTGGCGAAGGCTAGAGCTAATTTTAAATCGGTTTCGGTGAGTACTCCAATGCGTATGTTGGTGTCATGAAAGCGAACCTCTTGCAACGCATTCCAATCGAAGCTTGAGATTAGGAGTTTGTGTTTTGGGAAGGCAGCTTCATTGACAAGTTGAAGCACACTAGCTACCGAATTAAAGTCTTTTATTTCAATGTTGATTTCGCATTGCCCGTTTACTAAGTCGAACACTTCGCTTAGGCTAGGGATTCCTAATTCTTGTAGGTAGGCTGCTGTGTAATCAGCTACTAGTCCTTTGCTGGTTGTGGTTCGGTCTATGGTTATATCGTGAATGACCATAGGGATGTTGTCTTTGCTTGCAAAGACATCTAGTTCGATCATGTCGACGCCCAATTCGATTGCTTTTTGGAAGGAAGCCAAGGTGTTTTCTTGGGCATGACCTTTTGCACCTCTATGACCAATTTTGAGCATACTGGTTTAGATTTTTTCTAAAAGGACTAAGTCGAAATCAGACTCTAGTGTTGCTTTTCCTTTGGCAATTATGGTCGTTTTTCCCGAGTAGGCATCTTTTACTTTGGTGCCGTTAGGAAATACTTTTCCGACGGGTATTTCTTTTTTACCAATAGGCAATTCTAAGCCCACTACTACTTTATCATTGTATTTCGATTGCGTATAGTTGCGGCTGAACACGTAGGGTGTTGCGCTAATTTGCTGGTGCATTCCGGCTCCTATGGCAGGATGTTTTTTTCTAAAGTTGCCTAGTTTTTGCCAATGGGTTAGGATTTCGTTTGTTTTGGCATCATTGGCAATGGCATCCCAATTCATGTTGGAACGCAAATTGGCATCCCCTTGCGCTCCTTCAATTTCTAAAGGTCGTGCGCTTTCGTCCCCATAATAGATTTGGGCTATTCCGGGTGCCAGTAATAATTTGGTACCTGATTCTAGTGGCTTTTCACGTTTCTTATCATAGGGAGCGCTGTCGTCGTGGGAAGAGACGTAGTTCATTACGGTATGTCCTTTTAAGTCGGTATGCAATATCGTTGCATATTTGGCAAATAATTCTTCATAATTTAATTTGGCTTCATTTCTGAAGTCGAAATTGATTAGGCCGGTGAATCCGTGTTCGAAGTAATTTACTTTTTTATCCCCGAAGTCGTATTCTTTTTTAGCGCTAATGTTGTAGCCGTATACTTCCCCTACGGTGAAGAAAGGGTTATTGTCGAGTACTTTTTTAGGGTTGTTTTTTTTGTATTGGGCAAAGGCTCTGTCGCATACTTTTTTGAAATCAAACCATACATCTTCAGTGGTATGTTTGGCTGTGTCAACTCGGTATCCGTCTATGCCGAATTCTGTAATATAGTCGGACAGCCATTTCATGATGTAGTATTTGGGTGCTCTTGGGTAGCCTGTTTGCTTAAAAAAGGCATCTAATGAGGCCATTTCTTTATCGTAACGTCCTTGTTTTTTCCATTTGTTGGCTAAGAACGAAGGGACCTCTACATTTTCGTTGCTTTCAGTTTTGACGTCGGGTAGGTTTTCAACGAGGGTACAGTTGATGTAGGTATCGTATGATTTATAGGTGCATTTTGGGGAGGTGCGCACCCAGTCAGCAGGGAAAACAGAATCTTCGGGTGTTACAGGTCCGGTATGATTGATTACGGCATCCAGTAAGACACGTATGCCTTGTGCGTGTGCTTTTTGGACTAATTCTGCCAGGTCTTCTTTGGTTCCGAAGCTTGGGTCTAGGGAAGTCCAGTCTCTCGTCCAATAGCCATGGAAGCCGTATGTTGCTCCCGTTCCTTCGTCTACACTGCCGTGAATTTGTTCTACTATGGGAGTCAGCCAAATAGCATTGATTCCTAATTTATTGAAATAGCCTTCGTCTAGTTTTTGAATTACACCTCGAATATCGCCACCTTCAAAGCCTCTTAGTTTTGCGGTTTCTTGGTTTCTATTGAAGGTGTGGTCGTTTGTTTTGTCACCGTTATTGAATCTATCGGTTAGTATAAAATAAAGATTGGCTCCTTCCCAAACAAAAGGAGTTTTGCTGGGAGTCGCTTTTTTAGTTTGTGCTGATGAAGCAAAAGATAGGATTACAGCTAAGCAGGTGAAAAGGGCTATTTTTTTCATAGTTTTAGTATTCTATTATTATTTCAGGAGTAGTGTTATAGGTCAAGGTCACATTGATTTGCATTGGCTCTTGAAAGGTTTTGTACACTTGTTGTTGGCCATCGACAAAGATGCGTTTTGGTTTGATATTATGAACCAGTACTGAGATGTTTTTTTCGGAAGCCGTATAGTTTTTGCCCACAGTATCGTATAGCTTTAGTGTAAGCGTATTGCCTTTGTTGGTGCTGTTGAAGTGGATTACTTCGTATTTTTCTTTTTCGAAGGCATTGGGTGTTTGACCGTCATCATTGTACAGGTGTCCTGATGATTGTTGTAGGGCTTGGTCAAAGTAGAAGTGGAGGTCAAAATTCTCTAAATTGTAGTGTGTCGTATTTTGAATGGTTTGAATCATTGGGATGAATGCTCCACCACGCACGAAGACAGGAATATGATCTTCGGTTACTGGAATAGTAGCTGTAGTGCCGCCTTCATGTTTTTGATTGGAATAAAAATCAAACCAGTTGTTTTTACTTGGGAAATAGATGGATGTTTCAGTCACACCTGGTTTTGTTATAGGAGTTACTAGGAAATCGTTCCCCCAAAGGTAGGTTTCACAAACGGATTGCAGTTTGGTATTGTTGGGTTCGTCAAAAAACAAAGGGCGCATTAGCGGCGTTCCCTTTTGGTTGTTGTCGAAAGCAAGGGTGTAATTGTAGGGCATTAATTGGTACCTAAGTTCCACTTGTTTCTTGGCTTTTGCCATGGTTACGATGTCTTTTCGGGCTACTTCTGAGGCCACGTCCTCTTGCGCATGGGGTCTGAAAATGGGTTGGAATACCCCATACTGTAGCCAACGTAAATACAATTCATTGTCAAAATAGTCACCGGCGAATCCTCCTAGATCGGAGTGCATGAAGCCCATACCTTGCATTCCCATTTGGAGGGCAATTTCGGTTTGGCTTTGAAGGCCACCCCAGCTTCTGCTGACGTCACCACTCCAAGGTACCATGCCATAGCGTTGGGAACCCGAATAACCAGCGCGCATAAGAATGAAGGGACGTTGTGATGGGAAATCTTTTTGGTAACCTTCGGCTATTAATTTAGCCCAATTGTGGCCATAGATGTTGTGAACTGCATCCGCTTTTCCGGCTGCTGTGATCACTTTTGAGGGAAATACTTCGGGTTCGCCAAGGTCACCCCAAAGGCCACCTACGCCTTGGTTGATTAGGCGTTTGTATACGTTCCAAAACCAGTCTTTGCCTTGGGGTTTGAAAATATCTACTACGCCGGTGTTGCCGAAGTAGAAGTCCCAAGTGGCAGGTTTTCCTGTTTTGTCGGTAACCAAAATGTTGTTATTGGCAGCTTCTTGCCATTTTGAGGATGAGGTTAGGATGAACGGTTCAGTTATTAGAATGGTTTTGATGCCTTTGTTGTTTAGATCGGCTATCATTTTGTCGGGATTAGGAAATTTATCTTTTACCCAATCAAGGTTCCCCATGGTTCCTTTTATTTCTTTTCCGAACCAATATAAATCGAGGATGATGGCATCAACCGGGATGTTGTTTTGTTGGAATTTAGTAATGGTATTTTCTACTTCTTCTTGGGATTTGTATCCGAAGCGGCTAGCGAAATTACCAAAGGCCCATCTTGGGAGCAAGGGTTGTCTACCGGTTAGGTCGGTGTAGTTGCTTACTAAGTCGGTCCATGAATCACCGGCGATGACTTGGTAGGTTTTTCTGCCTGAGATGGTTTCGTAGGTGAGGGTGTTATTTTTTTTGCTGTCTAGGTCTAGATAGCCAATGGCAGGGTTATCGAAGTGCACAGCATATATTTTGGAGGACATTACAACGGGTATGCAGAAATTCATTAGTTCGGCATGCGTTTCATAGCCATAATGAGCGCGATTGTATAATTGGAGGCGGTTTCCTCGTCGGTTCATTCCTAGTGCTCTGGTACCACCTCCGTATAGGGCTTCGTCGGGGGTTATTTTGAAATCAAGAATTTCGGTCGAGTCTTTTTTGGTATAGCCGTTTTTTTCGGCAAGTATTTCGTTGTTGTTTTTGAGGTAGGTTATCGAAAACGGACTTTTGTTGATGTGCACCGTTAGGGCTTTCGTTCCGAATTCTAGGTATTTTTTGCTTTCCGTTTTATTGGTATTGAATATGCGGTTGTCGAAAACTACGGTATGAGAAATGGGGTTTAGAGATTCCCCTTTGGGCACAAAAGATGTTTCGATAATTTTGTCGGAGTACATTTTGAAGTAATAGTCGCCATCGGACACGGATACTTTTAGGTAGTTGTCTTGCCACTGATGAGATTTGTACTTTCTGTTGGTATTTTGTGCGAAGGTGGCCGCGGTAAATAGCAATAAAATGAGGAGTTTTTTCATCTTAACGGGTAGTGTTATTCAATTCTAAGATTAGAGAAGATTTAGCTTCTATAGTTATTTCTGAATTTAGCTCATAGGAAGTTCCTGAAATGACATCGGAACCCGATTTGAAATTGCCAATATTTTCTGCAAAGCGATTGGTTTTGAGCGTTTGCTTTTCGGAGCTGTTGTTGATGATGACCATAACGGATTCGGCATCATTGTATCTGAAGTACACATATACATTGTTTTCAGGTATGTAATGGGTCATTTTGCCGTTATGAATTATGTTTTTGGATTTTCTCCAATGGAACAATTTGGCGGTGTAGTCGTAGAATTGTTGTTGTTCGGCTGTTCTTCCTGAGGCGGTAAAAGCATTGTTTGTATCACCGTTCCAGCCGCCTGGGAAATCTTTTCGTATGTCTCCGTCGCCTATGCTTTTGTCACCTGCCATACCAATTTCGGAGCCGTAATATAATTGAGGGATTCCTCGCGTGGTTGCGATTAGCGTCATGGCCAGTTGGTATTTTTTAAAATCCTTTTTATACCATTCGTTGAAACGGTTGGTATCGTGATTTTCTGCAAAGACCAAGATATTATTGCTGTTTGGGTAGAGGAAGTCGTTTGTGAAGTTGTCGTAGATTTTGATCATTCCCTTTTCCCAAGTGGCTTTGTCTTCATTGAAGACCGATTGTAGGGCATCGTGAAGGGTAAAATCCATTACACTAGGTAAGTAGGAGTTATAGCTTTCGATGGCGCCTATTTTACTATCTTTTTGCCAGTAGGCCATTTGGGCTTGGTTGTGCATCCATACTTCCCCTACAATATTGAAATGAGGATATTCATCGGTTATGGCTTTGGTCCATTTTGCGATGCCTACTTTGTCGTTGTAGGAGTAGGTGTCTACACGGAATCCGTCAAGGTCGGCGTATTCGATCCACCAGAGGGCGTTTTGAATGAGGTAGTTTAGCACTAATGGGTTTGATTGGTTTAGGTCGGGCATCGATCTTACAAACCATCCATCCATGCAGTTTTTTGCATCGATTTTGGAAGCATTTGTATCAAACTGGGTAGACATGTGGTAATTGGTTTGTGCATAGCCAGGAAATTGGTGAAGCCAATCATAGGTAGGAAGATCGTTCATCATCCAATGTTTGTATCCCCAATGGTTGGTTACATAATCCATGATGTTTTTCATGCCCCGTTTATGTAATTCGGCACTAAGGTTTACATAGTCTTCGTTGGTTCCGAAGCGCGGGTCGATTTTGTACACGTCTGATTGGCCGTAGGTATGGTAGGAACCTCTTTCATCATTGTCTTCGCAGAGAGGAGTGGGCCATACAGCAGTAACGCCTAGGTTTTTAAGGTAATCAAGGTTGTTAATGATTCCTTGAATGTCGCCGCCATGACGACCATTTGGATTAGCGCGGTCAGCTTTTTCAGTAACGGATTTATCGCTGTCGTTGTTTGGGTTTCCGTTGGCGAAGCGGTCGGACATGATTAAGTAAATCATATCGGAGCTGTCGTAGCTTTTGCGGTATTTAGAATTCTCTCTTCTTTTTTTAAGGGCGTACTTTTGCGTAAAGGCCACTTTGTTTTTGGAGGAGAACGAAAAAATCAATTCTGTTGGTGGTACATTTTTGGTATCGATTGTAACAAAAACATAGTTAGGGTTTTCTGTTTTTTTGATGTTTTCAATGACCACTTTATTGGATACAGCAACATCGAATTGTGCAATATTTTTACCATAGAACATGATTTCCAAGTTGGAGTGGTTCATATCAGAATACCAAAAGGGAGGCTCGACTCTTTGAATTTGAGCATAGGAAACAACCGAAAACAAAACTAGTAACAGGGTGATTTTTTTCATAGCATAATTAAATTAAAAACCCGACCGGATTTTTAAGACCTGTCGGGTTTTAGTTTGTTTTTTTTTAAACGGTAACCAAACGGTTTGGCGCTACTCGAACGGCATTTCCATTTACATAAACGACGAGTTCTTTATCGCCTTCTAGGGAGAACTTGGTTTCGTTTTGGTGCACGGCAACTTCTAAGATTTGGTTTCTGAAGTTTATTTTGAACGCGTATGCTTTCCATTCGGCTGGAATTCGAGGTTCGAAATGCAGGGTTTCATTTTTAACACGCATTCCGCCAAAACCTTCTACGATACTCATCCAAGTACCGGCCATGGAGGTAATGTGCAAGCCTTCTTCCACCTCTTTGTTGTAATCGTCTAGGTCTAGACGGGAGGTTCTTAGGTAAAATGTATAGGCTTGTTCCATACGTCCCAGCGTAGCAGCTTGAATAGAGTGTACGCAAGGAGAAAGTGAGCTTTCGTGAACGGTAAAAGGTTCGTAGAAGTCAAAGTGTTTTTCTAATTGATCTTTGGAAAAATGGTCTTCGAAGAAATAGAACCCTTGAAGGGTATCGGCTTGTTTGATATAGGGTGAGCGCAGAATTCTGTCCCAAGACCATTTTTGATTAATTGGTCGCTGGCTTTTATCTAAATCGTGCACTTTTACTAATTCTTTATCGAGGAAGCCATCTTGTTGCAGGTATACCCCTAATTCTTCAGAATAAGGGAGATACATAGTATCGGCCACTTGTTGCCAATGTTGGATTTCCCCTTCATTTAGATTTACTTTACTCATGATTCGAGTAAAATCAGTGTTGAATTCTTTTTCTACTTTGCGGATTTGTTCTATGGCATAATCGATACACCATTTGGCTAAATAATTTGTGTAGAAATTATTATTGACGTTGTTTTCGTATTCGTTAGGACCGGTAACTCCTAGGATAACGAATTGATTTCTGTGTGTCGAGTAGGTTGCTCTTTGGTGCCAAAAACGGGCAATTCCGATAAGCACTTCCAGTCCTTTTTCTGGAATATAGCTGTAGTCACCAGTGAAGCGATAATAGTTGAATATCGCAAAGGCAATGGCTCCATTTCTATGGATTTCTTCGAAAGTAATTTCCCATTCGTTGTGGCATTCTTCTCCGTTCATGGTTACCATAGGATAGAGCGCGGCTCCATTTTTGAAACCTAACTTAGCGGCATTTTCAATAGCCTTATCGAGTTGGTTATAGCGATAAGTCAATAAATTTCTGGCTACTTGTTGGTCTTTGGTGGCCATATAGAATGGTATACAGTAGGCTTCAGTGTCCCAATAGGTAGAGCCTCCGTACTTTTCACCGGTAAATCCTTTTGGACCGATGTTTAGTCGGCTGTCCTTTCCGGAGTAGGTTTGGTTTAATTGGAAGATATTGAAGCGGATTCCTTGTTGGGCTTTTACATCCCCTTCTATGGTGATGTCGCTCATTTCCCAGATTTTGGCCCAAGCCTCGATTTGGTTTTGTAGTAAGGTCGCATAGCCCTGCAATACTGCTTTTTGAATGGTGTTTTGAGCAGCTGAAATTAGTTCTGATGCTTTATGGTTGGTTGAAACGGTATATCCTCCTAATTTTTGAATGGCAACGGTTTGCCCTTTACCCACTTCACATGCATAGGTAAAAACTATTTTGTCTTGAGCAGCGTCTACCGATGAAGGTGCTGCATTTTGGTTTTCATCATTGATGAAAATGCTATTGTGCATATAGGTCGTTACTTCAAAATGCGTTTTGAAGGTACGTGCGGTAATGAATGCTTGATTTGAATCGTGCTGGTTTGCCAAGGGCTCCCAGAATTTCTCTTCCCAGTTGGCATCTTCATTGTGTACACCTGCGTCTAAATACGGTTTGTAGACAATGGTTGCGTTTTGATTTACAGGAGTGATTTCATACTTGATTACCCCTAGTTCGTCTAGGTCCAGCGAAAGGAAGCGCCGAACGTTAACAGCTACTTCTGTTCCGTTGTTTAGTATGGCCATGAAAGAGCGGTTGTACCAACCTTCTTTCATGTTTAATTCGCGTTTAAAGTTGGATACTTTACACTTGGCTAAATCTAGTGTTTCTCCGTTAATTTCAATTAGAATGCCGATCCAACTTGGAGCGTTTAGTACTTTTGCAAAATATTCGGGGTAGCCATTTTTCCACCAGCCCACTTTGGTTTTATCTGGGTAGTAGATGCCACCTATGTAGCTACCTTGAAAGGTGTCTCCGGAATAATACTCTTCAAAGTTGGCACGTTGCCCCATGGCGCCGTTTCCGATACTGAAAAGACTTTCGGAGGATTTTACTTGTTCAACATCAAATCCTTCTTCAATAATAGACCAGTTGTGTGGTTTTATGTAATCTTGGTTCATTGTATTATTTTTATTGTCCTTTTATCATTCGATTTTTAATTCAGTAATGTTTCCACAAAGGAAGTATCCATGAATGTAAAATCTTTAAAATTGTATTTAGCTTCGTTTAGTATCGTAGGGTCACCGATCCCTACACTGGTCATGTTGGCGATATTGGCGGCTTGTATACCGGCTACAGAATCTTCGAACACGATAGCGTTTTCATTGGAAGCGCCCACTAGTTGAGCAGCTCTCAGGAATACTTCTGGGTCGGGTTTTGCATTGGTGACATCATTTCCGTCTACAATGGCATCAAACAGGTGTACTATCTTTACTTTCTCTAATATAGGTCGGGCATTTTTACTGGCAGAGCCTAAGGCGATTAGATGTTGTTTATTTTTTATGTATTCTAATACATTGAGAACACCTGGAAGAATTTCGGATTCATCCATATTTTCAATGTAGGAGAGGTAGTCGTTGTTTTTTTGAGTAAGC
Source organism: Flavobacteriaceae bacterium (assembly GCA_947451475.1). GTDB lineage: Bacteria > Bacteroidota > Bacteroidia > Flavobacteriales > Flavobacteriaceae > Flavobacterium. The sequence goes on along the minus strand of CANFZC010000022.1, from coordinate 27,494 downwards.
CATTGGTCTTTTTCTTCTTGGGTCGCTTGGATTTTTCCTAAAGCTAGAATGATATCAAGAGAGCGAACGCGGCTAACTCCTTTAAGTTCTTCGTTGTGTTCGGGTGTGAATTCGATTCCGAGTTGGCTTGCTATTTTTTGCCAGGCTAAAAAATGATATTTAGCGGTATCTACAATAACGCCGTCGAGGTCGAAGATGAATGCTTTTTTAGTCATTAATTATAATTTTCGATTTATCATTTATGGTAAGGGCGATAATTCCGGCTAGAATCATAGAAGCTCCTCCAATTAACAGCGCATAGATTGGTTCACTATTAAAAAAATTAGAAACTAAAAATCCTAATATTGAGGCGGCTACCAATTGAGGAATTACGATAAAGAAGTTGAATACTCCCATATAATATCCCATTTTGTTTGACGGCAGTGCTCCCGATAGCATCGCGTAGGGAATAGAAAGTATACTAGCCCACGCTATTCCAACACCGATCATAGGGAGCCATTCCATGGTAAAAGTTGTAGGTTCTTTTATGAAATATATCGATATGAGTCCGAAGCCTCCAAATGTTAGGGCTACGAAATGCGTAAATTTTCTGCTGGTGAATTTTGCGAGTAGTGGTAATAAAAATGCTGCTATGGCTGCAACTAGGTTATAGTTAGCAAACATTTCTCCTACTTGATTAGCGCCCGTATTGTAGGCTGCAGAAGTAGTATCAGTTGTACCATAAATATGTTGTGTTACGGCTAGCGTAGTGTAAATCCACATAGAAAATAGGGCAAACCAAGAAAAGAATTGTACCCAAGCTAATTGCTTCATGATTTTGGGCATAAACTGAAAATCATTCATGATGGTTACAAAACCATTATTGGTTTTATTGCTTTTTTGCATAAGTCCGGAGACTAACATCGCAAGACCGCCAAGACCAATTAAACCTAGAGAAAGGACGTATAGGTCTTTTTTAAGATCGTAATGAAAAATAGAATAAGAAAACAAAATGCTCACTAGTAAGAACAATACACCTTTTGTCAAATGTGATTTTGCGTTATTAGCATACCATTCGGGACTGTGAGATTCTTTCTTGTACTCAGTTTCTTGTTGCTTTTCAAAAGCTTCCATTTCCTCTGGAGAATATTCTTTGGAAGTTAGCACGGTCCAAAGCACTGTTACGATAAAGGCTATTCCTCCGAAATAAAAAGAGTATTTAACCGAGTCTGGAATAATTCCGAGTGGAGCGGTATTTTGCACACCGAAATAAGTGAAAATTAAAGGAAGTTTGGAGGCAAAATAGGCTCCAATTCCGATAAAAAAGCTTTGCATAGCAAAACCCATGGTGCGTTGATTTTCGGGAAGATTGTCGCCGACAAAGGCACGAAAGGGTTCCATAGATACGTTTATGGAGGCGTCCATGATCCACAGCATCCCTGCGGCGAACCATAGGATAGGGGAGTTGGGCATAATGAATAAAGCTGCAGAAGCTAAAATAGCACCCGCCAGAAAATAGGGTTTTCTGCGACCCATGCGGGTCCATGTTCTGTCTGAGAAGTACCCAATGATGGGCTGAATGATTAAACCAGTTAAGGGAGCGGCCACCCACAAGATTGGGATGTCGTCTATTTTTGCTCCTAAGGTTTGAAAAATTCTACTGACATTGGAGTTTTGCAAGGCAAAACCCATTTGGATTCCTAAGAAACCGAAACTCATGTTCCAGATTTGCCAGAAACCTAATTTACGCTTTTCCATTATCGTATTTTAAAGATTTATAAAACGATAAGCGTTCTGCTTATCAAAACTCTTTTTTGTTTTCGAAGTAAAAAGTATAAGCTTTGATAATTGGCTGTAAATATATAAAAATTATAAATGATGAATTATGAAAAATGAATTATTTTCTGAAATGAATTCACAGGGTAGATTCCCGTTCCACCAACTCAGTTTCAATCACTTCGGTTTTGTATTGTTCCTCCTCTTCTTCCTCAGCTTCAAGTCTTTCGATGAGCATTTTGGCTGCTTTACCCCCCATTTTAATTCCGTTTTGGCTCACGGTGGTGATGCTTGGGGAGGAATATTTGGAAATGATACCGTCTGTAAAGCCTATTACTGAGAGGTCAGCAGGTACATTTTTTCCGAGTTTAGTAGCTGTTTTAATGGCTGTTACGGCAAATAATTCGTTTACTGCAAATATGGCTTCTAGGTGGGGGTTGTTGTTTAGTAATTCGGCTATCGACTCTTCAAAGTTTTCGGTATCTTCAATTTTGAGGATTAGGTTTTCATCTACTTTAAGATCATTAGTTCGTAGGGCTTTGATGTATCCTTCCGTTCGCAGTTTACCCACACTTACATAGTCAACCGTGGTAATTAGGGCGATTTGTTTGTGTCCTTTATCGATTAAATATTGGGTAGCATTGAAGGCGGCTAAATTGTCATCGATGATTACTTTATCGCATAAAATATCGTTGGTTACGCGGTCGAACATCACTACTGGCATTCCTTGATTAATGACTTCTACGATGTGGTGGAAGTCTTTTTTTTGCTGGGTTTCTTTGGATAGCGACATGATGAATCCGTCAATGCTGCCGTTGGCTAGCATTTCCATGTTGATTACTTCTTTGTCAAAAGATTCGTCGGAAAGGCAGACTAAAACATTGTATCCATTTTCGTTGGCTACATTTTCAACTCCACTGATTACGGTGGCAAAAAAATGGTGAATAATTTCAGGAATAATAATACAAATTGTCTTGGTTTTTTTGTTTTTTAAACTCAGGGCAATATTGTTGGGTTTGTAGTTGTATAATTTGGCAAAAGCTTGCACTTTTTGGCGGGTATCTTCGCTAATTTCTAGGCTGTTTCTGAGGGACTTAGATACGGTGGATATGGACACATCAAGCTCTTTGGCTATTTGTTTTAGCGTGACTTTTCTTTTCATTTTTGAGAATGGGTAAAAACTGATTTCTGAATAAAGATAGCTGTATTTTTTTATTCTGTGAATTTTAGCCTTAAAATATTGAAAAATAAAGAAAGTTTTCAACACGAAAACGTTTTCGGACGCGATTTAACTGCCCATAATTCGGTATGTTGGAAATTTTACATAAATTTAACATTCGAAGTATAAGTATACGCATAAAATTAAATTTTTAACCTAAACAAAATGTATGAAAACAATTTACAAAAAGTTGTTATTTTTATTACTGCTACTGCCTTTTAGTGTTCTGGCTCAGAATGTTTTAACGGGTGTTGTAGTTGACAAAAAATCGAATCAACCGTTGCCGGGAGTGAATGTAACCGTTCAAGGCGCTCAACAAAGCACCAGTACAGATTTTGACGGTAAGTTTCAATTGGCAAAACTAAAGACTGGCGATAAAATCGTCTTCTCTTTTGTGGGCTATGAGACGAATATCGTTACTTATTCTGGTCAAAAATCAATTGCTGTAAGCTTGGACGAAACCGCCAACCAATTGCAAGAAGTTGTAGTTCAAGTTGGATATGGTACTGTAAAGAAAAAAGATGCTACCGGTTCTGTAAGTACCATTACTTCTAAAGATTTTAACAAAGGTTCCATTGTTTCTGCTGATCAATTATTAGCAGGTAAAGTTGCGGGTGTCAGAATTACTAATGATGGAGGCTCGCCTGATTCTACTCCTCATATTAGAATTAGAGGAGGTTCTTCATTAAATGCAAATAATGATCCATTGATAGTAATTGATAATGTGCCAATTGGCAATGAAGGCCCTGCTGGCGCAAACAATCCATTAAATCTTATTAATCCTAATGATATAGAAAGTTTTACGGTTTTGAAAGATGCTAGTGCCTCGGCAATTTATGGTTCTAGAGCTTCTAATGGTGTTATCATTATTACCACTAAAAAAGGTTCAAATGACGGCATAAAATTTAATTTCACGGCAAGTGTAACTGCTGGAAAAGTTGGAAAGAAAATTAAAGTAATGGACGGGCCAACTTTTGTGAAATTTATAGAGCAATACCATTCGAGTTACACCAATTTATTGGGAGTTCCAGATCCTAGTGCGCCTGCAGGAACGGTTGACAACCCTTTAACGCCTGGAGTTATTGAAGGAAGAATTTTGTCGAATACGGATTGGCAAGATCAAATCTTTAGAACTTCGATGTCAACAGATCATACCTTTAGTGCACGTGCTAAGATTTTCAAAGATGTTCCTTTTAGAGCTTCTTTGGGGTATAATAAGACTGAGGGATTGTTAAAAACGAATGATTATCAAAGGGTGACGGCCTCATTTAAAGTTAGTCCGACCTATTGGGATGGACATTTGAAAGTAGATGTCAATGCCAAAGGAATCTCGACTAGAAAGAATAATTCTGATCAAGGTTCTCTGGGCAGTGCTGTTTATATGGATCCAACCAAGCCTGTTTATGATAATTCACCGGGTAATATATTTGGAGGATATTATCAAAATACTAGACTTAATGGTGGAAGAAATTTGTTAGATGGATCTTGGAATCCTGTTGCGATTTTAAATCAAAGAGACAGGCCGGAACGTATTTACCGTTTCTTGGGTAATGCAGAATTTGATTATAAATTCCATTATTTGCCAGAGCTACGTTTTGTAAATAATTTTGGTCTTGATGCGTCTCGCTCTGTAATTGAAGAGACTTATACCGATCACTCATTAGCGACCTATCAATTTAATCAAGGGACTGATCCTAGCTCGAACTATGTGTTTAATCCTGGAAGAAATTATTATGAAGCCCAAAGAATTACAAATACTACTTGGGATTCTTATTTAATGTATGCCAAAAGTTTGAATGGCTTTATTAACAAATTTGATGTACAAGCGGGTTATGCTTATCAAAACTTTAAGACGGATGGACATAAAGATCAATACCGATACAATACCTCAACAGGAATACGCGAATTAAATATTGATCAAAACAATAAGAACAATCGGTACTATCATGTCTTGAATTTACAATCGTATTTTGGTAGAGCCAATATCGAATTTGCTAAAAAATATTTAGTTACTTTATCAATGCGAACTGATGCTTCCTCGTTGTTTTTGAAAAACAAGCGCTCGGGATATTTTCCATCTGCGGCCGTGGCCTGGAAATTGAAAGAGGAAAGCTTTTTGAAAGACGTTCGTTTTATAAATGATGCCAAGTTGCGTATTGGATGGGGTAAAACTGGTCAACAAGGCATTACGGATGCTGTAGGGTTTTATCCATCAACGGCATTTTTTACTATTGCGGGTAATACAAGTCAATACCTTCCCGGATCGAACCTGTATTCTGCCAATGCGTACAACTCTAATTTAACTTGGGAAAAAACGACTACCTACAATATTGGGTTGGATTTTGACTTATTTAAAAACAATTTCCTTACGGGATCGTTTGACGTATACAATAAAAAAACAACGGATTTGCTGGCCAAAGTATCCTTACCTCCTGGGCAAGGACTAAGCGATACTTTTGTAGAAAATTTGGGTTCTACTGATGGAAAGGGATTTGAATTGAGTTTAAATGTTAAACCGATACAAACGGATGATGTAAATCTTGAATTCACTTCTAACTTAGCCTATAATTATACCAAGGTAACTAATCTAAAATCTATTACGTATACAACTGATTATAATTCAAATATAGGTATTCAAACTGGAGCTTTTTTAGCTAGAAATCCTGTTGGCTACCAACCTTCCTCTGCTTATGTGTTTGAGCAAGTATATGCTGCAGATGGTTCGCCAGTAGTAGGTGCTTTTGTAGATCGCAATGGCGATGGTCAGATCACCGATGCAGACCGTTATTATAAGGCGTTACGTCCTAACTGGACTTTTGGATTAGGTTTTACGTTTAATTATAAAAATTGGGATTTGAGTTCTAGTTTTAGAGGTCAATTTGGTGGTCAAGTATTTAACCAAAGAAAAATGTCGTTAGGATGGATTGACAGCTCCGTACCAATAACTGGAAATAGTTTGTCCAATGCCCTAAATTTCTACACTGGGCAAGCTGATTCTTCGATCCAGAATATCCAAGGAAACATTCCTTATTCTGATTATTACTTAGAGGATGCAACTTTTATCCGCTGTGAGAATATCGTCTTGGGTTACAAATTTAAGCACTTTACAAAAGCGTCTTCGTTACGCTTGTATACCGCTATAAATAATGCTTTTATTTTAACTAAATATAAAGGACAAGATCCAGAGAACTTTAATGCAATCGATAATAACTTTTATCCAAGACCCAGAATGTACACCTTTGGGTTGAGTTTAGATTTTTAATAAAAACTATGAAAAAAATGAAAAATTTAAAATTGTTTAGTGTTTGTATTTTACTTCTTGGTGCTTTTTCTTGTACCAATGAGTTGGATACAAAGCCAAAAGTGGAATTGTCGCTTGATCAATTGTTGGCGCAAGATCCCAATGCCATTACGGGCATTATATCGAAACTTTATGGTTCCTTTGCTCTGTCTGGGCCAAATGGTCCTGGAAGTTCAGATATTAGTGACGACGCGGGAGAATCTCCTTTCTTAAGAGGAATTATTAATTTACAGGAGTTTACTGCCGATGGTATGAAAAACCGTTGGGGAGATGATGGGCTAGACCAGTTGACCACCACTTCTAATTGGGATCAAAACAATAAGTTCTTCCGTTACTTATATAATAGAGTGTACTACACTGTACCTCAATGTAATAATTTATTGGCTGTATTAAAGACCGTAAATGTATCTGATAAAGAAGCTGTAACCGCTGAGGTTCGTTTCTTACGATGTTTAGCTTACTATTACCAAATTGATTGTTTTGGAAAAGGAGTATTGGCTACTGAAGATAATATTGGATCTTCAGCTCCATTGCCGGAATCCACTAGACAGCAATTGTTTACTTTCGTAGAGTCGGAATTGTTAGCGATAGAATCAACTTTACCTGTTAGCAATGCCTATGGTAGAGCTAATAAAGCGGTTGGCAGAATGTTGTTGGCTAAATTATATTTGAATGCGGAAGTATATACTGGAACTCCAAGATATGATGATGCTTTGACCTATATCAAAAAAGTAATTGATGAAGGAGGGTATTCATTAGACCCGCATTTTTTACATGTATTCTCGGGCGATAACAATACTTCTTCTGAAATTATCTATCCGTTGATTGCTGATCCATTAGTAAGTCAGAGTTATGGTAACACGACTTATATTGTAAATGGTAGTTTGAATTCGGCCACCATGACCTTATCTGATTATGGTGCGACTGCAGGCTGGGGTGGACATAGAGCTACTAAAGCTTGGTATGGCTTGTTTGCTAATAGCGCTAGTGGATTAGCAGCGTCAAGTGATCAAAGAGCACAATTGTTTTGGACCGGTGGTCATACTTATGAAATGACGGATTATAAAGAATGGACAAACGGCTTCCCTTCTATTAAATTTAGAAATAATGACTATGGTCAAGCTTCTACGCCTACCGCTTTTTCGGGAACTGATTTCCCATTATTCCGATTGGCTGATGCGTATTTGATTTATGCAGAATGTGCGGTAAGAGGTGCTGCTGGTGGTTCAACTTCTCAAGCTTTGGATTATGTAAATCAAATTAGATCAAGAGCAGGAGCTAGTGCGGTAACTGCGGGAGATTTAACATTAGACTTTATTTTGGATGAAAGAGGTCGAGAGTTGATGTTTGAAGGGCACAGAAGAACCGATTTGATTCGTTTTGGTAAGTTTACAGGAGGAAGTTATTTATGGCCTTGGAAAGGAAATGTCTTGAATGGTACTTCGATTCCGGATACTTACAAACTTTTCCCAATTCCTCAAAGAGCTATGGAAGGCAATCCTAATCTAACACAAAACCCTGGTTATTAATAGTATAAAAGATATTTAAATGAAAAATATAGTAAAAACAACACTTTTTGCTTTTCTTATCGCAGGAGCTTTTTCTTGTGAGAATTCAAATGATCCTCTAGTATCAGCTAATGGCTTTGAACTAAGACAAGACGCTAGCGTAGTATCACCTGCCGTTTTAACGGAGGCCACTGCTACGGATGTTTTTGGAAAATTTGAATGGGACAGAAGCAATAATGGTCCGGCTACGGTATCAACTTATACGATACAAGTGTTTGACCATAGTGATACCACTTTATCTAATCCAGTGGAATACACAGGAAATGGTTATGCCATAACTCCTACGTCGAGAAATGTAACCTTAACCGTTTCTGAATTTAATAATTTGATTAATGCTTTGCCTACTTATAAATGTAGCGAAATGGATGTTGATGTGCGCATTAAATCAGTATTAGGAAGCAATCCTAAAGATGCGTTTATTCAATATTCTAATCCAATCAATGTAAAAGTTACTGGTTATTCTTTGAAATTGCCTATTATGGCCGTAGTTAAAGATGGAAATTCTGCTGATACAGAACCGAGAATTGCGGCATCTGCCCCGTTATCAAATTCAGATTATGAAGGATATATGTATTTAACGGCAGGAACTTATAAGTTTTACCAACCTGATGCGTGTTATGATTTTGCCGCCCCTACTGTTTTTGGTGGGTCAGCCGGAGTTTTAAATACAGGAGGTTCAACTACTAGTATTACAGTGGCCGCTGATGGTAATTACTTAGTAAAAGCTAATTTGGCTACTAATACGTATACCATCTCTAAGTTTACCACTTTTGGCGTATTTGGAGTAGCGACGCGTACTGGATTAGGTTATGATAATCAAGTGCCCTTAACGTATGACCCCGCCACTAAATTGTGGACTGGACAGGTAGATTTACTGAAAGGAAAAAAATTCAAATTCAAATCAAATTTATGGACCGGTGCTTTGGTGGTGCCAGCGGCACCAAATCAGCCTTATGCACCTGGAACTGCGACCACTGCTGTTTCAATCTTAGGAAAGACAGCTGTTGCTAATGCTTTGAAAGAGAATAGTGTAGCTGGGCAAGGTGATATTACTGCACCGGGCACTGCTGACGGAACTAGGGATGCCTATAAAGTGGAACTGGATTTAAGTAATCCTAGAAAGTATACTTATACAATGACTAAATTATAGCATAAAACCAATTAAATAATTTTATGAAGAGCAACTATTACAGTTGCTCTTTGTGAAATAAAAAACCCTTACTATGAAAAGAATCGCTTTATTGTTTTGTCTAATAACTTCTTTTGTTTTTGCACAGCAGGTTACTATTTCTCCTGCCACCTTCAATGTTACGGATCAGATTACCATTACGGTATCCTTTGCAAGTTCGACTTGTAATACTATGGGTTCGAATCCTGCTAAGGTTTATATCCATTCCGGTATAGGCCCTAGTAGTAATGCATGGACCACGGTAGTTGGAAATTGGGGATTGGATAATGGTGTTGGTTTAATGACCAATAATGGAAATGGGACTTGGAGTATTACCATGACGCCAAGTGTTTATTTTAATTTAAATGCAACGCAACAAGCTAGTGCGGCTAAGATGGGTATGGTGTTTAGAAATGCTACCGGTACCCAAACCTTAAAACTAGCGCCAAGTTGTGGGGATTTCTTTTTTAATGTAGGTTACTTTCAAACAAGTTTAATTGCACCGGCAGAGAATAGTGCGACTTTAATTGCAGCTGGCGGTAGTAGAAGTGTATCTGCTTCGAACACTAATGGAAATGCCAATTATAATCTTAAGGCTAACGGTGTGACTATAGATGCTGTTTCGGATGTTGCTGCCTATACTTACAATCACACTAATATTACTTCTAATCAAAATTACGAATTAGTAATCACGCAAGGAACTTCTACGCAAACCAAAAAGTTTTCGGTTATTGTAACGCCACCAACCGTTAGTGAGGCCCTACCTTCTGGGAAATTAGATGGGATAAATTATGACGCTACAGATGTGACTAAGGCTGTATTGGTTTTAGATGCTCCAGGTAAAGATTATGTATATGTGGCCGGTAGTTTTAACAACTGGCAGCCCGATACTAGTTACGCGATGAAAAAAGATGTATCCTCTTCTAAATTTTGGATTGAATTAGCAGGATTAACACCTGGAGTAGATTACAGTTACCAATATTGGGTTGTAGATCAAACTCCGGTCGCTAATTCACCTGTATTGGTAAAAACAGCTGATCCTTATTCTACTTTGGTCTTATCTTCTTATGACGACCCATATATATCTCCAACGGTTTATCCTAATTTACCACCCTTTCCGACTGCTTCAGGGCAAGATCGAGAAGTTACGGTACTTAAAACAGGACAAACTCCCTATGTATGGAGTGATGCTACCCTAAATTTTGTGAAACCAGACAAAGAAAAATTAGTTGTTTATGAAGTTTTGGTAAGAGATTTTGATGCCAATAGAAGTTATCAGAATTTGATTGACCGCATCGATTATTTTAAGAATTTAAATATAAATGCTATTGAGTTGATGCCTATTATGGAATTTGAAGGAGATGAAAGTTGGGGTTACAATACGGCATTCCACCTTGCTAACGACAAAGCCTATGGGCCTGCTGATAAGTTAAGAGAGTTTATCGATTTATGTCACCAAAATGGCATAGCCGTGATATTAGACGTTGCGTTAAATCATGCGTTTGGAAGAAATCCGATGGATAGAATGTGGATGAATGACCCTGACGGAGATGGATGGGGATCACCAGCATCTGATAATCCTTATTTTAATACCGTTGCTACCCATAGTTATAGCGTTGGAAATGATTTTAATCATCAGCAATCAAGAACCAAAACCTATGTGAAAAGAGTAATCAAACAATGGATTGAGGAATATAAAATAGATGGATTCCGCTGGGATTTAACCAAAGGATTTACCCAAGCTTGTCCCTCAACAGTTGCAGGAGGACAAGATGCTTGTACTAATGGTTACCGTCAAGATCGAGTTGATGTCCTTAAAGAATACGCAGATTATTCGTGGAGTTTAGACCCGAGTCATTATGTTATTTTTGAACATTTAGGGGCTGATAACGAAGAGCAACAATGGGCTAATTATAGACTTAATGAAACGCCTAGTAAAGGGGTGATGATGTGGTCAGAAATGACTACAGCCTACAATCAATTATCTATGGGTTATAATTCTAGTAATGATATTTCAAGAATGGGTAATACGGCACATGGATTTACGGCGAAACGCGTTATGGGTTATCCGGAAAGTCATGATAAAGAGCGCTTAATGTATAAGAATTTGATCTATGGAAATAACAGCAATGTGGCGCACAATGTTAGAACCTTAAACACTGCTTTGTCAAGAATGTCGGCTATAGGTGCTGTTTCATTATTAATCCCTGGACCAAAGATGATTTGGCATTTTGCTGATTTAGGTTGTGATGATTCTATTTTTACTTGTAATAACGGCACTGTTAATACGGATTCGGATGCCGCAGCTGGTGATTGTAAACTTGATACTAAGCCGCAACCACAATGGGTTAACAATTGGTTGGGTGATTCTAATAGAAATGCTATCTATTCAAATTATGCTAAGATGATTGAATTAAAACAGAATAACGCTGTTTTCAGTAAAGATTTTGCTATTAATTCGGGTACTACTTTAGAACCAAAAATTTATATTTATGATAATGCAGCTTCCTCTACTGCCTTGAAAAATGTGGTGGTTTTATCCAACTTTAATGTTACTTCTATAAGCGTAACACCAAATTTTCCTTATACAGGGACCTGGTATAATTTAATGGATAATTCTACTTTGGATGTTAGCAGTACTACACAGCCAATTACCATAGAAGCAGGAGGATTTAGAGTATATGGAAACCAACCAGCGGTATTGGGAACAGCGCATTTTAATGCCATGAATTATATTAACCTAACCCCCAATCCGACTTCAGGGTATTTTGCTATCAATGCGGATTTGTCAAAAGTTGTGATTTATTCTATAACAGGTCAAATAATTAAGACCTTTGAAGGAAAATTAAAAAGCGATATCTATGAAATATCTGACTTGAATAGTGGGGTTTATTTGGTTAAAGTGATTGATGCCAATCACAATGAGAAAACATTAAAATTGATTAAGCAATAATTACTATTACTCCAAAAATGAAACTAAAGTGAAGTAAAAAGCAGTCAAGGTTATATTTAAATTGAGGATTAATTTAGTCCATTTAAATGACTTATTTATTAACACTATAACGTTTTCGTTGTGCTTTTTATTTCACTTTTAAAGGAATAATGTAAATAAATTGTAAATTAGCGAGAGTTTATAAACAATCTAAAATAAAAAAAACAAATTATGAAGACAAAATTACTATTATTTATTGCATTAATTTTTACTGCAATCAACATTAATGCCCAAACAGTGGTTTCTATCACAGGAGAAGCCGTTGGTGGTTGGGGAGATGGACATGATTTTGACATGGTATCAACAGACGGTGTTAACTGGACATCTACAATCACAGTAGCTACTGCTGCTACTGACGGAGGAATTAAATTTAGAGCGGACCACGCTTGGACAGTAAACTGGGGACCAGCTGCTGGAGATGCTTTGAAATTTCCATCGGGAGTTGGGGTTCAAAACGGTGCCAACATTCCATGTATCGCTGGTACATATGATGTAACATTCAACAGTGTAACAGGAGAGTATAATTTTGCTGGCGGTGCTCCAATACCTGTTGTGAAATTGATAGGAACTGGAGTTACAACTCCAGGGGGTATATTAATGTCCACGTTAGATTTATCTACCTTTACAGTGTCAAATGCAGCATTAGTTGCAGGTACTGTACAATTTGAAATAGATGGAGCAATATATGGTGGAATTGATTTCCCTGCAGGTACAGTTACAAGTGATACCGATCTTATTCCTGTTACTGCTGGTAATTATACTACAATTAGTATAAATATTGCTTCTGGGGAATATGCTTTTACAGCTGCGCCATTATATGCATTAGTAAGTTTAACTGGAGCTGCCGTAGGTGGTTGGGGAGACGGATTTGATTTTGACTTAACGCCAGTTGATACCGATAATTACCGTTTAAATGATATTGCATTAACTGTTAACGATTGTAAATTCCGTAAAGATCATGCATGGGCTACTTCATGGGGAAGTAATGGTACTGCACCTACATTCCCTACTGGAACACCAGGAGGTTCAAATATTTCAGTTGATCCTGCAGGTACTTATGATGCTAAATTAAACATAGTTACAGGAGAATATAGTTTTTCATTCCCAGTTATCAGTTTGACTGGAGCTGCTGTAGGTGGTTGGGGAGTAGATACTGACTTAACTACTACAGATGGTGTTAACTATGCTGTTACTAATGTTGTTATGACTACTGAAGGCTGTAAATTTAGAAGAGACCATGATTGGGCTAATTCTTGGGGGGCTGCAGACATCTCGAATAATTTCCCTACCGGTGCACCTGGTACTAACAATATCCTTGCAACTGCTGGTACATGGAATATTACTTTTAATAACTTAACAAAAGCGTATAGCTTTACGGATGGTTTAGCTGTTAATCAATTTGGTTTAGCTACTGTCTCTGTATATCCAAACCCTGCTGCATCTACTGTCACTATTAAAGGTGAATTTGCAAGTGCACAAGTTTATAACGTTTCTGGTCAGTTAGTGAAAACTTTTGTTTCTACAGAAAACAATCAGTTCTCTATTGCTGACTTAAGCGCAGGTCTTTATTTAGTTAAAGTATCTGACGCTAATAACAATACTAAAACATTGAAATTGATCAAAGAATAGTTAGTAAGTTATATAATTATTTTAAAGAGCCACGCTATATAGCGTGGCTTTTTTTATATTTATAAAAATTATAGTATTTAACTTTTGTGTCACTTTTTGGAATAGTACATTTGCCGTATGAAAAAGCCATCAAAATCAGTAGTTTTAAGGATATTTAAAGTAACTGGAATTACTTTTGGTACTCTGTTACTTTTACTTTTTATTATTCCGATTCTCTTCCCAGGAAGGATAGCGGAGGAGGTCAAAATGTTTGCCAATCAAAAGCTTAATGGAAAATTAAATTTTAAAGAAGCCAATCTTTCTTTTTATAATCATTTTCCATCCTTAACATTGACGTTAACCGACTTTTCTTTGCAAGGATCGGTGCCGTATAAGGATGAAACATTGGTTTCTGCCAATGAAATATCGTTTGGCATTAATATCAAAAATTTGATATTTGACAAAAGAATTAATATCGATGAGATCTATGTTTCAAATGCATTGATGAATGTAAAAGTTAATGCTAAAGGAGAGGCCAACTATAATGTATATAATTCAGATGCAAAGGAAACAAAAAAAGACACGACTAGTTCGACTTCATTGCGACTAGAAAAGATTGCTATAGAAAACAGTCATTTGATTTATGATGATAAATCAACCAAAATATTGATTAATGCTAAAGGGTTTAATTATGAAGGAAATGGAGACTTAAACAAAGCTATTTTTGATTTATATACTGAGGCTAGCATTGATTCGTTTGATTTTAGTTATGGAGGGCAACAGTACCTAAAAAACAAAAGAGTAAATGCCGATTTAATAACTAAAATCAACACGAATTCCTTAGCCTTTGTTTTCCAACAAAATAATTTGAAGATTAATAAGTTGCCTGTAGAATTTAAAGGAAAGTTTGATTTCTTGAGTAATGGGTATGATATGGATTTTGCAATCAAATCAGAAGACAGTAAGTTGAATGACTTTTTTACAGCTTTACCTCCTCAATACGTTACTTGGTTAGAAAAATCAAAGGTGAAAGGTAGTACCGATTTAGCGCTGACTTTAAAGGGGAAATACATAGCCTCTCAAAATAAAAAACCTGATTTGTCTTTTGCTATGAAAATTAGGGATGGTTTTGTGTCTTATAAGAATGCACCCTTTCCTGCTTCTAATATCTTTTTAAATTTTGACACAAAATTACCTTCTTTAGATACGGAGCAATTGAAAGTAACTGTTGATTCTGTTTTTTTTAATGTAGGTACGGATTATGTAAAAGCAATACTTAAAACAGAGGGGTTATCTAAACCTAAGATAATGGCTCAAATTAATACTAAGATTGATTTAGCAAAAATGGATCGGGCTATTGGTCTCGAAAATATGGACTTGCGCGGTGTTTTAACTATGGACATCAAGTCAGTTGGCGTATATGACAAGAAGAACAATCAAATTCCGGTTACTAACGGATCGGTACGTTTAAAGAATGGTTATGTGAAATCTATTTATTATCCAAACCCTATTCAGAAAATAAACGTTTTAGCTGCTATTGTCGATCAAAATGGGACGTTGCAAGATTTGAACATAAGTATACATCCGGCTTCTTTCGTGTTTGAAGACAAACCCATTTACTTGCGCGCTAAGTTGGAAAACTTTGACAACATTGCTTATGATATTAAAGCCAAAGGTGAATTGGATTTAGCGAAATTATATAAAGTTTTTTCTAAAAAAGGATTAGACTTGGCGGGCTATATCAAAGCTGATGTTTCTTTTAAAGGAACTCAGAATAATGCGATAAATGGACATTATAATAAATTGGAAAATAGGGGCACTTTAGTATTGAGAGATATTAAGACGACATCAGAGTTTTTACCGAAACCTTTTATAATCAAGGAAGGCCTCTTTGATTTTGAGCAGGAAAACATGAAATTCAACAACTTCAAAGCGGTTTATGGTCAGTCTGATTTTGTAATGAATGGTAGTTTGCGTAATGTAATAGATTTTATTTTAACTGATAAAGCGGTTTTAAGAGGCGAATTTAAGTTGGTTTCAAACTACATTAATGTTGATGAATTCATGGCAGAAACGTCGGCTGTCGTTATCGATTCAAGCAAAAGTAACGTACCTAACCCGGCTACTTCAAGTGGAGTTGTGGTTATTCCCTCTAATTTTGATTTACAATTTAATGCTACTGCTACTAAAATTAATTTTAAAGACTTGCAAATACAAAATCTAAAAGGAGCTCTGGCACTAAAGCATGGGCAAATGGAATTAAGAAATTCAGGTTTTGATATGATTGGATGTAATGTTGTAATGAATTTAATTTATGGAAGTCAGACTCCTGAAAAAGCGACTTTTGATTTTAAAGTTAGCGCTAAGGATTTTGATATTAAAAGAGCGTATAATGAAGTCAAATTATTTAGAGAAATGGCAACTGCGGCGGAGAGTGCCGAGGGCATAGTGTCTTTAGATTATAATGTTGCAGGTGTTTTGGATTCTAATATGCTTCCTATTTATCCTTCTTTAACGGGAGGTGGAACCTTATCAGTGAAGAAAGTAAAGATGAAAGGATTTAAGCTGTTTGGTGCTGTAAGTGATAAAACAGGTAAGAATGCGATTAAGGACCCTGATGTTTCCAAAGTCGATATAAAAACCACTATTAAAAATAACATTATTACTATTGAGCGATTTAAATTTAAAGTAGCCGGATTTAGACCCCGAATAGAAGGACAAACTAGTTTTGATGGGAATTTAAATATAAAGATGCGATTGGGCTTACCGCCACTAGGCATCATAGGGATTCCGATTAAGGTAACCGGTACACAAGAGAATCCAAAAGTACAACTGGGAAAGAAAACCGAGGATTTAAAGGAGACGGAATATCAAGGTGTGGTGCCTACTCCTTTGTCGACTGAACCGAAGACTAACTAATTACCGCCCTTAAGTTTTTTATATTACACTAGCTATAAACTATCTTTGTAACAATACAATTATATTGATCCTATGAATAATGCTGTTGCTGGTTTTTCTAAATTATCCAAAGAAGAAAAAATCAATTGGATTGCCACGAACTATTTCACTAATTCAGTTGACACCGTTGCCATAATTAAACAATATTGGAACAGTGATGTAAAGCTTCAACAATTACATGATGAGTTTATAGAAAATACTATTAGTAATTTCTATTTGCCGATGGGTATAGCTCCGAACTTTTTAATTAATGGTACTTATTATACCGTTCCCATGGTTATTGAGGAAAGCTCTGTGGTGGCCGCAGCTGCAAAGTCGGCCAAGTTTTGGAGCACCCGTGGAGGATTTAAGGCAACCGTACTGAATACGGAGAAGATCGGACAGGTTCATTTTTTATATATTGGCGAGTCTGCGAAGTTGCAGTTGTTTTTTGAAAATGTAAAAGAGAATTTGTTGGCTTCTACAGAGAGCATCACCAAAAACATGCAGAAACGAGGTGGAGGAATACGTTCTTTGGAACTTAGAGATAAAACAGCTGAGTTAGAGAACTACTATCAACTTCATGTTACTTTTGATACTAAAGATAGTATGGGGGCTAATTTTATTAATTCATGTTTGGAGCAGTTAGCTAGTGCTTTAAAACAAGAGGCGCAGGATTATGCAGGATTTACATTAGAAGAAAAAGAGATTAGTATTGTAATGAGTATTTTATCTAATTATGTTCCAAATTGTATAGTTAGAGCGGAAGTATCCTGTAAAGTAGAAGAATTGGTTGAAAAGAAAATAGATAATCCTCAAGAATTTGCCGAAAAGTTTGTTCAAGCTGTTCGTATAGCTGAGATTGAGCCATTTCGTGCAGTAACGCACAATAAGGGTATAATGAATGGGATTGACTCCGTAGTCTTAGCTACAGGGAATGATTTTAGGGCTATAGAGGCGGGAGTGCATGCTTATGCTTCACGAAATGGGTCGTATTCTAGTTTGTCGCATGCTAAAATTGAAGATGGCGTCTTTACATTTTGGATGGAAATTCCGCTAGCCTTAGGAACGGTTGGGGGTCTGACGACCTTACATCCCTTAGTAAAAATTGCTTTAGAGATTTTAGGAAAACCAACTGCTGCAGAGTTAATGCAGGTTGTGGCTGTTACTGGTTTGGCACAAAACTTTGCGGCATTACGTTCCTTGACCACTACAGGAATTCAAGAGGGGCATATGAAGATGCATTTGAACAATATATTAAATCAGTACCAAGCAACTTCTGAAGAGCGGAAGGCTATTGCAGCTTATTTTGTGAACGAAACTGTATCTCACGCTACTGTTGTTGCGCTGATAGAGAATTTAAGAAAATAGTCATTTGAAACAAACTTTTTATAGTAACGGAAAATTACTTATTACGGGTGAATATGTAGTCTTGGATGGTGCCAAGGCATTTGCTTTACCTACAAAATTTGGACAATATTTAATTGTAGAGGAAGGCACACAAGAACTTATTGAATGGATAAGTTATGACAGCGATGGCAGTGTTTGGTTTGAAGACAAGATTTCTTTTTTGGAAATAATTGAAAAAGCTAGTTTCGAATCGGACAGTGTTAAGACTACATTGGTTGAGATATTACACGATGCTTATAAGAGAAATCCTGATTATATAAGCAATGGAAATGGATATCGAATTAGTACTGAATTGACATTTCCAAAAAAATGGGGATTGGGGACCTCTTCTACTTTAATTAACAATATTGCTCAATGGTTGCAAATTGATGCCTTTGAGTTGCTTAATAGCAGTTTTGGAGGTAGTGGATATGATGTTGCTTGTGCTCAAAATAATACGGCTATCTTATATCAATTAGTTAATGATAAACCAATTGTTGAAGTTGTAAAATTCAATCCTATTTTTGCAGACAAACTATTTTTTGTTTATCTCAATAAAAAGCAAAATAGTCGTAATGCTATTACATCCTATTTTGGCAAAAACAATAATATTGATAAATTATTAACTATTTTTAATGATCTTACCGATAAAGTTTTGGAGGCAAAAGACCCAAAAGAATTTGCTTTTGCTTTACAGCAACATGAAATAGAGTTAAGTGTTGTTTTAGAGTTAACTACTGTAAAGGAGGCATTGTTTCCAGATTTTAATGGCGTGATTAAAAGTTTAGGTGCTTGGGGAGGTGATTTTGTATTAAGTATCTCGAAAGATAATCCTAAATCTTATTTTGAACAAAAAGGATATGAAATCGTCATTCCTTATGAAGATATGATACTATAAAAAAACCTGAAGTAAGACTTCAGGTTTTTTTATAGTATAATGTAGCTAATTATTAATAAAAATCAGCTCTGTTATCTTCTATATCAGCATCATTTTTAAGAGCTGGCATAACTCTTCCAGCATAGTTAAGAACTTGTTGCTGTACTTTGGTTATATATTCTTTATGGTCTTTAATAGCAGGTGCTTTAATAACTGATTTTGTAGCAATCACATAAACTCCAGCATTACCTTCAATAGGTTTAGATAGTTGACCCGCTTTCGAAGAAAATGCGAGACCTACTACTTTAGGTTCGTATCCAGCATTTGGAATTGAAGGGTTGTCAATATTTAAATCGATTGCATTTTGAACAGTTACCTTATTAGAAGCGGCGATAGCTGCTAAAGAAGATCCATTCATTTTGGCTTTAATTTTCTCGGTTTTCTTTTTGTTTTTTAAAATTAACTCTACCTGAGGTCTAGCTTCTTCTACTGACATTAAACCTTTTTCAGTAACTTTTTTAAGTTTAGCAATTACGTGGCCAACATTTACTATTTCAAAACGTTTTACATCGCCAATATTTGTTTCACCATCAAAAGCCCACTTAACAATTTGTCTTTGATTGTTAACAGTGCCAAAATTTTCATCGATTGCTTTTACTCTAATTGAAGGTGTTACTGTTAAGTTCATTTGTTTAGCTAGAGCGCTAAAATCTTTACTTGCTGCCTCCATTTCAAATTTAGTAGCTTGCTCATAAATCTTATCATTTGTAGCTTCAGAAGGCTCAATTTTTTGAGCGATAGTAGCTAGCTTAACCGCATCTTGCTTATCAGTAACATTAATAATATGGTACCCAAATTCTGTTTCAACTAAACCAATTGTACCAATAGCATTATTGAAAACAAAGTCGTTGAATGGTTTTACCATTTGATTAGGACCAAAGTAACCTAAATCACCACCTTGTTGCGCTGATGAGTCATCAGAGTTTGTCATGGCTAAAATAGCAAACATTCCTGGGTTTGATTTTGCTTGAGCAAGCAAACCTTCCGCTTTAGCTTTGGCTTGTTCTTTAGTTCTTTTTTCTTTTTTGTTAGGGACTTTAGTTCCTTCCCAGCTGATTAAGATATGACTAGCTTTTACTTTAGCTCCTGCTTTTCTTCCTATTGCCTTTGATAGACAATAGTAGTTGTTTTTCATGTATGGTCCGTATACTTGACCCGTCGGTAAAGCAAATAATGCATCAGCATGTTCAGCTGGCAGGTCTTGTTTGCTTACATAAGTAGAATCAAATGGAACATCAGAATTTAAGTTAACAAATTCTGCATTGTCTGCTACAGAAGCAAAACCTTGAATGGTATCATTTTTACCTTCTTTAAATTCTACATGAGTAGTTAAAAGGGAGTTTATTTTATTTTTGATTTCAGCTTCATCTGCCGCAGAAGGTTTGTCTTCAATTAAGACATAATCCAGTTCACGTGTTTCTTCTGATTTAAACTTTTTTTCTTTAGTCTTCATGTAAGCTACTATTTCGTCGTCGCTTACTTTTACATCACTATCTTTTATGCTAGAAAAAGGCACGTTTACAAAGTCAAAACTTACTTTGTTTGCTTCAGCTTCGTATTTTAACTTACCTTCAGTTTCAGTGGTATACATAGCTCCTTTAACTAAGGAGTTGTATATTTGGTATTTTGCATTAAGTTCAGCATCCTTTTCTTGGTCTTTTAACATTTGAAGACCTTCTGGATTTGTTTTGAAATAGTCTTTAAATTTATTTAAATCAAATTTTCCAGCAGCATTTAAGAACATTGGATTTTGCCCAATTTGAGGATTTGCTTTGAATACTTCAATTATATGTTTTTCGCCTATACGAATACCTAATTTTTCAAACTCAGCTGACAATAGAGCTACATTAACTTCTTGATTCCATACTTGGTTAGAAGCTTGCATCGAAGTCATTGTTTGACCTTGATTTTGACTATTTTTTTCGGTGTTAGCTACTTTTACTCTAAAGTCTTCAAAAGAAATATCTTTTCCGTTAACGCTACCTACATCTTTAGATAAACTTTTAAAACCTTTGGTAAATAAATCTTGAACTACAAAAGATAGTAGCGCAAAACCAATTAGTAATAAAAGTAAACCAGAACGTTTTCTAATTTTTGATAAAACTGCCATTTCTATATATGTTAATTTTTAATTCAGTTTGCGAAAATACAATTATCTGTGAAATAATAATACTCACACAGTTATAATTTCATTTATTTTTTTGATTTTTTTAAGAAATTAGTCTAATAGGGTCAATTTTACTAATTCTAACTTCTTATTTGAAGCTTGTTCTATAAAAAATTGAAAATTACCAATAGTTATTTGTGCTCCTTTTTGAGGGATTTCTTTATAAAAATCTACAATAAAACCCCCTAAAGTTCCATAGGAATCGCTTTCTGGAATATGGAGTTTGTACATTTCATTAATGTATTCAACATCTAAACGGGTTGAAAATAAGTAACTCCCATCTTCTAAAATGTTTTCAATTAACGTTTCATCAGAATCATGTTCATCTTCTATTTCTCCAAAAAGTTCTTCAACTATATCTTCTATCGTAACGATACCAGATGTGCCACCATATTCATCTAAAACAATGGCTACACTTTTACGTTTTTTAGTTAGCAAGTTTAACACCTCTTTTATAAAAATGGTTTCAGGAACAAATTCAACCGGGATCATAATTGATTTTATACTGCGTGGCTTTTTAAACAATTCGAATGAGTGGACATATCCTACTATATCGTCTAGTGAGTTAAAATAAACGATTATTTTAGAATAGCCTGTTTCAACAAAAAGATTTTTTAAATCGGTAATTGAGCTGTGTAAATCAATGGCGACTAATTCTGTTCTAGGCGTCATAATATCGCGAGCTTTCACAGCAGAAAATTCTAAAGCATTTTGAAATATTTGAATTTCTGAATCTACACTTTGATTGTCATCCATTGCATTCATTTGTTCAGAAATGTAATTGCCTAATTCTATTTTACTGAACGAAAGATTTATTTGGTCACCTTCTGTTTTAAAAAATTTCTTTAAGATAAAATCTGAGATCCAGATTATAAAAGAAGAAATGTAATAGAAGAGTCGGTAAAAAAAATAAGCTGGTAAAGCAAAGAATTTTATAAAACTGTTGGCATAAATTTGGAAAAATACTTTTGGTAAAAATTCAGAAGTTATTAAGACAATTAGAGTTGAAAGGACTGTTTGCAGTAATAAACTAGGTAAGGGTTTAAAATGAAAATTAGAAGTTTCAAACCATTGCAATACTAAATCACCCATAAAAAAGCCATAAACTACCATAGAAATATTATTGCCTACTAGCATAGTGGCAATAAATTTTGAAGGTTTTTGGGTTAGTTTAGTTAGTATTTTGGAAATAAAATCATCTTGTTTTTTCTCGATTTCAAGATATATTTTATTTGAGGAAACAAAAGCTATTTCCATTCCAGAGAAGAAAGCGGAAAGTATCAGACACAGTATGATTATTCCGATTTGCATAAATTATTGTTTGTTGTTGCGTTCTTGAAATTTATTGGCAAAATTTCTTCTAAAGAAAAACAGGAAAATAGCAGCCAATGTAAATAGGCCCATTATTATTGCTTGGTTAGTATTGCCTGATTTGTATTGGTTAAAACTTTCGATAGCGACTAGAATTCCGGCTATTAAGTAGGCGTACTGTGTGAATTTTAAATATTTCATAATTGCTTATTCCGATTGTACTTGTCCGGATATTTTTTTAGAATTTACTTTTTTGAAATCTTTACTAAAGTCGATACCTTCTCCAAAAGAAACTCCTTTGGTCGAAGTAAATTTAAACTTTTTCTCGGTAAAAAACCATTCGTTTTTTTTATCGTAATATAATTGAGCGGTTTCTAAGACATCGCCGCTTTGATTTGATATTTTGACGTTTCCTTGCAGGTCAATTAAGTTGGTTTTCATGTGCGAAACTGCGTAGTCCGCTACTATAAACGTTTGTTTGCCATTTTTATCGTATAACGTTAAATGCATACCGTTTGGAAATTCTGTAAAAGGGAATTCTACCGCGCTATAGTCTAGCATTTTTGGGCTTATCAAATTGGCTGTTATTCTCCCGGAGTCGGTGTATTTTAAATTAATGGAATCGGCATCTCCACTTGGAGTGAACTCCGTTACTCCCATCTTTTGAACTTCTCTGAAATTGCTTTCGCAAGCAACAATGACAAGGCAAATGGGTAGCCAAAGAAGTAAAGGAATACTATTTCTGTAACAAAAGCTCATTAATTAGAAGGGAAAGTTACCGTTTCATTAATCCAACATCCAATCTTCATGGATTTACCATTCATCTTTTCATTAGTGATTTCGGTTGGAGTTAAGGATTTAGTGGATAACGATTCTGTCATCCTTTGAACTGTAGTTTTTAAAATTGGTTCGGCTAAAGCTGCTTTGTTGATAGTGGTTTGCGCTAAGTAGTAGATTGCTTTCTTTTGAAATGGGGTTTGACTGCATTCCTCAGCGCTATTGGAATAAAGTTCGGCTAGAAATAAATAGGCTCTACCCATTTTTGGATCTAGTGCTACTGCTTTTAGCAATAATTCTTTGGCTTTAGGTTTGTCTCCACTTAGGAGTCCTGTGGCTAAAGAGTAATCGAGTTTAGCTTTTTCCAGGGGATTAGTTTCTAGCGCTTCTGCTTCGGTGAAATATTTAATAGCTTCTGGAAATTTACGTTGTTTCATAGAAGAATTAGCCAAATAATAAGCCGATTTTGTGGTTGCTTTTAATTTGTAATTTGCTTCAGCCATTGCGTTGTATATGGGTTGACCACTGCATTTTACTGTAAAATTGGCTAGGGCAGTCGTTAACCAATCTCCATTATTTTTATTGCTATCAAATCTTTTTTCATAATAGGCGGACAGTACATCACAATTTGTGATGTCTTTTGCCAATGCATGAATACCTCTTTGAGCCGATTTATAATCACTGCTTTTGGTTGGGTTGGAACTAATTAAAGCGTCTAGTAGTGTGTTGATTTGCATGTATTTGTCTAATACCATATCAGAAGTATAAGTTTTACTATCTTCTTTGTATTTGGCATAATTTAGATTAAAGTACGTGTAAAAGACATTTGCTTCGGTGATGCTTTTGGGTGCTTTTGTGAAAGCACTGTTTAGCAGATCCACTATTTCATTATCGGCCTCAATTTTACGATTGAACAAAGCCATGGCTTTAAGCGCTTCATATTGTGGTATGGAAGAAGGAAAGTTTTTATAGTATTGGTCGTATAAACTCATTTCTTCGCGAACTAATTTTTCTTTTTCTTCGACGGCAGTAACGTTGTCAATTTTATAGTCTAAAATCGTAATGCCATCCGTATAAATAGATTCGTTTTCGGTAGGGCAATTTTTTCTAACTTCGTTCCAATCATTATACGATTCTGCTACTTTATTGGATTTAATTAAGTCTTGGTATTCTTTAGTTTTTGAAGTACAGTCAAATTTCTGAGCATTACTGTTCATTATTACTAATGTGGCAAGAATTGAAAAAAATGCTTTCATAATAAATGGGGTGTTAGTCGAATTTACGTTTCACAAACCAGAGGTCACTTAAGGATAAACCGATGGATAAATTTACATAATTTTCTTCAACTAGATTATAGGATTTAGTACCTCTTTTGCCAACTTCAAGACCGATGTTGATATTGGATACAGTACCTCTCATAGGAAGGCCTAGGCCAATATTGGCAGCGCAATCGGTGATGGATTTGTTTTTAATTACTAGTCCGGTGTTTTCGTAACGGATACCTCCTCTGTAGGTAACTCTTTTGGCGTAGCTTGTAAAAGAATTGTAATTTGGGATAAAATATCCTCCTACACTATAGCGAACAGCATTTTCAAAAGTGCTTCCACTAATATCGGTAAAGCGGTTGTTGGTTACACTAGTGTTAAGTAAGGTAACTTCGGCACCCAATAGCCATTTTTTTGTTTCACCGAAACCGGTTCCAAACGATAATTTGGAGGGTATTTTTATGGTAGTATCGGCAACGTCTGCTTGAACACTGCTAGTAACAGTACCTATAGTTGATAGACTTTGGAAGGTTTCTATGGTTCTCGAATTGTTTACGGTAAGGCTGTATTGTGGGGTATAGTTTATACTGCTAAATAGCGATAATTTATTATTTAATTTTGTTTGATAGGTAATACCCAAATCAAAATTAACCCCTCGTAGGTCGGATGAATTTAATTCACGGGTACCGTCTTGTACAAAATCATTATTGACGGTTTTTGTCGTTGTATTGGTCGTTTCGATTTTACCAAAATTGTATTGTACATCAACGCCAAAGTTTATTTTTTTTGTTAGACCGAATCCAACGCCAAAGAAGACTTTGTTTACACCGCCTATACCATAATATTGGTTGGTTAATACTTCTTTTTCGTTTGCAACAGTGGTTTCTGTAATGCTTTGAATTTTATAACCTACAGACGAATAAGGTATTAGTCCGAAAGCAAGGCCAAGTTTTCGAAGTGGCACCCCTACGGCAAGGTAATCTAGTGCTGTTCTTCGGGCTTTATCACTTTGTGTTTCGGTTTTCGATTTAGTATTTAAATAGGTGGCTCCGATTGAAAAATTGGTGCGTTTTAAACTGGCTAATTGTGCCGGGTTTTGCAGGTTGATATGAATACTGTCTGGAAAAATGGAAAGTCCTCCCATGGATCTGTTTTCAACTGTTCCTTTAAATTTGATATCACCAATTCCGTAAAAGGAGTAAGGAGAAGAGGTTCCTTCTTGGGCTAAAGCAGTCAATGAGATAAGTAAACAGAAGCTTACTATAATTTTTTTAATCATTTTTGATTGTATTGAAAAGTTTGGTTCAAACTTTCGAGTAGAAAATTTGAATGGGCAAATATGGTATTTTTTAATCGTTTAGCCAAAAAATCTGAGTCGCCACCCGTTAAAATTATGATAAATTTAGCGTATTGTGTCTTATACTCTTCAATAAACCCGTCAATTTCATGAATTGTACCATTGATCACTCCAGAATGAATGGATTGAGCAGTTGAATTGCCGATGTAATTATCGGGATCGGTTTTTTGGAGTAGTGGTAGTTTTGACGTGAATTGATTAAGTGCTTCATATCGCAAACGGATACCAGGTGCAATAGCTCCACCGAGGTATTGATTATGTTGGTCTACAAAGTCATAGGTTATGCAAGTACCGGCATCAATAATTAGGCGGTTTTGGTTTGGGAATTGGAAAACGGCCCCTGCAGCTAGCACCATGCGGTCTATTCCAAGAGTGGTGGGAGTAGTGTATTGATTTTGAAAAGGAAATTTACTTTGATGCGAAAGGACTTGTAAGTTTGTCGTTTTTTCTAGAAAGCTTAGGTTGGTTTTACTAGTATTACCCACAGAAGCTAGTACCGTATCCTTTATTTTTGGGTACTTTTGTAAAATAAATTCAATTTTTTGGCGGAGTTCATCCATTGGAAAAACACCTACTTCTAAAAGTGTATTGGCTTCAAATACAGCGGCTTTAATTCTTGTGTTTCCAACATCTATGGCTAAAAGCATGCTTAGGTTTTTATGACGGCAAAGGTAAGAATAGTTTTTTTTCAATAATTGTTTTGGATAAATTAAAAATCATTCTATATTTGCACCCGCATTAACAACGGTATCTTAGCTCAGTTGGTAGAGCAATGGACTGAAAATCCATGTGTCCCTGGTTCGATTCCTGGAGATACCACCATAAAAACCCTAATTACTTTATAAAGGTAGTTAGGGTTTTTTTATGGCTTCAATCGAAGTGCCTAGCTTTTTAGTGCAATCAGTTAATTGTCGCGCTACCTTTCTCTAAAAAATTAAGTTTTTTTACTTTTAAATTCATGAAAATCAAAAACTTTTCAACACGAAAACGATATAGTAACAGGTAAAATTATCATATTGTTTTTTTAATAGAATTTTATGATAAGTTTATGTAATTAAACAATTAATCAAATATTAACAAAAAAACAATCTTATGATTAAAAAACTCTTTTTTTTCACCATTGCTATTTTATTTTTCACAATAAATGGCAGTGCGCAGTCCATCTCGATGATCGGTGATGCTGTAAGTGGATGGTCGACGGATGTTGTGATGAGCACAACAGATAACGTGAATTTTACGTTATCAAACTTCACCTTTTCTAATGGTGGGGCAAAATTTAGACAAAATGCCGATTGGGGAACCAATTGGGGGGCTAACACATTTCCTTCAGGGACTGCGAATTTGAATGGAAATAATATAAATGTGGTTGCTGGCATTTATGATGTTACTTTCAATATTTCTACTAGAGCTTTTAGCTTTAATGCTGTAGCCACTGGCTTTGATGCCATTAGTATTTCGGGTAGTGCTGGTCCAGGTGTCAATCAGGACACTGCCTTGCTTACGGTTGATGGAATACATTATTCCCTAAACAATGTTGCCCTAACTGCAGGAACGTTGTTGTTTAGAAAAAACAATTCATCTGCTGTTACTTGGGGGTCTGCAAGTTTCCCAACGGGAACGGCTACTCAAGGAGGTGCTGCTATGGTGGTAACGCCTGGAACTTATGATATATCGTTTAACAAAACGACTGGAGCATATAGTTTTGTATTGCCTCAAATTGGTATTATTGGCTCAGGAACAGCT